>CAZGOZ010000045.1:0-4694 GCA_964528025.1 uncultured Planctomycetia bacterium
GCAAAACAAAATTTGATCCCGAGCGAGAGAGCAAAGCGAACGAGTCGAGGGACCAAACGCAAAGGACCAAACGCAAAGGACCAAACGCAAAGGACCAAACGCAAAGGACCAAACGAGAGGGACCAAGCAAAACAAAATTTGATAGAGCAATAGAAAATAGAAGAAAATAGAACGAGATTGCGCCCGAATCTCGATTTTTTCCTGTCATTCCCGCCTGCCCCGAGCGAAGTCGAGGGCCGAAAGCGGGAATCCAGAATGGATTCCCATTGTCATGGGGATGACAGCAGAGCGCGAAAGTAAAATATGACAAAACCCGACAAAAATCTTGAAAAGATGCGGCACAGCGCGGCGCACGTGATGGCCGATGCGGTGAAACGGCTTTACCCGGGAGTAAAACTTGGAATAGGTCCGGCGATAGAGAACGGGTTCTATTACGATTTTGATTTTTCGGAGTGTAAAAACGCTCCCGGCGGGAAAACGACCGGCGCGTTCCTCGTGCCGGAAGATCTCCCGGAAATCGAAAAGACGATGGAGAGCATCATAAAAGAGAACCTTCCTTTTGCGAAAAAATCCGTAACCGTGAAAGAAGCGGAAAAAATATTCGCGAAGAACAAAGAGACATACAAGCTTGAAATCCTGAGAGACCTTGACGTGAAAAATGTATCACTATATGAGCATGGTTCTTTCACAGATCTGTGCAAAGGCCCGCATCTTGAGAGCACCGGCGGGATAGGCGCGGTCAAGCTGTTATCCATAGCCGGCGCATACTGGCGAGGAAGCGAAAACAACGCGATGCTGCAGCGGATATACGGCACTGCGTTCGCTGACAGAAAAGAACTCAGAAAGTATCTCGCGCTCGTTGAAGAAGCGCGCAAACGCGATCACAGAAAACTCGGAAAAGCGTTAGACCTTTTCAGTTTTAACGAGTTGATGGGGCCCGGGCTTGTTCTGTTTCATCCCAAGGGCGCCATGCTTCGGCAGATTATCGCCAATTACATAACGGCAAAACATACAGAAAAAGGATATCAGCTGATCTCAAGCCCGCATATCCTTAAAGGCGATATTTGGGTTAAGTCGGGGCACTACGACTATTATAAAGAGAACATGTATACTTTTAAGAGCGATGGACAGGAATATGCCGTCAAGCCGATGAACTGTCCCGGGCACATACTGGCTTATTTGTCCCGAAAGAGAAGCTACAGGGAATTCCCGATAAGATATTTTGAACTGGGCAGTGTTTATAGGCGCGAAAAATCCGGCGTGCTTCACGGTCTTCTCAGGGTCAGAGGTTTTACTCAGGACGATGCGCATATTTTTTGTCTGCGAGAGCAGGCAGAACAAGAGATTGCGGGCGTGATAGATTTCGTGGACGAAACGCTGAAGACATTCGGTTTTAATGAGTTTGAGGTTGAGCTGAGCACCAGGCCGCCGAAACATATCGGCACCGACCAAGATTGGAAAGACGCCACGGATGCTCTTGCGAACGCTCTTCAGGCGAAAGGCGTTAAATACGAAGTTAATGAAGGTGACGGCGCGTTTTACGGCCCGAAAATAGACATAAAACTTAAAGATGCTCTCGGAAGGGCCTGGCAATGCGCGACGATACAATGCGATTTCGCCCTGCCCGAACGGTTTGACATGAAGTACACCGATCGGGACGGCAGTGAGAAACGCCCGATCGTGTTACACCGTGTGATACTGGGCAGCCTGGAGCGTTTCATAGGCGCGCTGATCGAGCATTATGGCGGCGCTTTTCCGCTATGGCTGGCGCCGGTACAGGTGATGATCGTTCCCATTGCGGAAGCGCACCTTGAGTATGCGCGTCAGGCGGAAAAAGAACTGCGCGACGCCGGGTTTCGCGTGGAAACGGATTCAAGAAATGAAAAAATGCAGAAAAAAATAAGGGACGCCGAATTGGCCAAAATCCCTTATATGGTTGTTATAGGGGATAAAGAGGCGGAAAGCGGCACGGTTTCTGTCAGAGACAGAAAACAGCGCGGCGATACGGGTTCGGTGAATCTCGAGGATTTCATCACCCGGCTGAGGCGTGCCGTTGATGAGTTTTGTTAAAAAAGGAGGAAGATCATCGCATATAAACCTGGTTTTGGAAAAGGACGACCGAAGAGATTTGAGGACCGTACGCGAATCAACAGCAAAATACGGGCGTTGAAAGTGCGGTTGGTGGACGACGATGGCACTCAACTGGGCGTTGTGGGCATTCGGGAGGCAATTGACAAGGCCGTGGAAAACGGGATGGATCTTGTTGAAGTGGCGCCGAACGTAGATCCACCGGTATGTCGCATCATGGATTACAGCAGGTTCAAGTACGAACAGAAGAAAAAACAGAAAATGGCCAAGAAAAAACAGCATGTAACTCACTTAAAAGAGGTGCGTTTCAAGCCAAAAATTGAGGAACATGATTATCAGGTAAAACTGAAACAGATAAAAGAATTCCTGTCCGCCAAAGACAAGGTGCGGGTTTCGCTGCGGTTCAGGGGCAGGGAAAACGCCCACAAGGATTTGGGAATGAACCTTTTAAACAAGATAGCAACAGACGTATCTGCCATAGGGGAGATGGAAGAAAGACCGAAAACCATGGGCAGGACAATGATGATGACGCTGATACCGAAAAGTGTAGAAAAAGAATAAGCGGAAGGGAATGGGGACACGAGATGCCAAAACTAAAAACAAAAAAAGGCGTGAAGAAACGGTTTAAACTGACCGCCAAAGGCAAAGTGAAAAGGTCAAAAGAGGGAAAGAGGCACATCCTCGCTAAAAAAAGCCGAAAACGCAAACGCGGCCTGACGAAAGCAACGGTAGTGCACAAGACCTTTGAGAAAAAAATAAAAAAACTGCTGCCGTATGGATGAGCACGTAGGGGCGGGCCTTGTGCCCGCCCGAAACGGTGGAAAGCAGGGCACCCACAAGGGGTGCCCCTACGAATTTCATTTTTCGGCGAAAATAAAGACAGACGCACATAAAGGGAAGGAAACAACATGACAAGAGTTAAACACGCACCAAGTTCGCTCAAGAGGAGAAAACGCGTTCTCAAGGCCACAAAAGGACAGCGCGGCCCGAGATCCAAATTGAGTAAATTGGCAAAAGAAGCCCTCCGGAAGAGTTTGATCTACAACTACGCGGGACGCAAGAACAAAAAACGCGACTTCCGCGCGCTGTGGATAAACCGCATCACGGCGGCATGCAAGGCAGAAGGGATTTCCTACAGCAAGTTCATCGCGGGATTGAAAAAGAACGAGATAGTGCTCAACAGGAAGGTCCTGGCGGATATCGCGGCATGCGATAACCGCGGATTCAAGACGTTGGTGAAAAAGATCAAGGGGTAAAAACATGGGAAGGTTACGGCCCCCGCAATTATTGATAGCGAGTTTTCTGTGCGCTATTGTTATCGGCACGGTTCTGTTGTCGCTTCCGGCGGCGACTCCGGGGCCGGGCAGGCTTCCCCTGGTAGACAGCCTGTTTACCGCGACAAGCGCTACCTGTGTTACGGGTCTGGTTGTCAGAGACACGGGAACGTATTTTTCCCCGTTCGGCAGATGGGTTATCTTTGCGCTTTTCCAGGCAGGCGGACTGGGCATAATGACCTTCTCAACCCTGTTCGCCGTCATGCTGGGCCGGCGAATCGGTTTCAGTGAAACGGATGTTGTAACCGCCACGCTGGATCGGCAGAACGTACTTGGCCTTAAAAAACTAATCCTGTATATCCTTACAATCACCGTTGCGGCCGAAGCAATAGGCGCGTCTTTTCTTTTCTGGCGATGGCAGCGAATAACGGACTGGGGCATCATGGAAACACTGGAGACGTCAGTGTTTCACGCTGTCTCGGGATTCTGCAACGCCGGTTTTTCACTTTTCCGCGATAGCTTAACGCGTTTTGAGGCCGACCCGTATATCAATCTCACGATGATAGGTCTTATTTTTCTGGGCGGCATCGGATTTATTGTTATTCTGGATCTCATGGGTCTTTTTTGGAAGCGAGGCGTTTCCAGAAGATTGAGTTTGCAGTCAAAGATCGTGCTCGCCGTTTCATTCGCGCTGATTGCTTTCGGCGCGGCGGCGCTGCTTTTATTTGAGAAGAACAACGTCATGACTGCGATGTCATGGCCGCAGCGTCTATGGGGTTCGGTGTTCCAGTCGGTAACGGCCAGAACCGCCGGGTTTAACACTCTGCCCATCGGAGGTCTTTCCGTGCCTTCGGTCGTAGTGCTGACACTTCTTATGTTTATCGGCGCGTCTCCCGGTTCCACGGGCGGCGGCATAAAAACCTGCACGTTCGCGGTGGTAATAATGTCGGTAATCGCGGCGCTGAAGAACAAACGGCGTGTTATGGCGTTCGGCCGTTCGGTTCCCCAACAGATCGTCAAAGAATCATTTGTCATATTTTTTCTGGCGCTTGCATGGATATTCGTTTTTACCGTGCTTCTGTCGTTCTTTCGGGGCGAACAGACGCAAATGAACGGTTCGTTGATGCGGTCTTTATTTGAGGTTGTTTCCGCTTTCGGAACGGTCGGGCTGACCACAGGGATAACCGCCGACATGAACTCCGCTTCCAAGCTCTGCATAATCGCGACAATGTTCGCCGGCAGGGTAGGCCCGTTAACACTGGCGTTGGCGGTGGCGTTCAAAGAGAGAAAACACTCTTACACTTATCCCGAAGAGAACGTTATGGTCGGGTA
>CAZGOZ010000045.1:4794-8936 GCA_964528025.1 uncultured Planctomycetia bacterium
AACAGGAGGATAAAAATGAAACAGTTTGCTGTTATAGGTCTGGGACGATTCGGGGCGAGTGTCGCGCTGACGCTTGCGGAAAAAGGGCAGCAAGTCATTGCCATAGACAAAGACGAGGATTTAGTTCACGACGTCATGGACATTGTCACAAAGGCGGTTTGTCTGGACTGCACGGAGGAAAGAGCCGCGAAGTCCGTAGGTCTTGACAAGGTTGACGTCGCCGTTTGTGCTATCGGGTCGGATCTGGAATCCAGCATTCTCGTCACGCTGCTCCTTAAAGACCTCGGAGTGCCGGTAATAGTATGCAAGGCAACCAACATGGAACATAAGAAAGTGCTTGAAAAAGTGGGGGCGACAAGAGTGATTCTGCCGGAAAAAGACACCGGAGTCCGGGTGGCAGAAACACTTATTTCCACATCAGGCATGGTGCTGGACCAGATAGGTCTATCCGGCAACTCAAGCATAATTGAAATCCTTACCCCGCAGAAGTTTGCCGGGAAAACCCTGCGGGAGATAGGAATAAGGGCGAGATACGGCCTTAACGTGATAGCCATAAAGAAAAAAACCACGACCACGAAGAATGGTGAAGAACACACGGAAGAGCAGACCAACGTTACTCCGCAGGCCGATGATATCCTCACGAAAGAAGATGTCCTCGTAGTTTTCGGCGAGAACTCCAGGATAGAAGAGCTCAAAAAAAGAAAGAGCTGACACGAAAAATGGATGTCCTGACGGAACTTGAAAAAATAAGAACGGCGTTTGAGACGGAAGCGGCCTCATGCGATGATGCGGCCGGCGCGGAACGTCTCAGGGTAAAATACCTCGGCCGCAAAGGCGCGTTAACGGGTATTCTGCGCGCGCTTTCCGGCCTTGACGCCGGCGCGAAACGCGAGGCCGGCCAAAAGGCCAACGAGCTGAAACAGTTTTTTGGCGAAACCCTGAAAGAGATAAATGCGTGTCTCGCGTACAACCTGAGGAACAGCAAGCAAAACGCGCCGGACATGACCTTACCGGGAATAAAACCCGGCATAGGAACGCTTCATCCGATAACGCGCGTCATGGCGAGGATAAACGAGATTTTCGTCTCACTCGGATTCAGTATCGCGGACGGACCGGAAGTAGAGACCGAGTTTTATAACTTTGAGGCGCTGAACATCCCGCTGGACCATCCTTCGCGCGACGCGTTTGACACGTTTTATGTTGACGATAAGTATCTGTTGCGCAGCCACACTTCAAACGTCCAGATTCGTGTGATGCAGAACAAGCGACCGCCGATACGAGTTATCATGCCGGGCCGCGTGTATAGGCCCGACGCGGTAGACGCGTCACATTCATTTATGTTCCATCAGGTAGAGGGGCTTGCAGTCGCCGAAGGCGTGCGGTTTTCCGATCTCAAAGGCGTGCTTTCCGTTTTCTGCCGGAGCATGTTCGGCCCCGACATTAAGATGCGGATCCGCCCGCATTTTTTCCCGTTCACCGAACCCAGCGTTGAAGTGGACATCTCGTGCATAATTTGCGGAGGAGCCGGATGCCGTGTGTGTTCGGGAGGCGGATGGCTTGAGATAATGGGCGCCGGCATGGTGAATCCTAAAGTGTTCAAGGCCGTTAAGGTTGATCCCGGAAAGTATACGGGGTTTGCGTTTGGTATGGGTGTTGAGCGGATCGCAATGCTGCTTTACGGCATTGAAGATATCCGTCTTTTTTACGAAAACGATACAAGATTTCTGGAACAGTTCACATGAAACTTAGTTACGCATGGCTAAAAAAATACATTGACCTCAAGAGCTCGCCCGCGCGTGTAGCGGAACTCCTGACGATGTCGGGTTCAGAAGTGGAAGAAGTTAAGAAGGTCGGATCCGATAGCGTGATGTCAATGGAGATAACCTCCAACAGGCCGGATTGCCTGAATATTATCGGCCTGGCGCGGGAAGTCGCCGCGGTAACCGCCGCCAAGCTGCGTTTGCCGGACATGAAAGCTCCGCGAAATACGGGTAAAGGACCGGAAATAAAATGCGCGATAAAAAATAAAAAATTATGTCCGCGATACACGGCGCGTGTTATCACGGATACGCACATCACGGCGACTGCCGGAGAAATGACCGAAAAAATACTCGCTCTGGGCATGCGCGCGGTCAACGGTGTCGTGGACGTGACAAATTTCTGTTTAATGGAGACGGGCCAGCCGATGCATGCATTTGACCTGGATAAAATTAAAGGCAACCGGATTATTGTCAGAGAAGCGGTGAAGGGCGAGAAGATAACCACGATTGACGGCACCCAACGAGAGCTTGCGCCGGGCATGCTGGTAATCGCGGACGACGCGCGGCCGATAGCCATCGCCGGCATCATGGGGGGGGTCGATACGGAAGTTACCGGTGCCACGAAAAACATACTGCTGGAAAGCGCGTATTTTGATCCGGCATCCATCCGGCGCACAGCGCGGCTGTTGGGTTTATCAAGCGAGTCCGGTTACCGTTTCGAACGCGGCGTGGATAAAGACATGGTGAAACCGGCATCGGATCGGGCCGCCCGGCTTATCGGCGATGAGACCGGCGGCAGAATATGCGCCTTTTACGATACGGGAAAACTTAGCGCAAAGAAAACTTCCGTGAAACTTGATGTGGAAAAGGCTGCGGAGATACTCGGTGTTCCCTTGCGGAAAGACAAGGTAAAAAGTCTGTTCCGCCGTCTCGGAATGACCGTTACTATTGCCAAAAGCGGCAGCATGTCAGTGTCTGTTCCGTCTTTCAGAGAAGACATCACTCAGGAAGTGGACCTGGTGGAAGAGATTGCCAGAGTACAGGGATACGACAGCATGCCCATGACGATGGCAAACTTTATTCCGGAGACCGGAAGAAAAACACATGACCGTCGGGTCGCGGAAAAACTAAAGGATATGCTTTGCGGTCTGGGGCTTTCCGAAATCATGACATACAGCTTGATAAGCAGGCCGGATGCGGAACGTTTTCCGGACACCACTGTCGGCGTTCCAATCGGTCTCAAGAACCCGCTATCCGAGGAACATGCGGTACTTACGCCGCATCTGCTTGACGGCATGCTGAGGACGATTGCGTGGAACCTGAACAGAAAAAACACGGATCTCGCTCTTTTTGAGATAGGCAAGATTTATATGCGCGAGGGCGAAGGGAAAAAGATTTCCGAGATACCCGCGCTGTGCGTGGGCATGACAGGTGTTTTGCGCAGAGACTGGCGGGAAGGCAAAAAACAGGCGGATCTCTACGACCTGAAAGGCGCCGTGGAGATGTTCCTGAAAAGGTTAAAAATCCCGGTGACGTTTCATGAAGCAGCACTTTCGGGAATGGAAACGTGCGCTGGTGTAAAACTCTTTGAGCAGACGGAAGATGCCGGTTTTCTTGGAACAGCAGGCGCGGACATGCTAAACGCGTATGATATCGGCCAGCCGGTATTCGTGTGCCAGCTGCGTCTGGACAAGATCATGAAAAAAGCCGTTCTGTTGAGCCGTTACCGTGCCGTTCCGCGTTTCCCGTCGTCATCGCGGGATATTTCCGTTCTTTGTGAGGCGGATCTTCCCGCCGGCAAGATTCGGGAAGTGATCCGGTCGGTCGGCGAGGACATAATACAGGAAATAGAGCTCGTGGATGTATATAAAGGTAAGCAGGTCCCCTCAGGCAAAAAAAGTCTTTCTTTCAGCATCACATATGGCCTCGGCATGCGAACCCTAACCGACAAAGAAATCGAGTCCGTCCACACGCGAATCAAAACCGCTCTCACCGAGAAATTCAACGTTGCGTTTCGGTGACAAACAACCGCAAGGGCGAATGATTATTCGCCCGTACGAATTCTATTTTCATCTTTTCTTCGGGGACGAAATTAAAAGTAAAAGACGTATGGGCGAATAATCATTCGCCCTTGCGTCTTTCGTCACCAACAAAAGATATTGCTCCGCGCCCGTCACGGTGTTACAATAAATCATAATTTCTGTCGGGTTCGTGACGAGCGGTTAAGGATTGTGCCAACACTAAGAAATCGGGAGCTTACCTTCGGCGGTTCTTAGGAATCGTTGAGACGGCACCCACCTGGATTACCAGGCAACCAATTCTTTTCAGCACACGGCTTGATGGCGCGGGGTCGGGTCAAACCGGCCCCGTTTGTTTCGTAGG
>CAZGOZ010000046.1:0-5669 GCA_964528025.1 uncultured Planctomycetia bacterium
AGAACTTCCTCTGTCTCTCTGCCTACTTCTTTCGTCACCTTAATGCGGTCGGTTTTAGCCAACTCGCTGATCTGTATGCGCCGCATGAAGTTCATGGTTCCCGGCAAGAGGCGCATTCCCGTTCTTAACCGGGAACTGCACTGGACACACAACATCCCCCCGTTCTCCACGCTGAATTTCGCCTCTTCCTTAACCTCTCCGTCGCACCCGGTGCAACTCGAGAGGCGCGGGCTTAATCCCAACGCGTCAAGCATTTTTAATTCAAATATTCTGGCAATTCTTTTTGCGCTCGAGGGAGTCCCCATTAACCTGAGGCTCTCCAGAAGTATATTATAAAGTTTTTCGTTCGGATCATGCTCATCCGTCATCGCGTCTATCAATTCCAGAAAATAGCTGGCGTATGTCACTCTTTCAATATCATTTCTTACCGAAAGAAACGGTTCCATCGCCTCACACTGCGTGATCAAATCCAAAGAGCTTTTCTTTTTTCTGTAAAATAGCACCCGGCACCGCGTGAAAATCTCAAGGTTTCCGCCTGCGGTTGCTGAAGACCCACGAACCCCCTTGATAACCCCTTTTATTTTTCCGAACGCCTTCGTAAACACGACCAGAATATAACTGGTCTCTCTCAGGCAATATTTTCGGAGAATAATTCCTTCGGTTTCCTGCTGTCCCATGCCTCTTATTCTTCCAGTAACGGCTCTTGAAAATCCGGAGATACGGCCCCCCCGGAAACAATCATTTTCATGCCCTCTTCCACGCTCATCTTCAGGAACCGTATGCTCTCTTTCGGCACGATTATAAACATCCCGCTCGTTGGATTGGGCGTAGTCGGAATAAACACGTTGATACCGTTTCCCGCCATCGAATCTCTTATTTCACCCTTCGTGGTTCCTGTCGTAAAACCCAGCGCATATAGCCCCTTGCTCGGGTATTCCACGAGCGCGACTTGTTTAAAAATCGTCTTCCCATGGCCGATAAACGCCGCGAATATCTGTTTCGCCGCGTTATATATTCTTCCGAGAAACGGGACCCTTAAAAGAACCCTCTCTCCGAATGAAAAAGCGCGGTTAATGAACAATATCTTCGCGGCCCATCCTATAACCATTACCGCAAATATCACGATAAAAAAAATCAGGGCTTTCGCGAGATAAACCCGCTGCATTTCCCCTGTAACAAGGGTCAGGGATTTTATGATGGGGTTCAGCACAAGATTGTTCACCTGTATCACCAAAAACTTTACGAGCGCTATGGTAACGACTATCGGCAACAATATCGCGATTCCGTTTATGAAACTGATTATCGGTTTATTCCATTTTCGTTCTTTAGCCATAATCTCCCCCTAGTACAATAGTTGAAATACAATAAGGGCCGCCAACGCTCCCAGAACGCTGCCCGCAAAGACCTGAACCGGAGAATGTATTTTGCTGACCACGCGGCTCTTCGCGATAAGAACCGCAAGAAAAAACACCAGCAAACTCACGAGAGCGTTCTCCGTGACAAGAGAAACCACGACCCAGACCGCAAACGCGATAGCGGCGTGTCCGCTCGGCATGCCCCCCGACAGAAGATGTTTCTCCCTGCGCACCACTTTTATAAGCAGAACCAGGCCGATAACAACCAAAAACACTATCAGAGTTATATGCCACGGAGATTGTTTGATGATATAAAAAGCTTTTTCATCAATGCACCGTCCCACGCGTCTGGCCAACAAAATGTATCCCACCACAATCGCGTTAATTGCGCTGACAAAAACGGCCCCGGCCGCAATATCCTTTATAATCTTTGCAAGAGCGTGCTGCCCTGCCCCTATATGCTCCACGGTGCGTTCTATAGCCGTATTGAACATTTCCGCGACCAAAACAAACGTAACGGCAAAACACAGCAGCATGAATTCCACAGCCGTTATGTTAAAATAAATGCCCGCTATGAGAACCAGAAATCCCAACAGAAAATGTATCCGCATGTTCCGCTCGGACTGGAGCGTGTGAACCACTCCCTCCAGAGCAGCATTCACACTGCGAATAAAACTCTTGTTATGACTGTTTTCCGGTTTTTCGTAAAAATTCATTCTCTTTTTTTCTCATCGCCGCGCTATTTTTTCGATTATTATCTTTATATCCGAGAAGGTGCAGTATGCCGTGTATTACATAACGAATTATTTCTTCCTCCGAAGCGGTTCCGTAAATCTTCGCGTGTTCAGCCGCTTTATCCGACGAAATAATCACATCCCCGAGAAAACTGCGCGTTCGTTTTCCCGAGCGCTCCGGATCTGCCACAGGCGCCTCTCCCGCGGGAAAAGCGAGCACATCCGTGGCGGTGTCGTGGCCGAGGTGTTCCCTGTTAAGGATCCGTATTTCCGCATTTCCAGAAAATACTATGTTTATCGCCACCCGGTCTTTTTTAAATGCCTCGAGAACGGCCGTCGCGGCCTTCCGCACTTTTGAAAGATCAATCTTCCGCTTCGTATTTCGGTTTCTTATTGTTATTCGCATTGTCCTGCGGCAACATTCCGTTTTGTTCTTTTGTAACATCCTCGGGATAACTTAGTCTTGAATGAAACACCCCCATGAGAACCCGCACAAAACTGTCCGCTATCTCATGCATGTCTCTGAGAGTAAGATCACATTCGTCAAGTTGTCCATCAATAAACTTGTTGTTAATTATCTTCCGCACGAGATTCCTGATGCTTGACGGCGTGGGATCACTGAGCGTGCGGCTCGATGCCTCAACGGAATCAGACAGGAGAATAATCGCGCTTTCTTTTGTCTGTGGCCGCGGCCCCGGATAACGGAAATTCTCCTTATCCAGCACTGCCCCCTCTCCCGCTTTTTTTACCGCCTCCTGATAAAAATAATATATGAGACTGTCTCCGTGATGCTGTGTAATAAAATCTATAATCCTATCGTTTAGTTTATATTTTTTAGCAGTCTCCACGCCGTCTTTTACATGCTTACCTATGATTAACGCGCTCATTGAAGGGGTCAGGTTTACGTGCCTGGAGCCGGTTCCCATTTCATTTTCGCTGAAATATTCGGCCTTGGACATTTTACCGATGTCATGATAATACGCGCCGACTCTCGCCAGCAAACTGTTCGCTCCTATCGAGTCACAGGCCGCTTCCGCGAGGTTCCCGACCATGATGCTGTGATGATACGTCCCCGGAGCTTCCATTGCCAGCTTCTTTAAAAGCGGATGGTTTAAATCCGACAACTCCAGCAGGCTGATATTCGTGGGGGTCTTAAAAATATATTCAAAGACCGGCAAAAGTCCCATGACCATGAACCCCGAAAAAATTCCGCTGGCTATCCCCCAAATACCGTCTTTTACATAAAAATCAAGCTCCATGTCGTTAATCAGCCCTATACAGATAATCGCGGCGAATTTTGCCAGACCCGCCAATAGGCCCGCCAGCAATATTTTCCCGCGGCGGCGAGCGTCTTTAACAGCGAACATCCCCACCGTGCTTCCGACCATTAGAGCGAGGGTCACTTCAATCTTCCCCCCGACAAGCAGGGATATCAGTATGCTCATCAGAACAACACTGATAAACGCCGCGTTAAAACCGACAAGAAGAGTGATAATCATGCCCATGCCGGCCATGGGGATAAAGTAAGTGGGCTGCGGCGACCGCATGATAAAATCTGCTAAGACTATCATGACAAACATGTTCAGAAGAACGATTGCAATGTCTCTTGTATTCCGGAGAAAATTCTCTTTCTGGTTGAACAATGAATGAATAGCCGCAACCAGACAAAGCAACAGAAAAAGAAGCAGCACGCCGAAAAAGAAGGTCGGCGTTATCCCCGGCCGAAATACCCTTCTGAGTTGCGATATCTGGGCGATATGACTGCCGTCCACCCTCTTCCCTTTTTCTATAATAAGCTCATTCTTTTTTACAGTCCATTTGTGATATATCGGTTTGGCTTTTTTGACAGCTTCTTCTTTGCGCGCAACCGTCTTTTTATCATCGGGTTCAAGGTTCGGACGGATATATTCGGCAACCAGGTCTAACACCGGCTGTTTCATCTTGCGGGAGTCTTCAAACTGTTCGGTAATATATTCATCCATGGCCGTCTCCATGCCCTGCTTTCGCAAAAGGTCTTGCGGAGAACGTTTTGTTTCATCACCTGTATTCTCATTAAAAACGGTTACCTTGCGGACTTTTTCCTCTTTCAGACGTTCCGCTTCTTTCTCGCTGACATACCCTATCAGGAATATCCTGTCAAACACGGATAGAACTTTCTCTTTAAGTTTATCCGCATCCGGATATTCCAGAAAAAGTTTTATGTTTTTCTCAGGCAGCTCTTTGCCAAGGCTGTCTTTTAACCCGCTTACCTTCTCTCCAATCGGAACAGCCCGTTTTCTCTCCATATCCAGAAGCTCAAAAAAATGATTGATTCCGGTCAGCGCCTTCTTTTCGGAGGCAACATCCCGCTTGAAAAAATAAGGAACGTCCGCGGAAGCCGCTTCTTTCGCTTTCAGCGTGCTGTCTTCGTCAATCTTCCAAAAATAGGAAAAATCGTAAGGCGCATACACATCCTTGAGGGCTATATTCCCCTCATGTATCTTTTGCTGATACAAATGAGGGCTTATAAACACGCTGAAAAGCGCCGCCGTGATAAACAGTAAGATCAGTAAGACGGAAATGCTTTCCTGCCGCCTGACCAATTTCTTCAAAACTCCGAACCAGTTGTTTTTATTCATTTCTCGTTTCGCTCTCTTCCTTATACACCCTTATAATCTGTTGAACGAGTTCATGCCTGACCACGTCCTCCCCTTTGAGCCTGACAAATCCTATCCCTTTCACTTTTGCAAGAAGCGATGTCGCGTGAACCAGGCCTGACTCTTTACCCCTCGGAAGGTCGCTTTGTGTAACATCCCCCGTTATGACGGTTTTTGAGTCAAATCCCAGACGTGTCAGAAACATTTTCATCTGCTCGGGCGTAGAATTCTGAGCTTCGTCCATTATTATGAACGAATCATTAAGAGTTCTTCCCCTCATATATGCCAATGGGGCCACTTCTATTATTCCCCTGTCAAGATAATCCTTCACCATGTGCGGCTCAACCATGTCATACAAGGCGTCGTATAACGGCCTGAGATAAGGATTGACCTTCTCGTAAATATCGCCCGGCAAATATCCCAGACTTTCACCCGCCTCAACCGCCGGTCTTGTGAGTATAATGCGCGAAACCAGATTTTTTTTAAGTGCATTGACCGCCATGGCCATAGCAAGATAAGTCTTGCCGGTTCCCGCCGGCCCTATACCGAAAACCATGTCATGTTTTCTGATGGCTTCAATGTAAAGTTTCTGTCCCTCACTCCTGGGAGTAATATACGCCCGCTTGGAACTTACCTGTATACGGTCCAGAAAAATATCGTCCAGCCCTATCGAGATCTCCGTGTTCTTTAACGCGTAATCAATGTCGCGCGAGGACAGATGCCCGCCTTTTCGTATTACCGCGAGAAACCCGTTTATAATCTTTTCCGACTTCGCCAAAGATGCCTTATCTCCAGATGATATTTTAAGCTCACCATTGCGGAATACTGTCTTAACGCCAAAAGCGCCCTCAATCTTTTTCAGGTTCTCGTCATGTTTCCCGAAAAGCATGCGCGCTTCGGAATCGTCCTTCAGCCGTATCGTTATATCAACCATTTATCTCCGT
>CAZGOZ010000046.1:5769-8788 GCA_964528025.1 uncultured Planctomycetia bacterium
CTATCTTTTTTTCTGCTTTCGGTTTTTCTTCTTTCTCTTTTTCGGATACCTTAGCGGTTCCTACCGCTTTTGACTCCGGGGTTCCTTCTTTTTCCCACGGCATTTTCCATGTTGATTCTTTCTTGACCGTTTTTTCCTGTTTTTGCTCGTCATCACCATCAGAAAAAATCGAGGGTAATTCCACATCCACGCCTATCATTGTTCTTTGGGGAATACCTTTTTTCTCGGGAGCGGCCGGCACTTTCCCTTCCACATATCCCTGATTCCCATCAACCTGCTGGTCTACCCGGTCTTTCGTAAAAGTGTAAATATCCACTCCGCTTCGTATCTTGTCTTTCTTACATCCGGACACGAGAAGCGCCATACCGATCAACACCACTATCATCTTATACATGATAACCTCCCTTTTGCGACACTGAATACGCTGTCTAAATAACCAATACATGGATAATGTCAAATGACAAAATTCAAAGCACAAAATGAGCACAAATATCAAAACCCAAAACATAAATAAAAGTTTTATTATTTGGATTTGATATTTTGGATTTATTTTGGATTTTGTGCTTTGTCATTTGAATTTTACTGTTCACTATTCACTGATCACTGTTCACTGTATGTTGTGCTTTGTCATTTGAATTTTACTGTTCACTATTCACTGATCACTGTTCACTACGTATTGACCTTGGTCACTATTTGGTCATTACCTCAGTTTTATCCCAAGCTCCTTCAATTGCCCTTCCGCTACCTGTGAAGGCGCCCCGGTAAGAGGACAACCACCTTTTTGCGTCTTGGGAAACGGAATAACGTCCCGGATGGACGAATCCCCGGTAAAAATCGTGAGCAGACGGTCTAATCCGAACGCAACACCTCCATGCGGCGGAGCGCCGTAAGAAAACGCATCAAGGAGAAACCCGAACTTTTTACTGTACTCTTCCTGACTGAGCCCCAGCGCGTCAAATACCTTTTTCTGCATGTCCCTTTCATGGATTCTTATACTTCCCGATCCTATTTCGCAGCCGTTCAGCACCAGATCATACGCGACGGACCTTACTTTACCAAGCTCACCTTTTTCCAGAAATTTCGTGTCCTCTTTTCTAAATGAAGTAAACGGATGATGTTCGGACACCCACCTTTTCTCATCCTTGTTAAACTTGAACAATGGGAAGTTAACTACCCAAAGAAAATTGAATTTGTCCGTGTTTATCAGACCCTTCTCTCGGCCGATCTTGGTTCTTAGCGCTCCCAACGCTTCACATGCAACATCTCTGGAAGAAGCGACCAGAAATATCATGTCACCGGTGTCGGCCCCTGTTTTCTCCCTGAATGTCCGCAACATTTCCTCGGAAAAGAACTTCGTTATGGGCGAAACGAGTTTTTCTTTTTCAACCTTAAAATACGCGAGTCCCTTGGCCCCGTATTCGGAGACAAAGTCCGTAAGATTATCTATCTCTTTACGGCTTATGTCGCCGTACCCCGGAGCGACAAGGGCCATCACTCTACCGCCGGCCTCAAGCGCGTTCTGAAATATCTTAAAATCGCATTTTTTCGCGACTTCGGTAAGATTACACAAAAACATGTCAAACCGCGTATCCGGTTTATCGCTTCCATAGAGATCAAACGCTTCCTCGTAATCCAATCTCTGAAACGGTATCTTTATTTCTTTCCCAAGGATCTCCGAAAAAAGACCTTTGAATAAACGCTCAGAAAGTGCCAAAATGTCGTCCTCTTCCACGAACGACATTTCCATATCAAGCTGAGTGAACTCCGGCTGTCTATCCGCTCTTAAATCCTCGTCGCGAAAACACCGGGCGATCTGGAAATATTTATCTACACCCCCCACCATCAGCAACTGTTTAAATATCTGCGGTGATTGAGGCAGGGCGTAAAAATATCCGGCCTGACCCCTGGTCGGCACGAGATAATCCCGCGCCCCTTCGGGAGTGGACTTGGTTAGCATGGGCGTTTCTACCGAAATAAATTCTTCTCCATCAAGAAAATTCGTTATGAACCTGCAGGTCTTGTGCCTGATGCGGAGCCTTTCCTGCATCGAAGGTCTTCTCATGTCCAGATACCGCCATTTAAGTCTTATCTCTTCCGAGACCTCGATATCGTCCCGAATCTCAAAAGGCGGCGTTTTAGACGTGGAAAAGACTTCAACAGCTTCAACCTCCACTTCAATCTTACCCGTCGGTATTTTTGAGTTAACCGTTCCTTCAGGCCTTTTTGAAACCTTCCCCGTAACCATAACGCAATACTCACCCCTGAGATGGTGCGCTTGAGAATGGGCGTCCTTGTTCTTCTCCGGATCAAAAACGATCTGGGTCACACCAAATTTATCCCTGATATCCATGAAAATTATATCTCCGTGGTCACGTCTCGACGCGATCCATCCGCAAAGACATACATTTTTAGAAACGTCTTTTGTGGTAAGTTCACCGCAGGTGTGCGTTCGTAACATATTTTCCGTCCGGAACTGTAAACTAAAGTCTACTGTCCTTTTGCCTCATTTTTTATAAAATGATCCGCTACTTCTTCAAACAACATCGCTGTCTGTTCTCCGGTCTCCATATCTTTGACGAGAAGCTTCCCGTTTTTGATCTCTTCGCTTCCCATGATTATCACGGTCTTTCTTCCGTCTTTATGCGCCTTTCTCATTCGGCCTTTGAATGACCGCACCGAATGATCCATTTCGCAAGGCACTCCTTTTGCCCGAAGTTTCGCCGCTATGCGGAATGCTTCCGTTCTGGCCTCGTTATCTATCGGCAAGACAAGCGCGCCGGGAACAGCGTCAGCTACACCTTTTTCACCCATAACCAAAAGCAGCCTTTCTGTTCCGAGAGCGTATCCGGCGGCCCCTACATCGGGCCCACCCATTTTTTTTACAAGCCCGTCATAACGTCCTCCCGCGGCCAGCGCGCTCTGCGCTCCCAGTAGAGGATGTGTAATCTCGAATATCGCGCCGGTATAATAATCCAGCCCTCTTACCATGTCTTTTTTTTCATGAAAAGAAATTTCTTCC
>CAZGOZ010000047.1:0-8769 GCA_964528025.1 uncultured Planctomycetia bacterium
GCCTCTCGTGACGCGCTTGACGAATGGAAAACCTTTGACAAGGAACTGCGCGCCGATCTCGCCGGCGCGCGACGAGCAAGAAAAAATAACGAAACATACAAAACATCTGCCGAGATTAAACGCGTCCTGTCCATGGAGACGCCGTTACTCAGGGAAAGAGCCCTTGAAGAGCTCAGGTGGAAGTTTATTGAAGACATAAGCGCGTCATGTTTTTTTGACCTGAAGTGGCTGATGTTTTATTTTCTGAAACTGCGGATGCTGGAACGCCTGACGTCTTTCAATAAGGACAGGGGAGAAAAAATTTTTCACGACATGTGTGAGGTAAAGAATGAAAAAGCATTTGGGTAAAATAACAGGCGTCAACGGAAATATGGTTACCGTAGAATTCCCGGGCAACGTCATTCAAAACGAGGTTGCTTATGTGTTGAGCCGCGGACGACGGCTGAAATCAGAAGTCATAAAGATCAGCGCCAACAAGGCGTTCATGCAGGTCTTTGAATATCCCAAGGGCATAAAAGTCGGAGACGAGGTTGAGTTCTCCGGCAGAATGCTGTCTGTGCAGCTCGGCCCCGGGCTTCTGACACAGATTTATGACGGCTTGCAGAATTCCCTTCCGCGTCTGGCCGAAAAATTCGGGGAATTTCTTCCCGTGGGAGAAGAACTCAACGCTCTTTCATCAGAAAAAAAATGGGATTTCACTCCGGCGGCCAAAAAGGGCGACAAGGTAACCGCCGGCAGCGTTCTCGGAGAGGTTCCCGAAGGCATTTTCCGGCACAAGATAATGGTGCCGTTCTATTTTCGCGGTGAATACAGGGTCAAAGAGGTAACACCCGCCGGAAAATACACGATAGACACGCGGATTGCCGCGTTGGAAAACGCCGAAGGCGGCATCACCGACGTGACAATGACGTTTGAATGGCCCGTGAAGGTTCCCATCACGGCATACAGGCGCAAGATACAGCCCGTTGACCCGCTCGTAACGAAGATAAGGGTCATTGACACGTTTTTCCCCGTCGCGAAAGGCGGCACATACTGCATTCCCGGGCCGTTCGGCGCCGGAAAGACCGTGCTTCAGCAGATAACCAGCCGGTATGCCGACGTAGACATCGTTATCATGGCGGCCTGCGGAGAACGCGCCGGCGAAGTCGTGGAAACGCTGAAAGAGTTCCCGCGTCTCATCGACCCGCGCACGGGCAAATCCCTGATGGAACGCACGATCATCATTTGCAATACGTCCGCAATGCCGGTAGCCGCGCGAGAATCTTCCGTATACACCGCGGCCGCGCTGGGCGAATATTACAGGCAGATGGGGCTCAACGTTCTGCTTCTGGCCGATTCCACTTCACGGTGGGCGCAGGCCATGAGAGAGATCTCCGGCCGGTTAGAAGAAATTCCGGGCGAAGAAGCGTATCCGGCGTATCTGGAATCCCGCATAGCCAGTTTTTATGAGAGAGCCGGCCTCGTGGAACTCAACGACTCATCAAGGGGTTCGCTCACCATCGGAGGAACGGTCAGCCCGGCGGGAGGCAACTTTGACGAGCCGGTAACGCAGGGAACGCTTAAGGTCGTCGGCGCGTTCCACGGCCTTGACAGGGAACGGGCCGAAGCCCGCAAGTATCCGTCGGTTGACCCGCATGCAAGCTGGAGCAAGTATAAGAGCATAATCCCGGACGAAGAGGTGGCCGCCGCAAAAACCATGCTCACGAAAGGCGAGGGAGTCAACCAGATGATGAAGGTCGTAGGTGAAGAAGGAACCTCGCTGGACGACTTTACCGTTTATCTCAAGGGCCAGTTTCTGGACAGCGTATATCTTCAACAGAACGGGTTTGACCCCGTGGATGTCGCCACATCGGAAGAACGCCAGAAATACACTTTTAAAAAAGTGATAGAGGTTTTGCGCCAGGAGTTCCATTTCAAAAACAAAACCGCCGCGAGGGAATTTTTTCATAATATCCGACATAATTTCATTGATTGGAACTATAAAAAATGGCAGTCCGAGGAATTTAAAGATCAGGAAAAAGCAATAAACGCGCTACTCGCCTCGGCTCAACCGGAACCGAACGCAAAAGTGAGCCCGTAGGGGCGGACCCACGTGTCCGCCCGCAACAAGTAAGCCCGTAGGGGCGGGCCTTGTGCCCGCCCGAAACGCCCGAAACGGAGCAAAGCCGGGCACCCACAAGGGGTGCCCCTACGTCTTTTATTTTCTCGCCGGAAAGGACACGCAATGCGAAAAATATGCACGAGAATACTCTCTATAAGCGGCAACGTTGTAACAGTCAAAACCTCGGGCATTGCTTACGAAGAACTCGCGCGGATAACGACATCCGGCGGCACTTCCCTGGCGCAAGTTATACGTCTTGACGGCGAGACGGTATACCTGCAGGTGTTCGCGGGCGCGCGCGGGGTCTCCACCGGAGACGAAGTGCAGTTTCTCGGGCATCCGATGCGCGTGGGTTTTTCCGCGGACATGCTCGGCAGGATATTCAACGGTAGTGGCGAGCCCCGGGACGGCGGCCCCGGCATAACCGAAAACATGACGGAAGTTGCCGGTCCCGCGGCGAATCCGTCCCGACGGGTCATCCCCAGAGAAATGGTCAGAACGAATATTCCGATGATAGACGTTTTCAATTCTCTGGTGGAATCACAGAAACTCCCGATATTTTCGGTCTCGGGCGAGGAATACAACGAACTTCTCGCCAGAATCGCCCTTCAGGCCGAGGTAGACATCATCATCCTGGGAGGCATAGGCCTCAAGTATGACCAATACATGTATTTCAGGGACACGTTTGAAGCCGGCGGCGCGATGAGCAAAAGCATTTTTTTCATTCATACCGCCGCCGATCCGACCGTGGAGGGTTTGATGGTGCCCGATCTTTCTCTGGCGGTAGCCGAAAAATTCGCGCTTGAAGGAAAAAAAGTTCTCGTGCTTCTTTCGGACATGACAAATTTCGCCGATGCCCTGAAAGAGA
Source organism: uncultured Planctomycetia bacterium (assembly GCA_964528025.1). Lineage (GTDB taxonomy): Bacteria > Omnitrophota > Gorgyraeia > Tantalellales > Tantalellaceae > CAZGOZ01. Next base: position 2,970 of record CAZGOZ010000047.1, read on the forward strand.
TCGCGATAACGATGGAACAGGTTCCGTCCAACAGGGGATACCCGGGCGACTTATACACTCAGCTCGCGGCAAGATACGAAAAAGCGGTTGATTTTGAGCATGCCGGATCCATCACGATTCTGGCGGTAACAACGATGCCCGGCGATGACATCACACATCCGGTCCCTGACAACACGGGATACATTACCGAGGGACAGTTTTATCTCAGGCACGGAAGAATCGAGCCGTTCGGATCACTGAGCCGGCTGAAACAGCAGGTTAACAAAGACACCCGCAAAGACCACAGAGCGATAATGGACGGCATGATACAACTCTATGCGCAGTATATTCAAACAAAAGAAAAAAAGTCCATGGGTTTTAGAATGAGCGACTGGGACAAGAAACTCCTGAAATACGGCGGCCTTTTTGAAAGCGGCATGATGGATCTCAAGGTAAACATCCCGCTGGAAAAAGCGCTGGATAACGGCTGGAGCATCCTGGCACAATGCTTCAAACCCGAAGAAACAAATTTCCGAACAGAATTAATAGACGAATTCTGGCCGGGGGCGTAGTGATCAGTGATCAGTGAGTAGTGATCAGGCGGAAACGACAAACGTTGGCAAAGAGCAGAGGGGTCGTCTGTCATTCCCGCGCAAGCGGGAATCCATCTGGATTGTTTGGTTATTGAATTTTGGTTATTGTTTCTTGTTTGTATCTTGTAACTTGTATCTTGGTTATTTGTGCTTGGTAACTTAACGAGGCAAACAATGGCAGAAAAACTGCGGCTTACAAAAAACGAGCAGAAAAAACAAAAAGACGCGCTGAAAAGGTTTGACCAGTATCTTCCCACGCTGCGTCTCAAAAAACAGCAGCTTCAGGTTGAACGCGCAAAAATAGATTCTTCCATTGAGAAATTGAAAACGGAAAAAGCGTACAACAAGGCCGAGACCTACAAGTGGGTGGACGTTTTCGCGGAGAACGCGGGGCTGGAAAAACTAATCGGGCTTGAGCAGATCGTTACGACCGACGGTAACATCGCGGGCGTGGATATTCCCGTTTTTGAAAGAGCTGTTTTTAGAGAAGAAGATTACGACTTTGAGAGCACGCCGTTATGGGTTGATTACGGCATAGAAATGCTGAAAAAGATCATGACGATCAACGCGCGAATAGTAACGGCCGAGCGCCAACACGAGCTTGTCTCCGAAGAACTCAGAATCACCACGCAGCGGGTAAACCTTTTTGAGAAAGTGATGATCCCGCAGACACGGGAAAATATACGGCGCATTACTATTTACCTCGGGGATCTCGAGATAGCCGCCGTCGTGACGGGGAAGATCGCCAAGGCGAAGATAGAACGGAACGCGATGATGGAGATAATGGCATGATAACGCGGATGAAAAAGATCACGGCGCTGGTCTCCGAAAAAGAGCGCGAGAAGTTCATCGCATCGCTGCGCCGCGCCGGCGTATTCCATCCGGAAGAAATAAAGGGCCCGGTCGCGCATGAAGTGAGATTCGCCGCGGACAAAGCGGAAAAGCTCGCCAGAATGATTGACGAACTCGCGCCGTATGCCTCCGGGGCAGAAAGCGCTGACACGAAAGCCGCCGAGAAAGAAATGCTGGCGACCGCCGATATCGTGAACGCAATCGTGCGCGAAAAACAGGAATACAAAGAAAACATCCGCGACATGCAGAACCGGATGAGATGGTTTGACCCCTGGGGCGCGTTTGATCCGGACGACATCATTTCGCTCAGAGGCGTCGGCGTGAGTATACGGCTGTATCGCGCTCCGAGACGCGATTTCCGCAAAGCAAAAGAAGTAAAAACACCGCATTGCAAGGTGTCGCACGATAGGAACTATGTTTATCTCGTGTCAGTTTCGAGGCACGCGGAAGAAAAATTGCCGTTTGAAGAAATGGCGCTTCCCGCTTACGGCCCTCTGCAGCTGCAGGAAAAGATACACGGATTAGAAGAAAAAATAAAGATAACGGATAAGACGTTGGCGTCAACCGCGGCGGTTCTCGCAAGCGCGCGCAAATGCAAAAATCGGCTAGATGCTGAACGCGACTTTCTGCGCGTGAAGTTCGGAATGAAAGAAGAAGCCAAGTTTGCGTATATCCGCGGTTTTTGCCCTGAGAAGAAGGTGAAAAAAATAACCGCCATGGCCAAGAGGCACGGGCTCGGGTATCTCGTGCAAGACCCGGATAATCTTGAAGAAACGCCGACGCTGATAACGAATCCCAAGTGGATAAGCATTATCAGTCCGGTTTTTGGGTTCATGAAAACGCTGCCGGGGTATAACGAATTTGATATTAGTTTCTGGTTTCTGATATTTTTCAGCATATTTTTCGCGATGCTGATCGGCGATGCGGGCTACGGTCTGCTGTTTCTCGTGGTAACATTCGTGATAAGCCGGGTAGAACGAAACCTGCCGCGACAACCTTTCTTTCTGATGTATGTTTTGAGCGTGGCAACAATTATATGGGGAGCGGCCACCGGCACCTGGTTCGGCTCAGAAAGAATAGCGCAGCAGCCGTTTTTCAGCATGTTCATCGTAGAGAAACTGGACAGTTTCAGAAGCGTCAGCCGCAATGTTGTCATATACATTTGTTTTCTGATTGGCGCGGTGCATCTATCCGTGGCTCATCTGCTGAGAGCGGTAAGGGTAATCAATTCGGTTAAGGCTCTGGCTCAGATTGGGTGGATACTGATATTGTGGGGCATGTTTTTCACGGCGGGAACATTCGTTATAGACCGGCCGTTCCCGTCTTTTGCCGGATGGTTATTTGTTCCCGGCATACTCATGGTGCTTTTTTTCGCGAATCCCGATAAAGGGATATTTAAAGGCGCGCTTTCCTCGATGGCGCAGCTGCCGCTCAGCATTATAAGTTCGTTCGGAGACATTGTTTCTTACTTAAGATTATTCGCCGTTGGATATGCCTCGGTAGTCGTAGCGTCAAGTTTCAACGAGATGGCGCTTTCGGAAGGAGTCAACGGTGTGTGGAGCGCGCTAATCGCAGCGACGATATTATTTCTGGGCCACATGCTGAACATAACGCTGGGGTTTCTGGCAATCATAGTCCACGGCGTGCGGCTAAACATGCTTGAATTTTCCAGCCACCTGAGCATGGAGTGGTCGGGCAGGCCATACGAGCCGTTCGCGGAGAAGTAAAAATCGTAGGGGCGGGGTTTCCCCGCCCTACAAATAAACAAGGAGGGTCACATGATATCAGGTTTAGGTGACATGGGGCTGTCGCTGACATTTGCGGCGATTGGCTCGTCTATTGGCACGGGCATCGCGGGGATGGCTGCGATCGGCGCGTGGAAAAGAGCGTTCATGAAAAACAAGATGGCGCCTTTCATTTTAATTGCTTTCGTGGGAGCGCCGTTATCGCAAACCATATACGGCATGATAGTGAAGAACGCGATTCGGCAGGCCACGTTTTCTTCCGACACGTATGTTTACCAGATAATAATCGGTCTTGCCGCCGGATTGGCAATGGGTGTTTCGGCGTGGTATCAGGGCAAAGCCGGCGCAAGCGCGGCAGACGCTCTGGCCGAAACCGGCAAAGGATTCGGCAACTACATAATGGTGCTCGGGGTAGTAGAAACAGTAGCGCTTTTCGTCATGGTGTTTACCATGACGTCTCTGCCGTGATTAACCGTAGGGGCGGGTTCTAAACCCGCCCTGGACGACGAATGAGGGACGATGAACGAATGCCGCGCTGCCGAACGGCGCATCCGCGCATGGAAAATCATATGCGGCGCGATAATCCTTTTCGCGCCGTTTCTGATTTACGCGAACAGCATCCACAATGATTTTCTTCTCGGCGACGATGAAGACATCGTCATAAATAATGTGTATCTGCGGGACTGGAAATACACTCCCCGTTTTTTTACCGAGAACTATAGATCCGGATCGGGCCAGGAATCAAGGTTCTGGCGACCGTTCCAACTTCTTGCGTATGCCCCAATAGTACAGACAATAGGCATTCGCCCCGTGCCGTTTCACTTAGTAAGTATTTTTTTCCACGGTCTTGCCGGGCTTTTTCTGTACCTTTTATTTCTAAAATTTCTATACCGCCCCGGAAAAGGCACCCTTCCGGTAACGGTTATTGCGCTGGGAGTCCTGGTGTGGCTGGTTCACCCCATACATAACGAGGAGATAGCCGTCACGACGGGGCTCGCTTCGCCGGCTTATTTTTTCTGGATGCTTTTCGGCATTTTTTCTTTTATTCAGCACGAAGAGAAAAAATCCCGCGCATGGTATGCTGCCGCGCTGGCTGCGTTCACGCTGTCGTTGTGTTCCAAGGAAAGCGCGATCATATTTCCGGCGTTGCTTCTGGCAACGCATACGGCCGGAATACAGGCGGGCATGCTTCAGAAAACAAACGCCAAAACAATCGCAAAAAAACATGCCGCGTTCTGGATACTGGCGGCTCTTTACGTGACGGCGAGAGTATTATCCCTGAAGGCTGCGCACATAATGCCCTCGCTTGATAATGCCGGAGTGTTCATGGGGAAATTCTCCTGGCGAGTATACACGTTCACGGCAGCAATGGGGCACGGCTTAAGAACAATTTTTTGCCCCGCAGGGCTTCATCCGGAAAGGGTGGGGCTGGTATTCACGAGTCTTTTCTCAGCCGAAGTTTTTTTGTCCTCTCTGGCCGTGGCGGCGGTTTCATATGCCGCAATTATTGCATGGAAAAAGAATCCTTTTTTTTCGCTGGGGGTATTCTGGTTTTTTGTCAGCTATCTGCCGATGGCAAACCTGGTCATGACAATAAACGGCCTGGTCCGCGATCACTGGTTTTACGTGCCCGCGGCGGGAATAATTCTTGCCCTTGTGGCTTTCGGAATTACCTGGCGAAACGGTGTTCTTCTTAAAACAACAGCGATTATTTTTGCGTGCGGAACAATCGCGCTTGGAGCAATGACGATACAGAGGAACCCGTTATGGAAAGACACCGAAACCGTTGCGCGGTTTGTCTTAGCGCACGGAGGAAAGTTTGCCGAGACCTTGAATAGCCTTGCGGGAAGTTTCATGGCGAAAGGCGAAAACGAGAAAGCGGCCGTTTTGCTGAAGAAAGCCATAGAAGCCTCCCCGCAGTATGCACTGCTGTACAACAATCTCGGCATTGTAAGGATACGGAGCGGCGAGAACGAAGCCGCCATAATCTTGTTCAAAAAAGCGGTAGAGATTGACCCAAAATTTGAAGAAGCATATTCTAATCTCGGTTCCGCATACAACGCGACAGGCAGAAAAAAAGAGGCGCTGGCGCTGTTAAAAAAGGCGACAGAGATTAATCCGCGTTCTGCCGTCATGCAGTCGAACCTCGGCAATATTTACGGAGTTATGGGAAAGAGCGCCGAAGCGGAAGAAGCGTATTCCCGGGCGATTCAAATAGACCCGCGCTACGTTCCGGCGTATAATGCGCTCGGCAACGTTTACCGGCGCGCCGGTAAAAGGGAAGAAGCGAGAGCGTTATACGCGAAAGCGGCTGAAATTGATCCCGGATGTGGAGAGACATATAACAATCTCGGCTCGGCGTCGAGGGATGACGGTGATTTTAAAAAAGCAGAGTCATTATACAAAAAAGCAATAGCGCTTGATGATACCCTGAGCAGTGCATACTGTAATCTGGGTCTGCTTTATGCAAATGACGGCAAATCAGAAGAAGCAATCGCAATGTTTGAAAAAGCCGTTGAGATAAACCCGTATTACGCGGCGGCATGCAGCAACCTCGGCGTCGCATACCGCGCCGCCGGAAGAGAAAAAGAAGCGCTGGCCATGCAAGAAAAAGCAGCCCAACTCGACCCC
>CAZGOZ010000048.1:0-8744 GCA_964528025.1 uncultured Planctomycetia bacterium
CTCAGTGCTGCGCTTATATTGCTTCTTGTAAATGTTGGACTTGCCGCCCTTCGCATGAAAGTTGTTTTTGAGGGGGAAGATCTCAAGATTTCTCTTTGGGAGTCTATTCAGCTCACGTATATCGGGTATTATTTCAACAATTTCATGCCGACCGCTATCGGCGGTGACGTTGTCAAGGCGCACTACGCCGCCCGCCATAACAACGAACGTATAAAATCATATGCCAGCGTGTTCATGGATCGTTTCATAGGCCTTTACGCGTTTATGCTGGTGGCGGCTGTGGCGCTTATCATTGACCGGGGCAAGTTTGAAGGGGCGGCGGTCAGAGTGGTCGTGTATGCTATTCTTTTTATCGGTGTTGTCGCATTCGTGGTTGCTGTGAACAAAAGGATAGCCAGGTTCATGGAGCGTTTTTTCGCGCGTTTTAAGATGTCGGGATTTGCCCAGAAACTTGAAACCGTGTACGGGATAATACATGATTACAGGAACAGGCGAACCATTGTAGCGAAGTCCTTTGTGATATCCCTGATTGGGCAGTGCATATATTTTATAGCGGTATATCTGGTTTTTATTTCCGTGGGGACGAAAGTGAATTTCGGAAATGTGCTCTTGATAATGCCGGTTGTTTCCTGTGTCAGCATGGCGCCTTCCATGGGAGGGATGGGAGTCAGAGAAAGCGCCATTGTAATGTTTTTTACGCCTTTAGTGGGGAAGGAATCCGCGTTCGCAGTAAGCCTTCTTTTGCTCTCCGGTTATCTTTTCTTAAGTGTAATAGGCGGCGTGGTTTACCTTTGGTGGGGAATCTCTCATAGAGGCGCAGGAAGTGTTGTTAACAGTGAACAGTGATTAGGTTATAAGTCTGTCATCCCCGCGGAAGCGGGGATCCAGAATGTCCAGATAGATTCCCGCTTGCGCCCCTCGACTTCGCTCGGGACAGGCGGGAATGAAAAACAACTAACGGCAAACAGCACAGTTCACAGATTACAGTTCACTATAATATAACGGAGGAATATCATGACTAAGATACTGGTGATACATGGTCCGAATCTGGATCTCTTGGGAAAAAGAGAGACAGATATTTACGGAAAAGAAACTATAAAGTCCATAAATGCCGCGATAGAAAAAAGTGCTCCCCGCGGAAAAGTAAAACTGGAGTTTTATCAGTCCAATCACGAGGGGGATATAGTTGATAAAATAAATAAGACGAAAGCCTCCGGAATATTGATAAACCCGGCAGCGTATACGCACACCAGCGTGGCGATACATGACGCTCTCAAGGCAAAAAAAGTGCCCGTGGTTGAGGTTCATCTGTCAAATATTTACGCCAGAGAAGAGTTCCGGCACAAGTCTCTGATAGCGCCCGTAGTTAGCGGCCAGGTAAGCGGGTTCGGAAAAAATAGCTATATTCTCGGATTTAAGGCTCTCCTGGGGATTATAAATGGCGGGTAAAAAGAACACGCAGGCATTGCGCGGGAAGAGCCTTATCATTCGCAAGATAAGAGCAAAAATGGCTCGTATCGGTATTGACGGGCTCCTGCTTAGTGACGAGCAGAATATCCGGTATTTAACGGGTTTTCATTTTTCGGGTGTGTTACTCATTGATGCCGGAAAAACTAATCCGCTTTATTTTGTAAATTCCATGAATGCTTCCCAGGCCGTAAAATTGCTTGGTAAAACTAAAATAACTGTCATCACTGCCCAAAAAACTCCCATTGCCGCGCTTGCGGAATATATCGCCGGTAGAAAAATAAAAAAACTTGGCATCAATCCCGAAAAAATTTCAATAGATGCTCATGACCGACTGGTATCTCTCATGCCTAAGGTGAAATTCGTGACGCGCGTCGGCACAACGGGAATATCTTCCGTTCTTGGGTGTGTCAGAGAAATCAAATCTCCGGAGGAGATACGGATTTTGCGCAAAGCCGGGCAGATAACGATTCGTATCTGGCGCGATGTGAGCAGGAATATAAAAACGGGGATGAGCGAAAAAGAGATTGCGGCCATGGTGGATATATGCGTGCGCCGCCTCGGATATGAAAACTCTTTTCCCACGATAGCCGCTGCAGGGATAAACACCGCATATCCGCATGCTGTTCCCACTTCCCGGCGCCTGAAAAAGGACGAACATCTGCTCGTGGATTTCGGGATAAGGTATCAGGGGTATTGTTCGGACTTGACAAGAATATATGACAACGGTAGAATAGACCGACAAATCCAGTTTTTCCGAAAATCTGTTGAAAAAGCGCATGATTTTGCCATGAAACGGATCAAGCCCGGCGTAGGGATTTGTGAGCTGGTCGAAGGGGCGGAAAGGGTGCTCCTAAACGAGGGGTCGGAAGGTAACATCCTGCACGGGCTCGGGCATGGGGTCGGATTAGATATTCATGAAAGACCCTCTGTAAATAGGTCAAACCGCGAAAAACTGGTTAAAGGCATGGTTATCACGGTTGAACCCGGTCTGTATAAGCCGGGGGTGGGAGGGATTCGGTTGGAGGATATGGTTTTAGTTACTGCTAAAGGATGTGAGGTTTTAACGAGATGATAAAAGCCGGTCAGTTGAGACAGGGCGGTATAATTACTTATAACGGACAACTTTGCGAAGTGCTTGAAGCCCGGCATCATAAACCGGGAAAAGGGGGCGCTATTATCAAGGCAAAGCTGAGAAATCTTTCCACAGGGTCTATTGTGGCGGAAACTCTTCGTCCGGAAGACACTTTTGCCGAAGCCTACACGGAACAAAAACAGATGCAATATTTATATAAGGATGCGCACGGATATTGCTTTATGGATGAGACGACATACGAACAGATCCATATTCAGGAAGAAAAAATTGGAGAGAAGGCCGGTTATTTGAAAGAGAACATGACGATTACGGCAAAACTCTGTAACGGAGAGATACTTACGATTGAGCCGCCGGTACACGTCGTGCTTGAGATTGTGGAGACCGAACCGGGCTGCAAGGGAGATACCGTGAGCGGAGCGACGAAACCCGCCACGCTTGAGACAGGTAAGATCGTAAAGGTGCCTCTATTTGTGGAGCGTCACCAGCGAATCAGGGTAGACACTCGTACGGGAGAATATATTGAAAGGGCTTGATCTATGGTCCGGGAGCAAAAAGTTTGCGGACTGCGAAAAAGGGGAGCTTCATGAATATTAAGATGATAAAGGAACTTATCGAGTTGATGAATGAGAACGACCTGAACGAACTTGAAGTTGAAGAAGAGGGCATGAAGGTCAAGCTCACGAAAAGGACAAACGGCAGTCTAGAACAGGAAATCACATCTTTCGTGCCGCAGAGAAGTTCGGCTTCGGAGCAGCAAGCGCCGGCGGATTCTACGCAAGAGCCGGAAGTAATCGGAAAAGAGATCAAGTCCCCGATGGTAGGGACTTTTTACAGCTCGCCCGCGCCCGAGGAACCGGCCTATGTAGCGGTTGGAACCGTTATTCAGAAGGGAGATGTGCTTTGTATTATTGAGGCGATGAAACTGATGAACGAGGTTAAAGCGGAAATTGCGGGCAAAATAATAAAAATATCCGTTGGGAATGCGGAGTCGGTTGAATACGGACAGACAATGTTCGTAGTGGAACCGATATAGTAAAGAGTTTTAAATGTTTTCCAAAATATTAATAGCTAATAGGGGCGAGATAGCCCTTCGTATTATACGGGCCTGTAAAGAGCTTGGGATAAAGACCGTCGCGGTCTATTCCAAGGTCGACGCGACTTCAATGCATGTCAGGTTGGCCGATGAAGCTATTTGTATCGGCCCGGCCAAACCGGCTGACAGTTATCTTAATATACCGCGTCTGATAAGCGCCGCTGAGGTAACAGACGTTGATGCTATTCATCCGGGTTACGGATTTCTTGCCGAGGATCCGCATTTCGCGGAGATCTGCCAATCATGCCAGATAAAGCTTATCGGCCCTTCACCCGAGAACATGAGGCTGATGGGCGATAAGATGGCCGCAAAACACACGATGAAGAAAGCGGGTGTCCCTGTCGTTCCGGGGTCGGAAGGCCTTATCAAGACCAAGGAAGACGCGCTTCGTGAGGCCAAGAGAATTGGGTATCCTGTTATTATTAAGGCGTCGGCCGGCGGCGGTGGAAAAGGAATGAGGGTCTGCCATAACGATGTCAGGCTGATAGGGGCGATGATAACGGCGCAAAACGAAGCCGAAGCGGCATTCGGCAATTCGGACGTCTACATGGAAAAATATGTGGATGAGCCGCGGCATATTGAATTTCAGATTCTCGCGGACGAAAAAGGGAATGTTGTTCATCTCGGAGAAAGGGATTGCACCATACAGCGCCGCCATCAGAAGTTAATTGAGGAATCACCCTCGGTTTCATTGGATGAGGAAATGAGAAAAAAAATGGGCAAGTTGGCCGTTGAGGGGGCCAAAGCGGTAAAATACCAGGGCGCCGGAACTGTTGAATTCCTTCTTGACGGTAAAGATTTTTATTTTATGGAGATGAACACCCGCATTCAGGTGGAACATCCTGTCACGGAACTGGTTACGGGGGTTGACCTGATAAAGGAACAGATAAAAGTCGCCGCCGGCCAGACGCTTTCTTTTCGGCAGGAGGACATAAAGATAAAAGGACACGCGATAGAATGCCGGATAAACGCCGAAGATCCGGAACATAATTTCCGGCCTTCACCCGGTAAGATAACGGCGTTGAATATACCGGGCGGTCCCGGGGTGAGAGTGGATACCCACGTTTATGCGGGGTATGATATTCCTCCGTTTTATGATTCAATGATAGCCAAGCTCATAACATACGGCGCGGATAGAACTGAAGCTATAAATACGATGAGAAGGGCGCTTGACGAGTTTTTGATAACACCGATCAAGACGACGGTTGATTTTCATAAAAAAATCCTGATAAATCCGGATTTCCAAAAAGGGAAAATTTCCACGCATTTCGTTGAGAAATTTTTTCCCATCCGGGAAGAGAAAAAATAACCATAGGAGGGGAACTGATGGTTTTCTTAAAAAGGCTCGGAACATTAGTTTATGTGCTGTTAATGGTAGCCGCGGGGGCGGTAATGGCCTTGATCTCTATTCGCATGTTTACACTTGATCAGTGGACAATAGCGATGGAGACGATAAACGGGACATTTGCCATTCGGGTCGCGCTTGGCGCCGTTGGTGGTATTTTTGTCTTTTTAGGAGTAATCGCTCCTTTTCGCCTGGAAAGAAACATTAAGAAAAACAGGGTTTTGGCTTTCCAGAATCCGGACGGCGAGGTTACCGTTTCGCTTTCCGCCATTGAAGAGTATATTCGCAGAATCGCGAAAGATATCGTGGGAATAAGAGATATCCGGCCGCATGTTTGGATGAGCAGAAAAGGGGTAGATATCAGAACCGATGTTTCCCTGACGGCGGGAGCGAATATACCCGAAATAACGGAAAAGATTCAGCGGGAAGTGAAAGGCAAGATACACGGCATGCTCGGGGTGGAAGAAAATGTCAACATCAGGATGCACGTGCGGAAGATCACGAAAGGGTTTAAAGTTAATCCCTCTTCAGTTGTTTCTGACGAGGAAGAGATGATTCCCTACAGGGAAAGCAGATAAGACCGCCGATGGAGAGCATGGATATAAAAGGTAAGATAAAAGATGTTTTTGAAGAAAGCCTGCGCTGCAAGAAACTTTTTGTTTCCGATGACGCATGCATCAAGGCGGTTGCCGAAGCGGTTTCAGTTATTACGGAATGTTACCTGCGGGGCGGGAAGCTTCTTGTGTTCGGCAATGGCGGTAGCGCGGCCGACAGTCAGCACATGGCCGCGGAACTTACCGTAAGATTTGAAAAAGAGAGAGACCCATTGCCGTGTGTGGCCCTGACAACCGACAGTTCCATTCTAACGGCAACAGGCAACGATTATGAGTTTGCCGCGGTTTTTGCCCGTCAGGTTGAGGCGTTGGGCCGCCTGGGCGATGTGGCCCTTGCCATATCAACGAGCGGTAATTCCCGCAACGTTCTTGAGGGTGTCCGCGCGGCGCGCGTGAGAAAGATGTCTGTTATCGTGCTGACTGGCGGCGACGGCGGCGAGTTGCTTAAAGAGGCCGATGTCGCCATAGTGGCGAAAGAGGGAAATACGGCCCGTATCCAGGAAATCCACATAACCGTGATACATGCTATATGCAAGGCGGTTGAGGAGATGATTGTTCAATATGCCGGCGAATAAGATAAAAACACGAGCGGAGTTGGCCGAGCTCGTGCGGGAGAAAAAAAGTTCGGGAAAGATCGTTGGTTTTACGAACGGCTGTTTTGATATTCTGCATCTCGGGCACGTGCGGTATCTGATTGAGGCGAAACAGAAGTGCGATATTTTAGTTGTGGGAGTGAACGATGATGCCTCTGTGGGACGGCTTAAGGGCAGGAGCCGTCCGTTTAATAACCAGCAGGCCCGGATTGAAGTTCTCGCGGCCCTTGAGTGCGTTGATTTTTTAACGTTTTTTACGGAAGACACCCCGGAGGCATTAATCCAGACCCTGACCCCTGACATTCTTTTTAAGGGGGGAGACTGGAAAATCAAAGACATCGCCGGAGCCGGACATGTCACGGAGCGCGGAGGCAAGGTTGAAGTGATGCCCTATGTTGGGGGATATTCCACTACAAATCTGGTAAAGCGCATAAAGGAAGATTAAATTTATGGACAAGGGTGTTTACAGAATAATAGACGCTAACCTGAACCGTGTAATGGAAGGGATACGCGTCTCGGAGGACATAATCAGATTTTCCTCCAACAACGAAAATTTAACAAGTAAACTTAAAAACCTGCGGCATGAAGTATTTGAAACGATAAGAAAATTGCAGAAAGAGCATCTCAAAGAACTTGTCGCGTCCCGCGATCTGAACGACGTGGGGCTGAAGTCAATAGAGTCCGAGAAGAGACGGGATAATCTCGTGGATCTCTTTCTCGCGAACACTCAGCGCGGCAAGGAATCTCTGCGGGTTCTGGAGGAAGTGCTGAAATTGTTTGATCGAGATCTGTCTCAACGGTTCAAAAAAATACGCTTCAAACTTTATGGAATCGAAAAAGCAGCTGTTAAAGAACTGGAAAACATACGCGATTCTCGATGATGGTTTCTTCCCGGACAGGCAAACCCTTTTAAAAAAATTTCATGAATTATTGGGAAGCCCGGTAGACGCCGTGCAGCTTCGTTTTGAGAATTTTGCGGATAAATCCCTTTACCGCGCGGCGGAACGGATGGTTTCGGCGGCAGAAAAAACCGGGATTCCCGTGATAATAAATGACCGGCCGGAAGTCGCCCTGGCACTGGGAGCGCAAGGCGTGCATCTCGGTAAAAGCGATATTTCGGTAGCGGTTGCACGGAAAATGCTGGGCAGTAAGGCGATTATAGGAAAAACGGTAAGAAATCGCGCGGATATCATGCGGTCTCAGAAGGAAGGCGCGGATTATGTTTCTATCGGGCCGTTTTTTCGCACGCCCTTAAAACCGCGATTTAAAACTGTTCCGACTTCTTTGGGACGCGCGTTTTTCGGAAGCATAAAAATACCGCTGGTTGCCGTGGGCGGGATAAACAAGAATAATGCGGGTAAGGTTGCCGCCCGGGGAGTTAAGACCGTAGCGTTTCTGCGGTATGGAAACACAGAAAAAAATACCGCAAAAAGAATTGAAGAATTACGATGCATAATGACAACGAAAGAAAAACTGTGAAAATAGAAAAGACATCTCTGGCAGCGGCCATGCGCCGCGAAGACGCGGATATCGCGACAACGGAAAAATATATACGTTCAGGGGAGGCAGTAGTTTTAAAAAACCGATGCCGTGATATGGAAAAACCCTGCGTCGTGGGAAGGGGCCTCGCCACGAAGGTTAACGCGAACGTGGGGTTATCTCCCGACCGTTCCGACATTGATAACGAAGTGAAAAAAATGGAAGCCGCCGTTGCGGCCGGCGCCGATGCCGTGATGGATCTTTCAATGGGTCCGTTTCTGGGAGAACTGCGGCGGAAGATACTCGCGCTATGTCCCGTTCCGGTGGGAACTGTTCCTGTTTATGAGCTGACCGGTGAAAAGAGAGGCGCGTTTGAGTCGCTGAAAGAAGAAGATTTTATCTCCGTTCTGCGCCAGCAGGCCGCCGAAGGAGTAGATTTTTTTACGGTGCATTCGGGAATAACGCTGGAGATAGTGCGCGGGATGGATTCTGCCCGCGGCAGGGACCGGCGCATTCTGGATATCGTCAGCCGCGGCGGGGCGCTATTAGCGTCGTGGATGATGGCTAACAATCGGGAAAACCCGTTTTTTTCGCGGTTTGACGAGGTCATGGATATCGCGAAAGAGTATGATATCGTGCTGAGTTTGGGGGATAGCCTGAGGCCGGGCACGATCATGGATGCCACGGATCGTTTTCAGATACAGGAGCTTCTTGTTCTCGGCGAACTTCAACAGAGGGCTTTCAATCGGGGTGTTCAGACGATAATTGAAGGCCCGGGACACGTGCCGCTGGACCAGATAGAAGCCAACGTGCGCCTGCAGAAAAAAATATGTCACGGAGCGCCGTTTTATGTTTTGGGTCCGCTGGTAACGGATGCCGCTCCCGGGTATGATCATATCGTCGGCGCCATAGGCGGAGCCATTGCCGCATGGCACGGCGCGGACTTTTTGTGTTATGTGACTCCGGCAGAGCATTTGCGCCTGCCGGATATTGACGACGTGCACCGGGGTGTTATGGCTTCAAAGATCGCCGCGCACGCGGCGGATATAGTTAAAGG
>CAZGOZ010000049.1:0-8299 GCA_964528025.1 uncultured Planctomycetia bacterium
TCCTCTGCGCCTCCACGCCAGATCACACCTCACAGATCACAAACGCTCTGCTCTTTGTCCATGTTATAGTGTAGGACACGTTGGGAGTATTTCTACCAGAACATAGTTCTGTACGAAACACTCCCAACGCGTCTTTCGCGGTAGAGAGTAGTGTATTTTGGATTATTGGTTGTTTTACGGAATCCTCTGCGCCTCCACGCCAGATCACACCTCACAGATCACAGATCACTATTCCCTGTCCCCCGTTGACGAGCGGCGCCCGGCGTGTTAAACTGAGCGGGAATATGAAGAAGATGCGGAATATAGCTGAGTATGGGAAAATGCTGGCCGAAAAAGGGTTTGTTATCGGCGCGGGCGGGAATATTAGCGAAAGGGCCGGCGAGTACCTAATCATTAAGAAGAAAGGCGCGTGGATGTCTTCCGGCGCTATGGATGATTATGCGCGCGTTGGATTTAAGGAAGCAGTTTGCGATAAGAGTTTGAGCTCGGAAACCCCTTTGCATATCGCCTGTTACGAGGCGCGTAGTGACATCGGCGCGGTCATGCATGTGCATTCGCCGATTATCATAGCGTGTGCGCAGAATGCGGAAAAGCTGGAAAGTGTTTCGTATGAGTTTGATTGCATCATACAGAAACCCGTTCCGAGCATTGGGTATATCCAGCCCGGGTCGCGAGAACTTGCCGGCGCCGTGGGTGAAGAGATAAAAAGAGGCGCGAATGCCGTCATGCTGAAACAGCACGGCGCGGTTTCAGTAGGCAGTGATTTGGAAGAGGCCTATCTTCGTGTTCTCGCGCTGGAAAGAGCCTGCCTGGTTTGGCTTCATACGAGGTGAAAGGGCGAATGATTATTCGCCCCTACGTCTTTTATTTTTATTGGTCGGATGGAATTCGTACGGGCGAATGATTATTCGCCCCTACGTCTTTTATTTTTATTGGTCGGATGGAATTCGTACGGGCGAATGATTATTCGCCCCAGCTGTCCGCCTTGCTGGCTTTGTCTTGACTATGTATTAATATTGATATACAATTGACACGAAAAACCCGCCTGATGAGGGGTAGGAGACGAAAAAATGGCTAAAAACAAACTAAAATTGGGTATCCCTAAGGGAAGCCTGCAGGAAGCGACCGTGCGGCTGCTTGGAAAAGCCGGCTACAGGGTTGATATATCCGACAGGTCATATTTCCCAAATATAGACGATGAAAACCTGGAGGCCGTGCTGTTCCGCGCTCAGGAGATGTCGCGATACGTTGAAAGCGGTATCATTGATTGCGGAATAACAGGGGATGACTGGATAAAAGAAAACTCTTCCGACGTAAAACGGGTGGCCGAGCTTATTTACGCGAAAAGAAGCATGAAGCCGGTAAGGTGGGTTCTTGCTGTTCCGGAGGCCTCAAAAGTAAAAAGCGTGAAAGATCTCAATGGCAAAAAAATAGCCACAGAACTCGTAAAAGTTACCCGCAAATACCTGAAGACAAAAGGCGTAAACGCGGAAGTTGAATTCAGCTGGGGGGCCACGGAAGTGAAACCCAGAATGGGTATTGACGCTATCGTGGAAGTTACCGAAACCGGCAGCAGCCTGAGAGCTAACGGGCTCAGGATAGTTGAGACCGTGTGCGAATCAACCACGCGGTTTATCGTCAACAAGGCGGCGTGGCAGAACGCGTGGAAAAGAGAGAAGATAGAACAAATGGTGCTTCTCCTCAGAGGCGCGGTGCTTGCCGAGGGGAAGGTCGGGCTTAAAATGAACGCGCGCAAGGAAGATGTAAAAAAGATAATCGCTATTCTGCCTTCCATGAAAACGCCTACGGTTTCCCGGCTTTTTGACGAGAAATGGATGGATATAGATACGGTAATTGATGAAGAAGACGTTAAACGGCTCATTCCAAAACTGCGAAAAGCCGGAGCGGAAGGGTTTATAGAATATCCGTTAAACAAGGTCATTTACTAGAAGCTACGGATAAAAGCTACTTTTCGTTAAATTCAAATGACAAAGCACAAAATCCAAAATAAATCCAAAATCTCAAATCCAAATAATAAAACTATGGGTTTTTCTGGTTTTGGATTTCGGCATTTGTTATTTGTGCTTATTTTGTGCTTTGAATTTTGTCATTTGACATTAATTGTTTGTATCTTGTAACTTGTATCTTGTATCTTGGTTATTGTATATGGACGGGAGTTCCGTCAAAAGGTGAGTAGGAAGGAGACAGTCAGAAGATGCCCTGCGGTAAGAAAAGAAAAATAAAAAAAGTTAAACGCCACAAGAGAAAAAAGCGGATGCGGAGAGATCGTCACAAGAAGAGAAAAGTGTAACGAGCTCTTCTTAAACGATTCGATTTTTTTTCTTTCCCACTGTTGACGTATTCTGAAGATAAGCCGAAAACCGGCCATGGAAAAACTTAAAAATACGAAAGAACGAAAAAGAAAAGCGATTGCTCTGCGCCGAGACATATTGAACATGCTTGCTGAGGCCGGGTCGGGTCATACGGGCGGTTCATTGTCCATGGTGGAGATACTTATTGCTCTTTATTACGGCAGGATGAACGTTGGGCCCGAAAAAACCGCCCGCCGCGACCGTGATAAATTCGTTCTGTCCAAGGGCCACGGGTGCCCGGCGCTGTATGCGGTTCTGGCGGACCTCGGGTTTTTCCCGAGAGAGAACCTTTGGACGTTGAGAAAGATCGGAAGCATTCTTCAGGGCCATCCACAGCTTGGACTGCCGGGTCTGGAGATATCCAGCGGGTCTCTCGGACAGGGGCTTTCGGTGGCGTGCGGTTTTGCGCTTGCCGACAGGATGGATCGCGTGGATGCCAGAGTATACTGCCTCATGGGAGACGGCGAGACCAACGAGGGGCAGGTATGGGAAGCGGCGATGACAGCGGCGCACTATAAACTGGATAAGCTGTGCGGTATAATTGACTATAACGGATTGCAGATAGACGGATTTTGCTGTGATGTAATGGATCCGGGGGAGTATAAGAAGAAATGGGAGGCCTTCGGATGGCACACGGTTGAGGCGGACGGGCACGACCATGACGAGCTTGAAAAAGTGTTGAACGAGGTTCAACTCGTAAAGGGGAAACCCCAGATGATTATTGCGCGCACGGTAAAAGGAAAAGGGATCTCGTTCATGGAAAACAAGGTCGAATGGCACGGTGTCGCGCCAAAGAAAGAAGAACTTGAAAAAGCGCTGGCCGAACTGGATAAACAGGAAAAAGAAATTTAATAAAACCGAAAAAAGGGGCAGAGTAATATGATAACCAGAAGACTAAGGATGTACTTAAGGACATACAAGACGATTATTATCGTTGTTTGTATTGTTATCATTCTTCTTATCCTTTCCGTGATAGGTCTGATGTCGCTGGAATCGTTTTATCGCAAGATGACGATTGCGACCATGCCGGTTCAGTTTATCATGGCCGGTATTCACGCCGGAATATTCGTGTTCATGTATCTTACGTTCATGCGCGGCGGGTTCGCCAAGCTGGACAAAGCCCCCATCAAGGGAAAAGATGTTTCAATCAGGTGGGATGATGTTATAGGCATGTACGACGCCAAGCAGGAAGCGTGGGAGGTGGTGCAGCTCATAAAAGACAGGGCAACGGTCACCAAAATGGGAGGCAGTGTCGTTAAAGGTCTTCTTTTGCTGGGCCCCCCGGGCTGCGGTAAAACGTATATCGCCAAGGCGGTAGCAACAGAGGCGAACATGCCGTTTATTTCCATGTCGGGAAGCGAATTCGTTGAAGTATTCGTCGGCGTCGGCGCTTCGCGCGTGAGAAAACTTTTCAAAAAAGCCAGAGACCTGGCTTTCGGGTTCGGCGGCTGTATTCTTTTCATAGATGAAATAGACGCTATCGGAAGGAGCCGTTCATTCAGCTTTATGGGGGGACAGGAAACCAACAGCACACTTAATCAGCTGCTTGCGGAAATGGACGGGCTCAAGGGAAAAGATGATAATATTGTAGTTATCGGCGCTACGAATGCTCAGGAAACACATCTTGACCAGGCGCTTCTGCGCCCCGGCCGGTTTGACAGAAAGATAATGGTAACATTGCCGTCGCAAGACGACCGGGAAGAACTGTTCAAGTTCTACCTTGATAAGGTCAAGGCGGAAGAAGGTATGGATCTCGGACGGCTTGCGCGCCGCGCTGTCAGAAAAACGCCGGCCGACATAGCCAATATAGTCAAGGAAGCCGCGTTGATTGCCACCAGAAACAAGAAAAAAGCCATAGGGCTGAAAGAGATCAGCGAGGCCTTTGAGCGGGTGGATCTCGGCATCAAACACCGGATGACCGTTACTCCGCGGGAGAAAGAGATGACGGCCTACCATGAATCAGGGCATCTAATCATCAACTACCTTAAAGCCCCGTCAAAAACCGTTTTCAAAGCGAGCATAATACCAAGAAGAGGGACGCTTGGCGTGGTATGGGCTCCGGAGAGAGAAGAACTCCATTCCAAAAGCAAGGAACAACTGCTTGAAGACATAATGATGGATCTCGGCGGGTATGTCGCGGAAAAGATCAGGTACGGCACCACGACGACCGGTGTCGCCAGTGATTTCAGTAAAGCGATGAATATTGCTCATGCGATGGTGTGGCAGCTTGGCATGGGAGAATCCGGACTGGTCGGAGATTATACGGTGATTCCAAAAGAACAGCTGTCGGAAAAGGTGCGCCAGACAATGAACAGCGATACGGGTGTTCTCTTGAAAACCAGTCTTGAGGCCGTTGAAGAAACCTTAACGGAAAAAAGAAAGATACTGGACAGGTTCGCCAGCGAGTTATTGAAACGCGAAGAACTGGAATACGACGAAATCATAGCTATCTTTGACGAATACGGGTTCAAGGAGGCCGTAGACGACAATAGCGAGCCGAAGGATAAAAGCTGGGATCACGATGCGTAGAAACAGCATGAAAAATGTTTTTGCCGTCGTAGCGGCCGTAGCGTTGATAACAGTAACGCTCCTCGCCCTGTCATCGTGTGTTCCGAGCTATCCCCGAGAAAAACTCCCCGAAGCAGTTAAATCAATCTGTAAAATAGAATACGATATGGACGTGGAGACCACCGTAGAAGGAAGCACGATGGGGATATATTATCCCATGAAGGGGCTTCTGGATCTCGGGTTGGGGATAAGCGAAGAGGCATGGGACAAGATAAGCAATCTGCTTCTAATCGCGTCGCGTGTCGTTTTAAGCACGGATGCGGACATACGCTTCTATTGTGTTGTAGCCCAGGATCCCAGGCTGCCGGAACTGCAGATGGTAATAATAAAGTATGTTGACGATATCAAGCGCGGCATGGTCCGTAATATTTCGCGCGGCGAATCGTTCAAACGCACGCTGTTCAGCCTTAACCTTACTCCGCAGGCTGAGAAAGAGAGATCCATAGAAAGTGTTTTTGATAAACTGGGCGTTAATGAAGAAACAAAACAAAAAGTGGTAGACGAGTTTTTCAGGAGCCCGCCCACAAAGTTGAGCGATATCGGCTACTGGAAAGGGAGTTTTTATATAAAGGATATCACGATGGAGGAATTTATTGCGGCCCAGATCGCAAACAGGGTCAAGGTCGGATTTCGCGACGACGAAAAGCTGAAGAAACAGTTTGACTACAAGGAAGCGGAAGGGTTTGTTTCTTCCTCTAACGGAGGGAATACCTTTGTTATCCAATTCAAGATCGCCGATCAGCAGGAACCCGGCGAGGCCGTTGATCTTAACGCGGAAAAAGTTCAGGCGCTCGTGAGCATAGTGAACGAAGTGGTAAGAGGGTACAAGTTCAGGAATTTTGATTTCCTCATGCTTGAAGACCAACTGGAAAAAGTAAGCCTTAAAATTTCCGGGGACGATGTTTATAATTTTGACGAAGGTAAGATGGCCGTGGAAGATATAGCCCAGGCGCCTGCCGGATACTTTGTAAAGTAGCAAGAGGAATTATTTAATGACAGAAAAAATAAAAAAAGAGGCGACAAGAGACGGGTTTGGCAAAGCCCTTCTGGCTCTTGGAGAAAAAAACAAAAACGTAATTGTTCTGTCGGCGGATCTTACGGAGTCAGTTAGGGCGCATTGGTTCAGGGAAAAGTATCCCGACAGATTCGTGAGCCACGGTGTCGCGGAACAGGATATGATGAGTGCGGCGGCGGGGTTGTCGCTTTCGGGAAAAATTCCGTTCGCTTGCACGTTCGGCGTGTTTGCCAGCGGACGGGCATGGGACCAGATTAGGGTCTCCATTGCTTACATGGGGCTTAATGTGAATATAGTCGGAAGTCACGGAGGCATTTCGGTCGGAGAAGACGGCGCGACTCATCAGGCTTTGGAAGAGATCGCGCTGATGAGGATAATCCCCAACATGACGGTGGTTGTTCCGGCGGATTCTGCAGAAGCGTATGAGGCAACAGAACAGGCAGTTGATATTCCCGGTCCGGTGTATCTGAGGCTCGGCAGAGAAAAAGTTCCTTTTTTAAAGAAAAGCGCGCCCTTCAGGATAGGCAAGGCGGATGTTCTCGTTAAAGGCAGCGACATTACCATTATTGCTTGCGGCCACATGGTATGTAAGGCGATTGAGGCGGCAAGGCACTTAGCGACAAAGAACATAATGGCCCGCGTTATAAATCTCCACACCCCCGCCCCGATTGACAGAAAAACAATAATACGCGCGGCCAAAGAAACCGGCGCCGTTCTTACAGTGGAAGAACATACGGTTTACGGAGGAATGGGAAGCGCCGTCGCGGAAGTTCTTGCGGAAACATATCCTGTTCCGATGAAGATGATGGGGATAAAAGGGAAATTCGGATTAAGCGGAGACCCGACCCGACTGTTTGAACATTTTCATCTGACGGAAAAAGATATCATGCGCGAGGCGAAGGCCCTTCTCGCGCGGAAGAAAAACAACCGCGGATTTTAGCCCACTGGGCGCCACATCATGAAGCTTATTGCGCCTGCCAAAATAAACCTCTATCTCAAGGTTCTCCGACAGAGAGACGATGGATATCATGAGATTGAGACCCTGTTTGAAAGAATCTCGCTTTTTGACTACATAAACGTGGAACCGGCCGCCCGCACGACTATTATCTGCGATAATCCGCGGGTACCTACGGGAAGCGGCAGTCTTTTAGCCCGAACGGTAGAGTCGTTCTGCAACCTCAGAGGGGAAGAGGCGCATTTCCGGATAACACTTGAGAAAAACATACCGATAGCCGCCGGGCTTGGCGGTGGGTCAAGTGACGCGGCCGCCCTTTTAAAAGGACTTAATGGTGTAACAGGCGGAGATATCGCGAAGGATGAACTTTTGGGCATAGCGCGCGCGTTAGGGGCAGATGTGCCTTTTTTTTTGGATGAGAGCAGTTTTGGGTTCGGAAAAGGATGCGGAGATATCGTCACGAAAATAAACAGCACGATGGATATCGGGCATATTCTCGTAACCCCTCCATTCGGGGTATCAACGGCTGATGTATATAGGAAGGTATCGGCTTTTGGCTTGACAAAAAATATGGCGGTTGATAGAATGTTTACCGCTTTTCTGAATGAAAATAATATTGCATCTATAGCGGAAAATCTTTGTAACGATTTGCAGGCAATAGTATTACGTGATTTTCCTGTTTTGGAAAAAGTGTTTTCCGCGTTGAATGATTCCGGAGCGGAAGGCGCGCTTTTATCGGGAAGCGGTCCGACCGTGTTTGGTATCTTTTCGCCCGAGAAGATCGGCGGCGCGGAAAAGAAGATTCGTAAAACTTTTCCGTCCGAAGAAGGATGGATCGTTCGGGTCGCGCAAACATATAACACTGAGGTCACTGAAAAAGACAGAAGGCACTGAATTCAGTGTTCTCAGAAAATTCAGTGTTTTCAGTGTTGCAAAGGAGGAAAGGCATGAAGATTACGGAGGTCAGGATCTTCCCTACGGAGAGCAAAGATGGCAAACTCAAGGCGTTTGCCACCATGACGTTTGATGACTGGTTTGTCGTCCGGAATGTCAAGATCATACAGGGAAATAGTGGGCTTTTCGTAGCAATGCCTTCCAGAAAAGCCATGGATTCGTGTCCTAAATGCCGTTTCAAAAATGCCGTGGGAAGCAGATATTGCAACCAATGCGGCGCGTCGGTCGTGCAAAACAGCGCGACCGGTGGAGATAACCCGAATGAAGCACACGGCGCGCACATGGATATTGCGCATCCCATAACTCAGGACTGCAGGATATATATACAGGAAGAGATACTCAGCGCTTACAACAGAGATGGCAAGCAGATTGCGGAAGAGCCCCAGCCTGCCGAGATGGCCGGCATGGCAGATGCAAAAGATATAACGCTATGAT
>CAZGOZ010000050.1:0-8197 GCA_964528025.1 uncultured Planctomycetia bacterium
CTGACATCAAAAAGTGGGTATGTATACACCGGTTTTTTAATGTATGTCGCTATTCCGATTTGGTTCTGCATGAAATTACATTTATCCACCAATGCCTTCGCTTGATCTTTTATCGCAATGCCTATCTTGTTTTTCAGAAAATCGCTTGAGCTAATACTGACCACGGACCCCTCGCCGGCAGAAACACCTTTATCTCTCGCTTCATTGAAATCGCATTCAGAAATTTCAACTAAAGATCCGGAAAAATCAACACAATCCCCGCCTATAAAACTGAACTCAGAATCGCTTATTCTCCCGAAGCCCCAATCAACATCAAGGCCGTCTCCTTTAACACTCCTGACTTTTAAATCGCGAATGCTAAACCATGACTTATTGAGATGGATCGCGTCATCCGACAGAAATCTATTGATCTCAACATGCGCCATATCCACGGATGACTCCAACACCGAAATCCCGCCGAAGAAATAATACGGCCCGGTCCTTCCACCACGCGCGCCGGACATCTTAACATGCCTGAAAAAACTTTGCCCCCGCGCCCTTATCACGGCCAGGCCGGACCAACCGGATTTTTCTTCTCGTGCTTCAAATATAATCGGTTTTTCTTCCGTACCGACGGCTTTGACCGGGCTGAAAGACACTATCCCGCCGCCTTCGGCAAAACGCAAAACAGTGCCCGCCGCTATCTCCAGAACATAACCTTCGGGAATAATAACCAAAGACGAAACCATGACATCCTTATCCCTAAAACGCACCGTGGGCGCGTCTACGCCGGCGCCGGCAGTCACTTCTAAAAAAGGGTAGTCCAAAAGTTTCTTCTCGTCGGATGCCGGTCCTGCATTCCAATTTTCATGCAGGCTGTGCGGATGCAGCACATTCATACTATATTCATGCACCACGATCCTCAAATCCTTAACGCCGGTAATAGCATCCCTGAGCACCTCGGGGTTCGTTATATAATGCATCACTTCATTGTCCGTCATAATCTCTGTTTGCAGAAGAACCGCATTGGGCCGGCCGGGATCTCCGGGACCGTCAAGAACGGCTTGAAAAGTATCCGTCCAGAGCAAAGAAGGGCTGTCGCTTTTGACTGAGGCGCCCAAAATAAATTTTCCGCTGAATGGTTCGGCCTCCTTGCCGGATATTCCCCACGCAAATGGAGCCGTATTCTCCCGTTCTTTAGCAACATCAACAGCGCTTACGAATTTTTCTTTCGGAGTTCCGACGGAAATCCGTATCTTTGAAAGATCTATTTCAACATCCCTTACCGAATTATTCGTGACCAGATAACGCAACAGATAGCCCTTCGCAGTGGGAATAACATCCACCGGAAAGAACACCACTTCCGGAGCATCATCAGCCCTGCCGGTGCCTCTTTTTGTCTCTCCATTAAACAACTTCATCGCGGAAAAATTAAATCCGCCTGCTCCGGAGGAATGCTGAGATAGTGCGGAATAAAGGATCAGTTTGTCCTCTGATTGCGGAAGTGTCCCGCCCAACAGCCTGTTTTGCCCGTTTTGCATGAATTTCAGGAATTCCGCATCTTTATTCTCCGGCACCGAAACCTCAAGAAGAGGAGAACCTCCTTCCGCAACAGCGGAAGAAACTTCCGAAAAATACCTCAACCTCTCAATTTGCAACAGGCGCATTACATTCTCTTTCGACAGCGATTCCCTGTCGATCATCGGATAAAACATGGAAGGTGTCATCAACAATGTTGATTTGTTTTTTTGAGATAAAATACCGGCAGCGGGAGTCACGACAGCATACTTCGGCAGTTTGATCTCCATGGAAAAACATGAGAGGTTATATATGAAAAACGCCTTACGACCGGGGCTTTCCTCCGAATTTGAAAGACCTTCGCCCTCCGCGATCAAAAACCAGCTATTCTCCTGCAAAAAAGGAATATACCGAGGAACCATAAAATCATTACGCACGTATTTGGAACATTGCCAGCTTATCCGTGCCTCATCGCTATCCAAAAACGATCGCGACACCTCAAGAGTGGCATATATTCTTCTTAAAAACCGGCGAAGAAAGACCTTATCCGCAGCATAGAAAAGATATTTCTCAAAAAGAATACGATTTTCTGCATCCGCAAGGAATTGAGGTATTCCGGGAGAAAGACCCGAAAGACCGAGAGTGCTCGGTATCACGGTATAAGCAGTCATGACAGATCTTGGGCCCGGATAGGTCTTACGATTATAATGGGTTCCCATTCCCGGCGGTTTTTTCCCGAACCACCATTGTGAATGGATCAGAAAAGATCTATTTCCTGATAAGTGTTCTCCCCACATATCAACATCAATATCCCGAATCACCGGTTCAAACTCGTTTAAAAGAGGATTCCGATAATAACGAAAATCTGACTCATTAACTCCGTGCGTGCCGTGAAAACGCGTTATAAAGGCGAGTGCTTTCGCGAACTTATCCTTGTTAACATCTCGGGTAAATACATCCGTGTAAAAAGGACGAATTGCCGGAGAATCAACACCCGTCGCTTTAGGCCTGTAATACACGGACGGTAATGGCGGCCTGTAATATGAACTCGGCAAATGATGGACAAAAGAATGAATCTCACCATCGTACCGATTAGCTTTATCAAATAGAGCGGGAGAATATCTTTCCTCGAGAAAATATATCCCCCTGTATTCATTATTTACATACAGTCGTATCATCTTCCATCCGGGCACAAAAATTCCCTCGTCTTTCATGATGGATGTCACAACATAACCCAATATCCCTTCCTTACTTTGAGTATTATACAACTTGAATTTTTCCATGCCGAATAAAAGCGGACCACGGAGAACATTAACAGCAAAAGACGGTTTTTTTTCATCAAAATGGCACGCTGACCCTACCCCGCTCAAAGAAATACTGATAACGCTTTCGTTACCGCCATACGTCAAGCGCCCTCTAACCCCCGTGTTAGGTAGAAAGGCGGCCGGCTGCCCCACCCCGCCGGCTGCGGCAAACTTGTGCCGCGCCACTTTAAGCATCCACCGCCACCCCTTTTCAGCGGAAAGCGTCAGATCCATATTCACTCTGGGAATTACATTCTCCCGTGAGAACTCTCTATTTCCTTTCTGAATCGTTGTTGAACGGATATTAAACCGAAATTTCTCTCCCAGTTCACCCGCGCAGGAGAATGAAAACTTATAAAGACCTCCTTCAACCCTGATCGTGTCGCGGATCACGCCTCGTGGGCTTCTCCAGGCCATGATCGGCCTTAAATAATCGTCAAAAAGGGTAATACATACATCGGCTTCACTGGAATCGGCATCCCATGAAAATTCCAGGTCATATACCCCTCCCTCTTTGCCGACCTGCATCTGCAGACTGCTTTCATTTAAGATGTCGGAAGTTCTGACCGCCACAACAGGGATAAACCGCTTTAAATCTACGGTTTCGTTTTCTCCAACCGTGAGATCTGATAACCATGGAACAAGCTTAACAGGCAAAACGGTAGGATCTAAAACATTTTTACCTGTCTGTGCTTTCTGCTGTTTTCTGGGAAACTTATTTGTCTGAACTTTTTGGCTAAAACTTTCAAAAAATGCTGTTTTCTGGAAAGAAAAAACTACCATAAAAAGACCTGCCCATAAAACAACTGAACCGGCCAGAAAACCTATCTTTTTCCTCTTCCTCATGAGATAATTCGCCTTTATCTTTGCTTAAATGTTTTCTATTCCTTCAAGAAAAACATTTACCTTCTCGGCACCTGCTGTTTCTTTCAGCTTTCCCGCAAGAAGACCGATACGATCATTCTCCACATTCTTAAACCTATACGACAGACTTACTATTCCATCCGTAACGGCCACCCTTTCCAATTTCGCGGAGCCAAAGTTTTCGGCCATGAAAGAATCCAGTTTCTCATCCAACGTCTGATATCGTTCCTCTTTTAATGAAATCAGAATCAAGCCTCTGTGGCGATTTTCATCAAACATCCCGGGCACGAAACGCTTTATGACGAGCGCCACCAAAACAACGGAGAGTAGAACGAAAACAAGCGCATAGTTATACGTGGCGCATCCTATTGAAGAAGCGATGAGCAGTAAAATATACCCAATCTCTTCCGGATACTTAATCGGCGTCCTGAACCTGACAAAAGAAAGTGAACCTAAAAGCCCGAGTGAAAGGGGCAATGAAAACTGAATAGCCAATAAAAGGGTTGTAACGGCCGGGCCGATTATCAGAAAGGCGCGGTCCACTCCGGCTCCTGTTGACCGGTTCGAGAAAAACACTCTGTACATTATTAAGATTACAATGGAAAACAAAAACGAAATACCGACGCACAATGAAAACCCCAGAACATCAGTCGGAGAATTTGTGGTCTGTAAACTTCTTAAAATTTCCTGTATCTTCCCCATGTCCTATTCCTCCTTTTTTTCTAAGTAAAAAATTCTTTCCCCATGCTTGCGCTCAAGCAAAGAGAATATTTTGAAAATGCCTCCCACTGAAAGGTTATTCCACTCACCATATCCAAGATCAAAGGCAGTCCATCCCCGCCTTTGACTTCCAACACCGCCATGCCGAGACGCGTCGCCTGAGCGGCAGGCAATACATCCGTATTTACCCGCAAAGACGCTATCTCTCTGTCAAGCGCAATGCGGGCCCCTGAAACACCGTCCAGAAACCTGGAACGCCTGTACCGCGTCAAAACAACGGGCCAAAGCCTGGCTGAATTTCGCCATCCAAGCTCTGTCAATATTCCTTCCGGGAGACCCTGCCAGAAAGGATCCGTTAGATCCATGTCGTCAAAATATGCGGCCGGCAGATATAACTGTTTACGGGTCTTTTCAACCTTTAACCCTTTTTTTGTTTTTACCTCTATAAATACTTCTTTGCCTTTTGTCTGTGCAGCATGGGTTTCGCCATACCACCTTATCCTTAATTTTGATTTGACCGTATTGCC
This sequence comes from uncultured Planctomycetia bacterium, assembly GCA_964528025.1. Classification (GTDB taxonomy): domain Bacteria; phylum Omnitrophota; class Gorgyraeia; order Tantalellales; family Tantalellaceae; genus CAZGOZ01. The sequence continues at coordinate 4,913 of CAZGOZ010000050.1, forward strand.
GTTCACGCTCTCGTAATACGCTTCAAGATCTTCCGTATCATAAAAAACGGTGAAGACCTCATTTTCCGGATATTTCCGGTCAGAGAGACAAACATGATTCAACAAATCCAGAAGATAGTCCGTATTATAGATAGAAACAGGAAATTTTTTCTCAAAATCACGTGAAGACCGGCCAACTTTTTCCTGCCCTGTATTACTTGTACTGCTATGCTTCATTTCTATCCTCGAGGGCTGTTTCCATCATGAACTATGATTCTCAAAAACACAGTTGATTTTTCTCTCAAAAAACATCCGAATGTTTTTAATAAACATCTTCAAAGACATTTTATACCTCAGAACAGCGGTTTTAATCTTGTACCCATGCAAAAGCGATGAAACCACCTTAATCGGAAAGTCGGGAAACTTGAGAACCAAACGCGCGTGTTTAAACAAAAACGGGAAATTGACCATGGTAGAGAACGCCATTCTTAATTTTTCTATATCTTTTTTGTCAGGCAGGTTAAGCGGTGACGAATAATAGAAAGACCGGCTCACGGCAGGCTCATCATTCATCAGCCCGGCTTCACGGGCCATTTTTTCTATCCGCGTTTTTGGATACGGCTGGCAAAGATACGCGCCGGCAAGATCGGCCTTCATGTCAATATTGAGTTTGAGCGTTTCCATATCCTTTTCAAAACTCCCGAAAGGTATTCCCACCAGGTTTTGCGTATATATCTTCATACCGTGGTCATGTATCAGTTTCGCCTTCTCCAACATGAGCGCATTGGTCATTTTTCTGCCCAGCACTTTTTCCCGTAATTCCGCGTTCCCGGTCTCAACTCCCACGAGAAGCGTTTTGCATCCGGCCCTCGCGAGGTTCTTCACGTATTCTTCGGTGCACATGTCAAACCGCGTGTTCGTCAGGAACGGGAGTTTTACCTTTCGGGAATATTTATCGGCAAACTCGTCAAGCCATGCCCGGCGCGCGGGAAATATATCGTCAAAAAAGTGGATCATCCGCGCTCCGTAGGCATTTTTCAGCTCAAGGCACTCCTCCACTACATTGTCAACGCTTCTCAAACGCACGGCAGCGCCCGGAGAACCGTAAAGTTCATGATATTGTTCGTTAAAACAGTAACTGCATTTGTGAGGACAGCCGCGGCCGGCCATGACGGAACGAACATCTGCCCTGTAGAACTGATCGTATCCCGCAAAAAGCTCCCTCTCGGGAAAAGGCACCGTATCAAGGTCGGATATAAGGGCGCTGAGCGGATTTTTTTTAACGCCGCCGGATGCGTTTTTCATGACGAGGTTGTTCGCATCTTCAATGGACTCGTTTCTCTCCAATCTCCCCAAAAATTCCGGGAAAGCCGTCTCGCATTCCCCTATGAATCCATAATCTATCTCTTCATGCATGACGGCTTCCGGAAAAAATGTCATGTGCGGCCCACCGAAGGCGACCGGAATGTTATACCGCGCTTTAACATGCTTTATCGTCTGTAACAGATACGGAAAACTCGGTGTGAGCGCGCTTACGGCCAGGAGGTCGGGCCGGATATTCTTTATTTTATCCTCAATATCCGTCAGATTATTAGAGGCGGCATGCACACTGTGGCCGTCGCGCTTACAGGCTGCTGCCAGATACAGCACCCCCAGCGGTTCTTCAAACCCCAGGTCTTCCATGTTCACTATAAATAAAATCTTCATCCGTGTTTTTCCATTAACCAGCGTAACGTGCCGGGCAAGGTCTCGGCAAGCCCCTTCGGGGCATATCCCAGTTCCCGGCCGGCCTTGGAGTGATCATAAAAAGAATATTTACCGATCCCGCTCTTCACTCTTTTTGCTGTTAGAAAAGGTTCTTTCTTTCTCATCTTTGCGATTGTCTCGTCAAGTAAAGCCGGCACGCGCAAAAGGGATTTATTGAGTTTGAGAAGCGGCCCCTTAACTCCTAAAATATCTCTTATTCGGATAATCATGTCCTTTATTTCCGTATTCTCTCCGCTGAGAATATAACGCTCAAGGTTCCTGCCTTTAAGAAAAGCGGTAAGGTGGCCGCGGGCCACATCCTCTACATCAACAAAGGACTGCCCCCCTTCTACATAAAAAAAATTGAATCCGACGCATTTCAGAATAGACCTGTTGCTTGGCGTCGGCTTATAGTCCTCTTTACCAATTACCGTTGAAGGGTTGCAGATAACAGTGAAAATATTGTATTCTTCGGCCAGTTTAAGCGCCATTTTCTCGGATTCAATTTTAGCTATGGCGTAAGAATTAGAATGCGTGGTTTTACCGGCGAAATTTTCCTCGTTCATGATACGGTTCTTGTCGCGTGATGAGCCGACCGCCGCCACAGAACTTGTATAGACAATTTTGTTAATGCCGCTCTTCTTTGCAGCCGCGTAAAGATTTTTGGTTCCCTCTACCGCGGTCTTTATAATGAGATCGCCTTCGGTTTCATCCGACAGTTTATAGAGAGCTGCCGCATGGAAAACAGCGTCAACGCCTTTTACGGCTTTATGAAGGTCGTCTTTCCGCAAAACATTGCCCTGAAAGATCTCAACCGGCAGTTTCCGGAGATGTTCGCAGAAACTCGTGGGACGCACGAACGCCCTTACCTTGTATCCGGCGGACACAAGCTCTCTCGCGATGTGGTATCCAATGTGGCCGGACGCGCCGGTAACTAGGACTCTAATGGGAGCCTCCTTTGTAACGCCAAGTTGCAACATTCAAATAACCAATAACCAAGTTACAAGATACAAATAATATTCAAATCACAATAATCAAACGACAATTTATTTCGTTTTATTAATAATCGTAGAAAGAATTCGCTTTAATTCATCTGCTTCTTTCAATAAAGGTCTAATCACAGATTCTTTATCCGTATTTGCTTCTACAATTAATTCCAACCAATGATGGCTTTCTTTTGCTTCTCTACGAGATATTTTTATGCGCACCAAGAAATCCTTCTTTCCCAATGCGTCATTGGCCTCCCTATAATTAGCTCCAATGGAACCGGAAGCACCAACAACTTGTCCTACCAATCTATCATTCATCGGTCCCCGGGAAAGCGTTTTGCAAAGTCTAATTACAGCTTTTGCGAAATCAGTAGTTCTTTTTTCTAAATCGAATTTTCTTACCACTTTTCCTCTTGTTTGGTTATTGAATTTTGGTTATTGTTTCTTGTTTGGTTATTGTATCTTGTATCTTGGTTATTTTCTTCCCGGTGTTTTCCTCTCTCTCCGATGAAATACACGGTGCCGGCGCAGTCGGGGCATGGCGATAAGGCGGTGGCTTCTTCGGAGCTCC
>CAZGOZ010000051.1:0-7973 GCA_964528025.1 uncultured Planctomycetia bacterium
GAAATTATCTTTTTGAATATCTTCATTTTTCTTTCCTGCGTGTTTTAAAAAATTTACCTTATCTACTGTCAAACCCTATTCTGGCTTTCTGTTGTGATTACGCATATTACCAAAAAATGCAAGTTATGTCAAGAAAAAGATTGTTGTGGCGTTTTTGGGCCGTTTATTGCTGTAACGAAGGTAAAAACTCTACAGAAGAAGCAGAAGTAGGGCACCTTTAAAGGTGCCCTACTAAAGGTGCCCTACTTCTTTTTTCTTGGCTTAAAAGGGAACCAAGGGGTCGGCCCTCGAAAATAGTGGCTTCCGGCGGAAATCTGAATATAACTATTGACAAAAAGGGCAGTTCTCGTTACGATATATCTCGTAACGAGATTTGTCGTAATGCAAACAGGAGGTAACTACATGGAGGAGAAAAACCCTTTCAGATTTGGCAACGTGGTAACAGGGCAGTATTTTACTAATCGGAAAAAAGAAATAAAAGAGTTGGTCTCTGAAATAAAAGCCGGTCAACACATAGTTCTTATGAGTCCCCGGCGTTATGGTAAGAGCAGCCTGGTGAATGAAGCAATGAAAGCCAGCGGAGTGAAGTGGTTCAGAATAAACATGGAACTAATCTCCGACGAAGTGGACCTGGCTAATTATTATATTAAAAATGCGCTATCTTTAAGCAGATTCGAAAAAATAAAGCATTATCTGAAAAATATGAAGGTGCAACCGTATATTCAGATCCAGCCGGAAACTAATGAAATCTCAGTGTCTTTCAATGCCGAAAAGCGAGACATTTCATCCCTTCTTTCAGATAGCCTGCAGCTTCCCGAAACAATTGCCGAGAACATGAAAAGGAAAATCGTAATTGTATTTGACGAATTCCAGGAAATACGCAGAATTTCACCCATGCTTGAAAGAAAAATGCGTGGGATATTTCAATACCATCAAAACGTAACGTATATTTTTATAGGAAGTCAGGAGAGTATGATCCGGGAAATATTCCAGAATAAAAAGAATCCTTTTTACAAATTCGGGCGCCACATTACCCTGCATAAAATAGCTACGCCTGTCTTTTTAGATTTTGTTATAAAGAGGTTCACATCGCAGGGGATAGATGCTTCCAAAATTGCGGAAAATATTCTAAACTTTACCGGTTGCCACCCTTACTATACTCAGCAGCTATGCCATGAGATCTACATATTAAGTGAAAAGAAGCTCCTTTCCAGAGGCATAATAAATCAGGCCGTTAATCAGATTGTCACAGAACACCACGCGGATTATTCAAGGTGGTGGAGCAGTTTAACCAACACAGAACGTAAAGTTATTATAGGCATCGTTTCCGGCGATTGCAACCCTATGTCTCAGGGATTCATAAAAAAATACGGGATTGAATCCCCCAGCACTTCCGGCAGCGTTGTAAGCAAACTAACCGCGACAGGAACATTGGTAAAAAGAAACGGCGAGGGGATTAAAATAGAAGATCCCTTCTGGGAAAAATGGATCCTGAAAAACCGGCAGGAGAACGCATAAATACATGTTTCGCCTGGTTCATTTCTTCAATCTTTGACCATTCGCCGAAGACGTAGCAGTAGGGCACCTTTAAAGGTGCCCTACTGCTTTTTTCTTGGCTTTAAATGAAAAAAACGGGGTAAACGGAATGGGCGGATACGGGGGAGTCCGAACTGTTCAAAAACGGAATAGATTGCGGGGACCAGGACAAGCGTGAGGGGGGTGGCGAAGAGAAGTCCGCCTATGACGGTTATCGCGAGGGGGTTCCATAAATTGGAGCCCTCGCTTCTGTCAAGCGCCATGGGCAGCAGACCGAAAACCGTTGTTGCTGTCGTCATCAAGACGGGTCTCAACCGGTCTTTGGCCGCTTGCATCAAAAAACGGAACACGAAGGGCACCTTTAAAGGTGCCCTACCGGCTTTTTTCAGCGTGTTCGCGTGATCAACAAGGATTATGCCGTTATTCACTACAATCCCCGCAAGCATCATGATACCGATAAGAACGCCCATACCTATCGCCGTTTTCGTCATATACAGAGTGCCGATAGCGCCTATCGTGGCCAGCATGACCGTTACCATGATGATAATCGGTTGACGATACGACTCAAATATGGAAGCCAGCACGAAGTATATCAGAAGAATTATGACGGCAATTGTCAAAAGAAATTCACGCTGAGTCTCACGCAGTGTCGGATAATCGCCGCCGATCTCGTAAAAATAGTCCTCCGGCATTCTGAAATCCCCAAGTTCTTTTTTTAATACTTCCGCGGCTTTTCCGAGCGGCAGTTCGCCTATATTCGCGCTGACCTGGATCATTCTCGCTTTATTTTTTCGCCAGATCTCACTGGGTCCGAGTGCATATTCAAAATCCGCGACCTGATCCAGCAAAATCCTGTCCTCTCCACCCCGGGAAAGAGTAAGGCCGTGTATATCTTTCACTGTCCGCCGGTCTTTTTCCTGCATGCGCGCCACCGTTTCAACCTCGGAGGCCCTCGTGTGGAACATCGTAGCCCTGACTCCCCGGACTTTTGCATGAACTATATCGGCTATTTCCCGCGTGGTCATCCCTAAAGCCGCGCTTTTTTTCTTATCCACTTTGAGATCCAGCTCGGGGCGTCCTTCGCGCATTCTGATCTTGGTGTCGGTGAAATACGCAATATGGCTCATTCTCGTGGTCAGAGCGATTGCTATCTCCCTCAGAATATCGTAATCATACCCGAAGATGTTGAGTATGATCTCCTTCGTTCCGACCTCCTGCTCCTCCTCAAAATAGATAAACGCCGGACGCAACCGGGCAACTTTGGATCTCAGGCTTTCAATTACCGCGCCCACGGATCGTTTCCGTTGTTTCAGCCCCACCAGTTTGACATAAATCTTGCTTGACCACGCTTCAACCCGCGCCGTGAAATCTTCCACTTCCGGAACTTCCTGCAGCATCTCTTCTATCTCTCCGACGATCTCATCGCTTGAATCCAGTTTAGCTCCTGTCGGCAACTCAATGAATATCGTGAATCTATTCTGTTCGGTCGTCCCGAGATATTCTTTACCCATTTTTCCGTAAACAAAGACAGCTCCCGCAAACAACGCAATGGCTACCGCAATTACCAGAAATCTTCTTCTGAAGACATAAAGCAGGGCTTTCTCCTGCACTTTGTAAAACGGCTGAAGAAGCTCTCCCTTGACGCGCTCGGACTCGCCGCCTTTTTCCGCTATTCTGATACGGGAACTCATCAGCGGCACCAGCATCAACGCGACAAAAAGAGACACGCACAGAGAAAATGTAACCGTCCAGGCAACACCACCGTAAAGCATGCTCATTGCCTTGCTGACAAAAATCATCGGGAGAAAAACTATAATGGTTGTCAGGGTTGAGGCAAAAATCACAACGTTCATCTCGGTGCTTCCTTCAACCGCGGCCTTTATCCGATCCATCCCTTGTTCGTTCTTCGTGACAATATTTTCAAACACAACAATTGAATTGTCCACGAGCATGCCGACCCCAAGCGCAAGACCGAAAAGTGTTACGAAATTGATTGTCAGGTTCATGCCTCCCGGGACAATGATATTTGAAAGATCCATGAATCCAAGGGTTATGACCAGAGAAACCGGTATTGACATTGCGACTATCAGAACGGGCCTGTGTTTTTTTTCAAATATTATGTAGAGAATCACTCCCAAAAGAAGAATGTATAGAAGCATGGGCGGCGCGAAAATAGCTGCCGCCAGGCCTCCGCCCACTATAAAAAGCGCGTGTTTTCCGAGCCGCCCCATGAACAGCATCAGGATAAAAAGTATCATCATTGCGCCGCGCAGCAAGGCGTCCTTGAGATTGGCTATTGAAGTGCCTATAAACTCCGCCTGATTTTTTGTTACTATGAACTTGATGTCGTCAGGAAGCAATGTTCTGATATACGCTATTTCAGTTAGTATCTTCTGCGCAACCAGGATCGTGTTGGCCTTGGATTCCTTCTGCACGTATACCGAAACTATCGGATTCACATTCATTCTGGCGTAGGTTTTTGATTCCATGTAGGAATCCTTAACATCCGCAACGTCCCTTACTCTCACGATGGATCCGTCCGGCCTCGTCAACACCGCCGTGGCCTTGATCTCATCAACAGAGTCAAATTGTCCGATTGCCCTTATCAGTATCTTATCGCTGGAGCGTTCCATCTCGCCCGTCAGAAGATTAAGATTATTCGCCCCGAGCGCGGAAATAAGCCGGTTAATAGAAACCGCATAACGAAAAAGCGCGTTTCTGTCGGCTTCAACGAGTATTTTACGTTCGCGCCCGCCTCCCACTTCCACGTTTGCGATTCCGTTAATCCTCTTGAGCCGTTCCTTTATTTCTTCATCAACTATTTTACGTAATTCTTCAGTTGTTCTCTTGCGGCTGGTCACGGCCACGATCACGATTGGCACATCGGTCTGGGAAAACTGGGCAATTATCGGTTTTTCACTTTCCTTGGGAAGTTTTTCTTTGACCTTGGAAAATTTTTCCCTCACCTCCATGGCGGCAAGCCGCATGTCAATCCCGCGTTCAAAACTAAGAACAACGGTTGACTCCCCTTCCTTGGAGATTGAAAGCATGTTTTCCAAATGTGAAACGGTGCTCACGGCTTCTTCAACGGGTTTTGAGATCATGGATTCAATCTCAGTAGGGGGGATACCGCCGCGAACGTATACGATGATGCTGATCTGGCCGAAAGATATATCCGGATAAAGTTCCACCGGAAGCCGTGTAAGCGCTATTATCCCGAAAAGCGACAGCGCCGCAAAGACCATGATTGTGGTTATCGGACGTTTTATTGAAAACTGGGATAGACTCATCTCACACGCGCAAGTTTTTTTCTGATATCCTGTTCTATAATAAATATTGACGGGATCACGACAAGGGTAAGAAAAGTTGACACTATCAATCCTCCCATGACGCTTATCGCCATGGGAGCGCGTAGCTCAGACCCTCTGCCGAAAGCCAGCGCCATCGGCAAAAGGCCCAATACCGTGGTAAGCGCTGTCATGATTATCGGCCTGAGCCGCGCCAGGCTTGCTTCCACAACAGCATCCATTGCATTTTTGCCGTTTTTCATGAGCACGTTTGTATAGTCAATTAGAACGATACCGTTATTAACCACTATACCTCCGAGCATTATGATCCCGAGAAAAGCGACAACGCTGACGGAAGTATTGGTCGCGAAAAGCGCCAATAGAACACCTATCAATGAAAGCGGAACCGTAAAAAGAATTATAAGCGGCTGCGTCAATGACTCAAACTGAGCGGCCATAATCATGTAGACCATCACGATTGACAGGATTAGAGCGAACTGCAGGCTGTTGAAAGATTTTTTCATTTCCTCGGATTCTCCCGTCATCTTAACCGCATATCCGCTCTCAAACTTCATGCCCCGGAGCATTTCTTCTACTTCCGCGGTAACATCGGCTTTTTTCCTGCCGGTGATATCGGCGAATACCATTATCGTTCTCTCCTGGCTGAGCCGTTTAATTTCACTCGGACCTTTCCCTTTTTCAAAACGGGCAACCGAACCCAGCGGGATCATTTCTCCATCGGGCATGTGAATGCGTATGTGATACAGCTTGGCGTAGCTATCCCGGTCCTTATCCCTTAACTGCACGCGTATGTCTGTTTCATGGCCTTTTTCCTTGAACTGAGACGCAACGGCTCCCCTTAAGAGCGTTTGAGCGATTCTGGCAAGATCAACAACTGAAATACCATACAGCGAGGACTTGTCCTTATCCACATTTATGCGTATTTCCGGTGAGGGTTCCGGGATATCGTCTTTTATATCAAAAATGCCGTCTATTTTACCGAGTTCTATTTCTATCTGTCCGGCAATATCCTCCATCGCCTTCAGCTGTTCTCCCTTAATCTCAATAGTCACGGGTTTTGCCGCTGATTCAAACGATTCAGAAATGACCCCCTGTTGCTGGGAGAACTCTATGCCGGCAAGATTGAGATCTTTATCCTTCTTGAACGCTTCCCGGAGTTCGTTAACAACATCGTCGGTTTTTACCTTCCTCTTCTCTTTAAGAGCAACCGTTACTTGCCCCTGGTGCGACCCGAGCCGTTTGACGATGTCTTTTATGGAACCGCCGGTCGTTGACCCTACGATAGAACCAACGGACTCAACATGGGGGTTCTTGAGTATTTCATCCTCCATTTTTGTGACGGCCTTGTTGGTTTCTGTCAGTCTCGATCCTACCGGCATGTTCACTTTTATTATGAACTGCCCCTGATCAGTCTTCGGCATCAATTCTTTTTCAAGAAAATTAAAAATGAACAGACTGGAAACAAACAATATCAGAACGGCTGTGAGGCCTATTCCCTTATGAGCAATGAACTTACGAAGAATGACTTCATGCCGTTTGAGGATCTTTTTCCACGTTTTTCCCCCTGCAAAAGAGGACATGCCTCCCCCTGATGCGCCGCCCGTGCCTAACTTACAGCTCAAAAGAGGAATAAGTGTCAGCGCAACCCAAAGAGAACCTATCAAGGAGAACGTCACCGTGAACGCCAGCTGTTTAAATAGCTGGCCCGCCACACCCACAACAAAAATCATCGGTAAAAAAACGGCTATCGTGGTAAGCGTGGATGCCACGATGGCTGTTGATACTTCTTCGGTGCCGTCAACCGCGGCTTGTTTTGACGATTTTCCGAGTTCCCTGTGCCGGAATATATTCTCAATAACAACAATGGCGTTATCCACCAGCATGCCCACACCGAGCGCAAGGCCGCCGAGGGACATCATGTTTATCGTAAGTTTGCCGAAATGCATGAAAGTGAAAACTATCAGAATAGAGATCGGTATACTGAGCGTTACTATCGCCGAAGCCCTGAAACTGCGCAAAAATACCAGCAGCACGAGAAACGCAAGTATGCCGCCCTGCAGGGCGGCGTCGCGCACGCCGTTAATGGCGTCGCTTATGAAGACGGATTGATCGTATATGACATCGAATTGTATATCGCGTGGAAGCAGTTCCCTGATACGTTTAAACGCTTTCCGGATTCTGTTGTTCACCTGCACCGTATTGGCCTGCGCCTGTTTCTGAACCGATACGGAAACATTCTCTTTTCCGTTATACCGCGAAAAACTGCTTCGCTGTTTAAAAATATCCCGCACATCGGCAATGTTCTTTACAAGAACAAGCCCCGATTCACGGCTAATTTCACGCTGTTTCAGTTTTTCCTCAAACGAAACAGGCCTTTCTTGATCTGCCCTGTTTTTCACCACGACATCTTCTATCTCACTTACCTCTTCAAATTCACCCAGTGTCCGTATTAGATATTCATAAAAACTTTCTTTTATCGTGCCGGCGGGGTAATTCAGATTCGCGTTCTTAATGGCATTTGTCACATCAAGAATGGATACACCATATGTCTTCAAACTGCCTTGATTAACTTCAACAAGTATTTCCCGTTCAAGCCCACCCTCAACCAGGGCCGAAGCCACTCCGTCAATCTTCTCCAGCTCTTCTTTTACGATGTCTGTGGCAATTCTTCTCAGCTGAACCGGACTGCGTTCTCCGGTAATGCTGATTGTCATGATTGGAAGCTCAAACGGGTTGAATGGGACAACAATAGGTTCGGTTGCATCCCGGGGAAGGCGGCTTTTTACCAAGTCCACCTTTTCACGGGTTCTGAGCGAGGCAAAATCCATATTCTGATCCCACCCGAACTCGGCCATGACCAGAGATGCCCCTTCACGTGAGATAGACCGCACCGATTTCAGGCCGCTCACGGTGCCGACCGCTTCTTCAACGGGTTTGGTCAGAAGGGTCTCTATCTCCTCCGGAGCCGCGTTGGCGTATCCCGTGAAAACGGTTAATTGAGGATATGTTATCGGCGGGAAAAGTTCCTGCGGAAGCTTAATCAGCGAGATAATGCCGAAAAGCATGACCCCGGCAAATATCATTACCGTGGTAACCGGTTTTCTTGTAGAAAATTCAGGTAGTCCCATT
>CAZGOZ010000052.1:0-7715 GCA_964528025.1 uncultured Planctomycetia bacterium
AAAATCTTCATTGTCGTCTATAAACGCCAGCATTCCGTCGGTTTTTCCGAGTGATACCGGTTCGGGGCGGGGTGTGTCTGCTGTTTTTATTTTTTCTCCCAGCTCGGACGCTTCCACTATAGGAATTGCAAGGGCAGTTTCTGTCAATGCCGGATGCGCTACTAATGAATGTGCTGCAATACCTATCATCTCCGAAATATGTCTGATAAGACCCGTCTCCGAGAACTCCGAGTAAACCTCAGCAAGGGTATATATTCTTTCTGCCTCTTGTAATCCTTCTATTGCGTCACTCATTATTTCTGTAAGCTTCTTACCGGGATTCCCGTTCTGCGTAATATCCGGGACATCCGCGGCGGTCTTGACGAGCGCCGGACCGTCTGCGCGCATAACACCGAGATATGGCGCATCAGTGGCATACTTCTTTGTCAGCGCTTCCATACTCAACATTTTTTCAGCATCACTGAAATCAAGATGCAAGTTAAATGCAGAGGCTTCTTCCGGAGAAAGCTTCACGGAAATATCATTAAACCTCAGGCCGCCGAGGTTCACCACGTAATCCACGTATCCGGGCAGCGCCAGGCACCAGTCGCCGGTTTTCACTTCCTGGGCGATAATTTCGGCGATCTTGCCCTGCTCGTCATATCGCACGTTGAACTGAACGCCGCGCCCTTCCGTGACATGTTTTATATCAACCTTATCTGCCTGAAAATGCCCCGGCCCCGTGCTTGTTGTTTGCCTGAACCCCGGCAGAAGATCGTTGATGAAGAATGTTTCATGCAGTGTGCTTACCCTGCCGTTTTCTGTATCTTTTCTCAGGTCTTTCGGAACCTCAATGAACCCGTGATCCATTGAGTACATCACAAGACGGTTTTTCGCCGCATCAAAAAGGCTTTTATCATACATTGCGTTTTCAAGAATATTTTCCCCAAGTTTTTTTATGCCTTCGGTACCTCTCCAGTAAAACCCGGACGCCCCCTCTTCTTTGACCTCTTTTATATCGGCGGATAATGTTGTTTTATCTATATAACTTTTCCCGCGTTTGTCGTTTTTAACCATTTTACTTTCATCCGCGGTAAGACGAATGCCTTTGGCTCCGGAGATCTCCCTGTCTATCCACGAAAGAATCGTAAGCGTCTGCGCCGCCATTAATTGAACCGCCCGCGCGGCCTCGTTCTTTCCTTCTCCGGCTTCAGACAGAACAAGCGTTTTTTGTATCATATCCACGGCGAAACTTTTGATATTCTCTTTCTTGACACTGCCTGTTCCATATAATCCAATAAGACGGTTGAATATCTCCGCCGGAAGATCCAGATTCTCTTCCAATCGTTGGAACGCCGCGCTCGTGAAAAGATCTCTTACCGCTTTTCCGGGAGCACCATAACAAATATCCCATATTCCTCTGGATACCATATATTCCCTGGGCTCTTTGACCGGATCGGGCATCGGCATCCAATCCGTCTTTATCCCTGTGTAATTAGAATATTCTCCTGACATGTCATTGCCTATCTCGCCCCATACGGCATTGTTGTTTTTCTCAAGTTTTGTCACAACTTCCCCTACCTTTGTCAGGCGTTTCTGGTATTCTTGATCAGAACCGTGGTCAAGCGCGAGGAGATGCCTATACTCGTCGTTGTCAAGAATCTCTATCCTGAGTGATTTGTACTCATCCCTCATGATATGCTTGAGAAGTGGCGCCCCCATATATATAACGCCGTCTTTAATACCCGCGTGCGCGATGTGAGAATGCTCAACATCATCTGCCCATCCGATGGCGGCGGCACCAAACACTATTCTGAACTTGGCATCCGCGCCTCTTACAGGATGCGACATCATCCATTCTTTTATATTTTTTATTTCGCTTTCGGTAAAAAGTTTAGTAACCTCCACTTTCAAACCACGGTATTCTGCAGGAGTGGTTACTATGGGCTTGGAACCTTCCACCCATTTTACTTTGTTGGCTTTTAGTGCAGGGGTTTGCGAACTCCGGTCTATATGCAACTCTAACACTCTCCCGGCGCGTATGTGTGCTGCAATCACGGGATTAGCATCACCCGCTTTTGAGCCCTTCATGTCGCGTGAGAGGTCTTGCGGGGCGTCAATGCGGCCTTCTTCAATGAATATCGCGAACTTATTTATTACGGACCAGTTTTTTCCGCCGGGTGCATTGAGAATATCGTCACGGTCGGATCGGCAGACATACATTGTATAAAATTTTTCCGTGTCAGTATCTTCATAGATGATATACGCGATCCCGTTCTCTTCAAAACCACTACAGGTTATACTATACTTATCTACCTGTATTGCATCATACTGACCACTAACAGCATTTAGATAGAAATCCACAAAAGTACTACTGCTTTTCTCTCCGAGACGATATTTCGCGACACTGAGTATCGACGACATGAATTTAATATCCTCAAGAATCGCTTTCCTGAATTGCGAATTCGGATCGGTTGAAAATACAATATCTCCAGTGGAATCGCCGGCATTTGCAACGGGTTGAAATACGTTATGAGAAGGACTTAAATTATTCTGCCCCGGCTGTAGGCCCTGGACTGTGTTATTAAAAAGAAAAATAAAGATGACAAGAAAAGATAGTGCGGCACGCGTGAGTTTGCTGTATCGTCGCATTGCATTCCCCTTTTAGATTACTGACTCTTTTATTTCTTACTGGTGTGTTCGCGGTTAACGGAATTGATATTAACATATGCGATGGGGGTATTGTCAATGGAAAAATTGGGGCGGGTTGTTTTGTCTCGGGATGACGAGATGGGCACCTTAAAAGGTGCCCTACTACTCAGGGGTGTCCCCAAAAGGCATGTCCCCCTAGGACAGTAGGGCACCTTTAAAGGTGCCCTACCCTTTTGCGTCTGCGTCGTCGGTGTTTGTTACATTAGGTCTCGGTGCGCGCTGGTTTCGGTCAGGATTACGTCGGCTTCTGTGCGATGCATATCGTCTGCCTCTACATGCGCCAGCATTACTCCGTCCGAAAGCGCTGTGGTCATGGCCAAGGCGTATTTACCGCGATCAAGCAGGTGTTCCACCCTTTGGATCAACTCGTGACCGATCAGCTCTACGAGAAAATGTCGGCCGGGACTCCTGTGGCTCTTAACCAGTATCTTCATGATGTCACCTCCGCCACCCGGCGCAGCGCTTTACGCTGACTCTTGGGCCTTTCGACTACAGCATGACTTCCGCCGCACCTTTGGCACTTTACGAAGAAAGGGGATGCTGTGTACCCGGTACTTCCGCATCTCATACATCTTACCCGTTCCATGGCTGCTGCCCTCCTTCTGAATCCACTGGTATTCAAGCAAGCTTTCCGTTCTCTTACAGTATACATTAAAAAAGGATATTTGTCAAGTTTTTTCAAATAAATGTCCTTTTTATATTATCTTGCTGTGTGGTCATATATGCTTTTATTTAAGGCAGTTATGTATTAGTTTCGCTTTTTATTATAGGACATACTATATGGTCTTTAATTAAAAATGTCGCTTTTTCTTGACTCGCCCATATTCCAATGGTATACCTGTAAAGGAGGCACACAATGAAGCTCGGTGAAAAAATACGGCATATCAGGAAGAACGTTAAAAAGATGAAGCTGAAAGAGTTCCATGAAAAGCTCATGGATGTATTTGATGGCCAGGCGATAAGCTACAAATCTCTTATCCGCATTGAAAAAGGCCGGCTGGACGGACGGCTGAATTCCATTCATCAGATCGCCTGCGGTCTGGACATGGACGTGAAAGAACTTTTGGCTGATACGGAACGGGAGATACCGCGCGAAAAAGGTGTGCTGGCGGATATGGTGCAAAAGAAAACACGCAGGGGCAAATTTACTTATAGCGACAAGGCATTCATTGAGATATTGAGCTCGCCCAGGAGCTCTTTTATAGGCATGGAACTCGTATTAGAACCCGGCGGGGCCACCCGGTCTGAAGAAGACCCCCGCCAGACCGAAAAACTTCTCATCGTCACCAAAGGCAAAATCACAACCCACGTGCATGACGAGGTTCATACAAGCGCCTCCGGCGACTCAATATACTTTGAGAGCCATCTTCCGCATTATTTTGAAAATCGGGGAAACAAAACCGCGCGAGGGATTCTGATACAAAGTCCGAAATCGTTTTAAGTGAATAGGTTGTTCCGTTCCGGGAACGGCCATGCCGTTCCCGGAACGGAAGGGCTATCGGAACGGAAGGGCTATTAAAATTCGTAGGGGCGAATAATCATTCGCCCGTACGGCGCGCGTAGGGCACCTTTAAAGGTGCCCTACTATGCTTTGTTGGCAATGGGGATGAATTGACCGCGTTTTTTTAGGAGTTCTGTTACTTTGTAGTGCAGCTCTTCAAACTTGACCGGTTTGGATATGCATTCAACTTTTCTTCGGGCGCATTCTTCTGTTACGAGGTCGCTGTTCCATGCGGTTACGATGAGCGTATCCAGGTTTCCGCCTAATACGGCTATTTCGTCCAGAACGCGCATGCCGCTTTTTTTGGGCATGCGTATGTCCAGTATCATTACATCGCAGTTTTGTTTAGCGAGTATCTTGAGCGCTTTGTCGCCGTTTTCCGCTTCGTAGATCTTGCATTTTATGCGATTAGCGAGAAAATTCTTCATCATTTCGCGCACTTCGCCTTCGTCATCCACGATTAGTATATTCGGCATTTTCATTATTCAGCTCCTCCGGTATCAACGGGAATAAACTGGCCGCGTTTTTTCAGCAGTTTGGTTATTTTAGCATAAAGCTCGTCAAACATGACGGGCTTGGGCATGCATTCAACGTTTCTTTTAGCGCATTCTTCCGCCACGAGAGCGCTGTCCCACGCGGTTATGACAAGCGTATCCACGTTCTTGCCGGCCGCCATCATCTCGTCTAACACGTGCATGCCGCTTTTTTTCGGCATGCGTATATCCAGTATTAGAATATCGCATTTCTCTTTTTTGAGGATCTTAAGGGCCTCGTCGCCGTTTTCCGCCTCGTAGATATTACATCTTATAGAGTCGCTCAGGAGTTTTCGGATCATGTCACGCGCTTCATTTTCATCGTCCGCTATCAATATATTGGGGATATTCATTTTTTCTCATCCTCCTTTTCCTTCCACACGGGAAGCTCTACGACAAACTCGGGGCCGAAATCTTCAATGTTGCGGACATAAATGCGGCCCTTGTTGAAAACCTCTACCTGAATTTTTGATATATGCAGGCCTATTCCTGAACCGCCTTTTTTCGTGGTAAAACCATGATTGAATATAAGTTCCAGGTTATCCCGCGGTATCAACGGGCCTCTGTTCGCGACGCGGATCTCCACGAATCCAGGGTTATCCGGGCTGACCCTCGCGCTTATCTTTATGACGCGTTCTCCCGGGGGAAGCGGCGATTTTTTCGGCATGACCTGATACGCGTTGATAAACAGATTTGAGAACACGCTCATGAGCCGGTTATAATATCCCTTTATCCGGGGAAGATGAGCCGGAATGTCTTTCACAACAAGCGTATCCGTGAGCGTTTCCCAATAGGCCTGCTGTCTCGCGAAAACAAGGCTCGCGTCCATGATGTCTTTCACCTCTATCGGAGAAAGCCCCTTGCCCACCTCTTTGGGCAGACGATAGATCGCGTCTAACCCCGTGTTTATCCTGCGCGCGTTGGCGAACCCCCGGTTGAGAATGCTTTCCATGAGAACGTCTCTGTCTTTTACTCTGGAAATAATATTTTTGACGGTTTCAAGAAGATATGAAAGCTCTTCAAGATCGTCTTTTTCTTTTTTGTTTTTCGTTTTATCCGCGGTCGTTTCTATTTCTTTTTCAAGCCCGGCAACGTGAGAATAATATTCGCCGAGTTCTTTTTGAAACTTGTCGTGCTCGGCGCTTTCGCGGTTAAGAGCCAAAACCGCTTCATCCAAGACACGCGCTTTCTTTTTAAAATCGGCGGCGCCCGCGGCGGCAAGCGCGGGAGACAACGCATTTATTTTGTCTATCGTTGTCCCCAGCCACGCCCTGAACCCCGAGAACCCGTCCCGGGTATTTTTAAGCGCTCTCAAACCATGCTGAAAACTACCGTATACCATGTTAAGCGGATTATTAACCTCGTGTTTAGTGCTCGCGGCAAGCCGGCCTATGGTGGCGAACTTTTCCATGCCGATAAAATCTGCCTGGGCGTCTCGCAAATCACTGGAAAGCTGAGCGCCTTTAAGCGCGGCCGCCGTATTCGTGGCGAGACGGTAAAAAATGTTGAGTTCTTCCTGCGTGTATATACCCGTGGCCTTGTTGCCGAGCAAAAGAAGCCCCATGAGCTCGTCTTTATAAAAACAGGGAACGCATATAACGGACGAGAGCCGGTCCATCTCTTGTTCTATCCGTTTTAAAAGCAGGGGCAACATTCGGTCGGCTTTAACGGCCCGGTCTTCGCGCATCCAGTAAAGGATATCGTCATACCTTAAAACGTCAAGATCCTGCCTTCGGATGCCCCGCGCCGCAAGAAGCAGTTTTCGTTTTTCGGTGAACCAGATGTTGAAGGGATGATTTTGGGGTAGTTCTTTTCCAGCGACCAGTTTTTGACGGCCCGCGCTTGATTCAAGAACGAATTTCTTCTTTTCTTTGTTGTAGAGAATTATCGTGGCGTGCTCTATTTGCACACCGATTTTCGCGAAATAGAACCGCACGAGATACCGCGGAATGATTCTGGCAAGCCGGTTAATGTCGTCTATCTCAATCAACCCCCTGCCGGTTGCCTCAAGCGCTTCACGCGCTTGGTGAAGTTTTGTGAGCCACCTGTTATCAATTTTTCTTATAAGGTAAATACCAAACGCATAACCGATAGCCGCAAGTAACATTGAAAGCATAACCGGCGTGTATACCCAGTTTGCGCCGATTCTTTGTTCCAGGAACGTCTTGCTGAGAGCGGTTATGCCCAACGCCGAGAATATCATCGCTACCGTCACGAGCGCGAAGATCCCGGCACGTGTCATGTATACCCGGATGTCTAGTAGGCGGTGGCGGATGATGGCGTAGGCGACAAAAATTGCATAAATAGGAATTGCATAAGTCCCATAGGGCATGAGTATGGGGATTTCACGATTAAATACAGGAAGAAAGTTTGGCACGCCCCCAATATACGCGAATAGAAGCGGCCAGCAAAAATATTTCATTTGGTTTTTTCTGTCGCCGCTTGCTTTGAAATATTCTTTGAATACCTCAACAAGACCATAACTTGCCGTGCCAACCCAAAGCGCAAAAAATATATAAAACAAAAAACCCGGGTCAGGGAAATATCTGAACGAATATTTTGGGATTACTCTTGAAAGTAAAAGAGGTGTGGCATTCGACACAAGAAAGATACATGCGATTGCATAAGAAACAAGAATTAACTTTCTTTTATTGCCTTTGACGTCAAGTAAGAGAAACACCATATGGACGAGAATTGGCGGAATAAAAATAACACCTATATAGCTAATTCTCCATAGCAGTAGGGCTCGTGGCTCGCGGTAACTTGTAATTGCAAAAGCTTCAAAAATAGCCCAAAAAGATATACTGAAAGAATAAAGAGCAAATATCCAGTTTAATTTTTTATCAAAACCTTTTAAAATTACAAACAACCCCAAGGCCCCGATGATAAGACCGGACACTAGTAGCGCTACGAAATACTGATCTAGAAGGTTCATTTTAATCTTCTAATACAACTTCTCTATCTTCGCAAACATCTCTTTAATCCCGATG
>CAZGOZ010000053.1:0-3487 GCA_964528025.1 uncultured Planctomycetia bacterium
GAGAGGTTGTTGTTTTCGGTCGTCGGGGGACGACAGACGGGGCGGGTTGGCCGTAGGGGCAGGTTCCAAACCTGCCCTGGACGTACGGCCCGAAGGGCGGGTTTAGAACCCGCCCCTACGTTTTTCATTTTTATTGGGCGACATAGAAGGGTACAACATGAACAAAAAAGCGATTGCGTTGATATCCGGCGGGTTGGACAGTGTTCTCGCCGCAAAAGTGATAATGGACCAGGGCATAGAAGTTGTCGGCGTGTGTTTTGTTATGCCGTTTGCTTCTCGTGACGTTGACGCGTTTCAACGGCGTGTTAAGGTGGCGGCCGAAGACGCCGGCGTTCGTGCCAGGTTTGTTGACATCTCTGATATTTTTCTAAAGATGCTTCAGGATCCGCAGCACGGGTACGGAGCGAACATCAATCCGTGTATTGACTGCAAGATACTTATGTTGCGTCGCGCGAAAGAAATGATGAGCGCCCTGGGCGCAGGGTTCGTAGTTACAGGTGAGGTTTTGGGGGAACGCCCGATGTCGCAGGGAAGAGGCGCTCTTTTGGAGATAGAAAAACAGTCGGGATTAGAAGGTCTTCTTTTGCGGCCGCTTACCGCGAAGAACCTGGAAGAGACCCTTCCCGAGAAAGAAGGCGTCGTAGACAGGCAGCGCCTGCTGGACATCTCGGGGCGTTCGCGTAAGAGGCAGTACTTGCTTGCCGAAAAATATAACATTCGCAAGTTTTTTGCGCCGGCGGGGGGATGTCTTCTTACCGATCCGGTTTTTGCGCGGAAACTGAAAGACCTGATGCGCGCCGGCGCGCTGGAGATGAACGATGTGACGCTTCTAAAACACGGCAGACATTTCCGCCTTGACGAACGTACCAAGGTTGTAATAGGACGGGATGAAAAAGACAACGAGAATATCCTGAATACCGGAAAAGACGGCGACGTGATGATGTGGATCAGAGACGAGGTCGGCCCGCAAGTTCTTCTCAGGGGAGACACGAGCCCTGAGAGCATAAAAAAAGCCGCAGGTTTACTCATAGGCCATTCCAAGATGAGAGACGCGGAAGAAACGGTCGTGGAATTCTGGATGCATGGAACGGACGAAAAACAAACGATAACAGCGCGAGCGATCCCGCGTGAAGAAATAGAAAAACTGCGGATATAAAAGGAACGAATGAAAGAAAAAGGCGTGGTAACGGAAAGATCCGGCGAAAAAGCGGTCATAACCGTGGATAAACGCGAGGCGTGCGCCAAGTGTTCTGCCTGCCGAGCCGGGGAAGAGCGCCGTGTTTCCATAACCGGCGCGGATGCGGCGCCTCTGGAACCGGGCGATCGGGTGGAAGTGACAGTGGAAGGCCCGGTGATGATGGCTGCATATATTCTTCTGTATATCGTGCCGCTTCTGGCGTTTGTGGCCGCCATATTTTTAACGTATCTCCTTTCTCGGTCGCCACTTACATCATTTGCCGCAGCCGTTGCGGCCACGGTTATCGCATATATCGGCGTCGGGATCTATATACGGAGAAAACGCTCTCTCGTCTCGGTAATTACCGTGAAAAAGGTGCCGTAGAAGCTCCCCTCGACAAGCCGGACCGCCTGTGTTAAAATCTACCCTCAAATCATGAAAACATACATAAGGTTCATAAAGCTTCTACTTCCGCACAGCGGTGTTTTTATCCTTGCGCTCGCGTGCATGATACTCACGACGCTTTTCAGCGCATCGCCGCTGGCGTTGATAATTCCCCTCGTGGATATTGTCATATCGGGGAAAGAGATCGTGGTTCCGCAGCAGATAGCATCATTCGGGGCGATTACGAACGCCGTGAACTGGTTCAACTCCATGCCGCCGCTACATCTTCTCAAGATAATGAGCGCCATGGTGGTGGTGATGTTTTTCCTGAAGAACCTTTTTGAGTATCTGCAGACATATTTCATGAGCGATGTAAGCCAGCGTGTTATCCGCGACGTCAAAAACTCCATATATGGCAAACTGCAGGATCTTTCAATGGATTTTTACAGTTCGAATCCCACGGGCCGGCTGATGTCGCGCATCACTTACGACGCGGCGGTTATTCGTGACGCTATAAGCACCGCTATCGCTGATACCTTTTACCAGCCGATTCAGATTATTGCATATACTTGCCTTATTATCGGCACGATATATCTCGGCGTTCCGTGGCGCCTGATATTAATAAGTTTTATACTGTTCCCCGTTATTCTTTATCCCGTTATAAGAATAGGCAAACATCTGCGCAAGATTAGCAAAACCTCCCAGGAAAAGATCGGCGACATCAACAACATGCTTTTGGAAACAATAACGGGCATAAAACTGGTTAAATCCTTTTGCATGCAGGATTATGAAGAGAAACGGTTTAAGGAACACAATCAGACATTCTATAAATTGAACATGAAATCCGTCAAGAAAATGAAGATCGTCAGCCCGATGACCGAAGTCATGGGCGTAATCTGTGTGGCGGCAATACTGTGGATAGCCGGCAGCAGGATAATCACGGGCGAACTTTCCGCGGGCGTATTCACGGCATTCATCGCGGCGGTTTTTTCCATGATGAAACCCGTCAAGAAACTGAGCAACGTTTACGGTATAAATCAGCAGGCGCTTGCCGCCGCGGAACGCATATTTCATCTGTTAGACGAACCCGTGACAATCAGGGAAAAATCCTCTCCCATACGGATAAAATTGTTTAACGACAGCGTGACATTTGATAATGTTTCGTTCGCGTATGAGAAAGACCTCATTCTAAGCGACATTAACCTCACGATAAAAAAAGGTGAAATAGTTGCGCTGGTTGGTCCGTCCGGCGGCGGAAAAAGCACGATGGCAAGCTTGA
Organism: uncultured Planctomycetia bacterium; assembly: GCA_964528025.1. GTDB lineage: Bacteria > Omnitrophota > Gorgyraeia > Tantalellales > Tantalellaceae > CAZGOZ01. Next base: position 2,841 of record CAZGOZ010000053.1, read on the forward strand.
TTCCGCGGTTTTACGATCCCGGGAAGGGCGTGGTTAGCATAGACGGAGAGGATCTCCGTAACGTTTCCGTTGATGACCTCCGCGAAAATATCGGCCTTGTATCTCAGGAGACGCTTCTTTTCAACGATACCGTGAAAGCTAACATCTGTTACGGCCATGAAGACGTGGATGAACAGCAGCTTGTTCGTGTGGCTAAAGCCGCCAACGCGCACCGGTTCATAAAAGATTTCCCCAAAGGGTACGATACCGTGATAGGAGAACGAGGCCTGAAGGTTTCCGGGGGTCAGCGCCAGCGTATTGCCATTGCCAGGGCGGTATATAAAAACCCGCCGATACTTATTTTTGACGAAGCGACTTCGCAGCTGGACACGGAAAGCGAACAGCTGGTTCAGGAAGCGATAAACAACCTGATGAAGGGCCGCACTGTATTGGTGATTGCACACCGTTTAAGCACGATAAAGAATGCCAACAAGATCGTGGTAGTTGACAAGGGCCGAATCACAGATTCCGGCACTCACGAAGAACTGCTCACCCGAAGTGCCCTTTACAAGCGCCTCTACGAGATGCAGTTCGCGAACCACGTCGCGTAAAAGCGGCTAAGTAGGGGCGGGCCTTGTGCCCGCCCGAAACGTGGAAAAGAAACGTGG
>CAZGOZ010000053.1:3587-7268 GCA_964528025.1 uncultured Planctomycetia bacterium
AAAGAAACGTGGAAAGCAGGGCACCCACAAGGGGTGCCCCTACGAATTTTATTTTCCACTTGAAATTACGGCAAGTTCATATATAATGGTCAATTGCGATTGAGACGAGTAGAGGAAGAGAACAGTATTAACAACGCCGGTTTCCGCGGCGCGCAATGCCCCGAAAGGGTTAATAATTGCGCAAAAATACGCGGATCAGACCGGGAGAAGGAGGAAAGAGAAGAATGGGCGTGGAATCAATAGTAATACGGGAACTTCTGGAAAACGGAGTGCATTTCGGGCATCAAACCAACCGCTGGAACCCGAAAATGAAGAAATACATTTTTGGAGCGAAAAGCGGTATCTATATTATAGATCTCCAGAAAACGGAAGTGGCTTTAGCCAATGCGGTGCGGTTTTTGCAGGAGATGGGTTCAACCGGGAAAAGAGTTCTTTTTGTCGGCACGAAGAAACAGGCAAAACAGACGGTAAAAGACGAAGCCCAGCGATGCGGCCAATTTTTCGTGGACGAACGATGGCTTGGCGGATGTCTTACCAACTTCGCGACTATCCGTAAAAGTGTAGAGCGGCTCAACCATCTTCAGAAAATGAAAGAAGGCGAAGTATACGAAACGCTCGCAAAGAAGGAGAAAGCCGGAATAGACAGAGAAGAACACAAGTTGCTCAAGAACCTTGCAGGTATACGCGACATGCATGAGCTACCGAGCTGTATGGTCGTGATAGACGCCGAAGCCGAGAACATCGCGATAAAAGAAGCGCAAAGGGTAAAAATTCCCATAATCGCGCTCGTGGACACCAACTGTAATCCGGATGTTATTGATTTCCCGATCCCAGGCAATGACGACGCCATCCGGTCTATAAGATACATTATTTCCGTTCTCGCAGGCGCGGTAGAGAAGGGTTGCCAGGAAGAGGCGGCCAACAGGCCTCCGGAGAAGGAGATGTCCGAGACAGAACAACCCGCAGAAAAATCTGCGACCGAAGTTGATACCGAAGACATCCGGGAAGAACAGCCAAAAACAGAGAACCCCATTCCCGAAAAAGAACCCGCAGAAGACATCGCGCCTGAGCCGAAAGAAGAAGAAGACGAAGAAGACGAAGACGAACCTCTGGAAGGCGACATCAAACTGAACGGTTCCGAGGGATAATTAAGGAGAAAGACTGATGAGCATGATGGACAAAATAAAAAAACTGAGATTCAAGACGTCAGCCGGCATGATGGAGTGCAAGAGCGCCCTTAAAGAAGCCGATGGCGATATTGAAAAAGCGATAGATGTCCTGCGCAAGAAAGGCGCAGCTAAAGCCGCGAAAAAAGCTTCGCGTGTCGCGGGCCAGGGCATGATTGAAAGTTACATTCATACGGGCAACCGCATAGGTGTGATGCTTGAGCTGAACTGCGAGACGGATTTTGTCGCAAGAAACGCCGAGTTCAAATCCACCGCGAGGGAGCTTGCGATGCAGGTAGCGGCCGCCAGCCCCGCATACGTGTCCAGAGACGAAGTTCCCGCCGACATCGTTGAAAAAGAAAAAGACATATACCGCAGCCACACAAAGGGCAAGCCGGCCGAGGTAACAGAAAAAATAGTCAACGGGAAATTGGAAAAATATTTCGCGGAAACATGTCTTCTGGAACAACCCTTCATCAAGGATCCGAATGTGAAGGTAAATGAACTCATTACGCAGCTCGTGTCCAAGCTGGGCGAGAACATAATGGTGAAAAGGTTCGCGCGATTCGAGGTCGGCGAAGAATTCTAAATGAGCACATGGTTTACAAACGCGGTAGCGTTTGTAAACCATAAGTGCGAATTTATCCCGAGCGAAGGAGCGACAACGACTGAGTCGAGGGATTCCATGCCTGCAAAAAGTCAAAAAAAGAACAAGAGAGTGCTACTGAAGATAAGCGGCGAAGCGTTGCTGGGCAAATGCGGTTTCGGCATTGACGCGTCAGTAAACGACTCAATCGCCCGGCAGATAAAAGAAGTGCACGCATCCGGCGTAGAGACCGCCGTGGTGATAGGGGGAGGCAACATTTTTCGCGGCCTCTCTGCCGCAAGCTCCGGCATGGACCGCGCGACTGCCGATTACATGGGCATGCTGGCGACGATGCTGAACGGCCTCGCGCTGCAAGACGCCCTGGAACGCTGCGGCGCGCACACGCGAGTAATGACAGCGATAGAGATGCAGGCACTCGCCGAACCGTATATCCGGCGCCGCGCAGTGAGGCATCTTGAAAAAGGACGTGTTGTGATATTCGTATGCGGCACGGGCAGCCCGTATTTTACCACGGATACCGCTGCGGCTCTGCGCGCGATAGAGATTGGCGCCGACATAATACTCAAGGCAACAAAAGTTGACGGTGTGTATTCCAAAGATCCGATGAAACACAGCGATGCCAAAAAATATAATAAACTTACTTATTTGGAAGCGCTGAACAAAAAACTCAAGGTCATGGACGCTACAGCCATAAGTTTGTGCATGGACAATAATCTGCCGATAGTAGTATTTAATATGAATAAGAAAGGCAATATTAGCCGCGCTGTCAAAGGCGACAAAATAGGAACAGTAATAAATTAACATTTTGAAAGAGGGGGGTGGTAGCCGTGATTAGAACAGAAATTGACAGGATCGTTAAAGAATGCGAGAACGGGATGCAAGCGGCAATAGAAGCCATCAAGAAACAGTTTACGAACGTGCGTACCGGCCGCGCTCATCCGGGTCTTGTAGAAAACATCAGGGTGGACTATTATGGCACGAAGACCCCGCTGAAACAATTGGCCGGCGTGACCACACCGGAGCCGCGTCTCATAGTGATACAGCCGTGGGACAAAGCCTCGCTTGCGGAAGTAGAGAAAGCAGTGATTGCTTCAGATGTCGGGATAATGCCCGTGAACGACGGCAGGGTGCTGCGCCTTTCAATGCCGCAGCTTACGCAAGAACGCCGCGGGGAACTCACGAAAGTATTACACAGGATAGCGGAAGAAAGCAGAATATCCGTGCGCAACAGCCGTCACCACGCAAACGAAGAATCCAACAAGCTTGAAAAAGAAAACAAGATGACGGAAGACGATAAATTCACGACAAAAGATCTTGTCCAGAAACTCACAGACAAGAGAATAAAAGAAATTGATGCCATTCTGGCCGAGAAAGAAAAAGAGATACTCGGATAGGACGCGCATAAAAAATCACGGGCCGCTAGCTCATCAGGTAGAGCACCGCCCTTTTAAGGCGGTTGTGCTTGGTTCGAGACCAAGGCGGCTCACCAATTATAAAAAACCCCGAGGAGAAATCCTCGGGGTTTTTTATAATTGACCCCGAGCGAACAAAAAGGCCAAAGGCCTTTTTGCGAGCCGAGGGGCCACCACCTTTAAAAACGTGGTATACTAAACCCATGTGGCACCTCTACATCCTAAAATGCGCCGACAGAATGCTCTATACCGGCATAACCAATTTCCGCGAACGCGGAAATTGATCCCGAGCATGCGAGCTGGCGAGCATGAGAGGGACCTAACCCCGATGAACAGGGCATGATACGCTTATGTGGTATTTATATTTGCTCAAATGTTCCGATGGCAAACTATACACCGGCATTACTACCGATGTCGCCAAAAGAGTCAAACGCCACAACCAAAAGAAAGCCAGCCGCTACACCCGCATGCGCCTCCCGGTAACGCTTATCTACCA
>CAZGOZ010000054.1:0-7202 GCA_964528025.1 uncultured Planctomycetia bacterium
TGGGAGTCAATTACGGCGGGCCCGCTCCTTACGGTCAGAATTTCGGAACCACGGCATGGTATCCGTATGGCAACGGTGTTTCCGTGCATGCCGATAAATTTCGTGACGAGCTGGAAGAAATGGTAGCCTTTGCGCTTGGCTCTGTCAGGATGGGCCTCGTGGACGACGGCAGGGCTCTTCTTGATGAGGTAGGGCGTGTTGTCGGATATAACGGCTTTTTCAAGATTGACGTCAAAATATGCCTGGATGCTGTTTACGAAAAATACAAAGAATATATTGATGCGACAGGAAACGGCGTCATGGAGTTCTTTATTCTTGATTTTCTCGTAGCAGATAAAGAAAAAGAGGTAAACGGTGCTTATCTTTTCGGACGGGAAGAGCTTTTTACGGACGAAGCGACACAGGACGCGTTCATAAACGATTTTCTGATACCGTTTCTCAAAGAATACGGCAATCATCCCGCGATAAGAAGTTTTGACATAATAAACGAGCCGGAATGGATAACAACGGCGACGAAGGCCGAGGTCAGACTGTTTATTGAAAAATGCGCGGCAGCCGTGAGGGAACACGCGCCCGGTAAACTCGTTACGGTAGGCGTGAATACAGAATATGCATTGGAGTTCGCGGACATAGTGGATTATGTGGCTATTCATCACTATGAGGATAGGTTTCGCGACAAGTACGCAACACTGGAAACAACGATCAACGATCTCAATGCGCGCGGCATTCCGTGGGCAATGGAGGAATATCCGACCGGGTCCATAGCGGAAGGACGAGGCCCGCTTGAATGGCACAATTTTGTACAGGAGAACGGCGGTAAGTGGAGCATGGCGTGGAACTGGACCGCCGGACGGGACGAGAGAACATGGGCGACAGATGAAGAGAGAAATAATTCTCTGAAAAAACTTGCCGAAGAAGTAAAGCTAGCCCTTAAAGAAATGATAGCTTTTTTCGTTGGCATTTTTGCAGTGGTCTCAAAAAGAGCCGTATCCATCCGGGAAACGCTTCGCGCCCGCATCAAAAGCATGCTGAACGGCATACTTTCCCGCAGGCCACTGCGGTTTTTGTTGCCGATGATGCTGGTTGTTATGCTTGTGGTTACTTCCTGTATTCTTGAGATGCCGGGACGAGAACCATGGGTCTCCGATGAACAGCAGATAACGTTTTATCAGGATACCCGCCTGCCGTGGACGACATATTATAAGGAAAGGGTATATGACGAGAAGAGCGGCGTGTGGATTGAAGCCGGCACCCTTATGGTGCATGAAAACAATGCTTTCAGCGATAACGGGACTCCCGTGTATCTGGATGACGATTTTGGACGTCTTATCGCTATACTTTCACCGGTGGACGGAACAACGCGCGTGTTCGTATATCGTGACGATGTAAGCGATAAGAATTATACCGAAACCATGTATGTGTTTGACACCAGAGACCTGGAACCCTTCGGATTATCCGCGCCGAACGGAGGGCAGCCCGCGCCCTACGGCGAACAAATAGGCGTGCCTATAGAGTATTATGAGGACAGGCACATGGTAATAGACGGAGTGGAATTCAGTTTCTATCCCAATGCGGAACGCCCGGAACAGACAGGACGGATATGGAAAACGACATATCTTGAGGAAAAAACCATGCCCGATGGAAAGATCATTAATGCGGGTACGGTTTTTATCCGAAAAGACGAAGAGTTTTACGCAGGAGACTCCAGGACCGGCGCAAAGCCCTACGGACGTTTAGAAAGAAAAATTGACCCGGAAAACGGCACGACACACACGTATACATATCTGGATCCTGCCGATGATATAACCTGCACGGAACATATATATGAGTACGACGAGCAGGACCTAAACGATGTTGCTGTTGTTCCCGAAGGCGACATGCCTCAGCCGCACGGCAATCGGACACACACCATTGAACATTATGCGGACCAAGACAGAGTTGACAATTCGGACGGATCATACAGCATTTTGCGCAATTTTTTCACGGGAACCCGTCAAGCGCAGTATCAGGATGACTACAATACCGACGGAGATCTCATACAGACCACGGAATATGACTCAGAGGGTAATGTGGTGGCGATAACGCCGGCAGAACCTGTTGTTATAGTCGAAGCCGTATCATCGCCGTCAATTATCGTCGCGGGTCTTTTCGGTGTCGGTGTTCTGCCGTTTAAATTTACGGCAGTGGATAAACTTTCAGATTCCGGCAGAAATCTCATCCAACGCATTATGCTTCTTTTGACGCTCGCGGCGTTTCTTGCGCGTAATATTTTCCGCAAACGCCTCGCCGCAGATGAAGATGCGAGCTATGTTTATGAACGGGATCCGTATCAGCCGGAAAAAAAGAAAATTGTCAGTAAATTTGCAAAGCACAAAGAACACGGCAGAACCTTCTGGCGGCTGGACAGGGCATTCACGAAAGAACTGGGCGACGGCGCTCGGCACCCCGGAATCGTTGAATTATTCAGAGACATTAAACGGCGCAGGCATGTTCGGTCAGAGGTAATTAAGTATTATGCGGATGGAAATGTCAGTGTAAAAGAGGTCTATGACAACAGGCGAGAACTCAAGACCGCCGGATATAAGAGATACACCTATAACCCGGAAGACGGAACAGTTGCGAGCAAATTCTCAAAGTATGGCGCGCGAGGCGATGCGGCATGGCGCCTGGACAGCGAGTTTGAGGAAACATCAGAAGACTATGTCGCGCGGCCCGGCGTGAGCGGGATATATAAAGACGCCGAACAGATGCGCTATCTCCGGACGGAAATTTTTGAATATGACGCGAACGGAAAGATAAAAACAAGAAAGGTCTATGACAATAAGGCACTGAAAAAGACCGATAATTACAGAGAATTCGTTTATCAAGAAGGCCGCATGACCGTGCTTGGACGGTTATTCAGCGAGAAGATTAAGGGTATTCCCGGGAGTTTAAGCGCGGTTGCGACCGGGGAGATAAAATCGTTTAAGAACAGCGTGCGGGTTTACGGAGATAAAGCCGCAGAAGTACTAAAGACAAACCTCAATAGGGCGCGTGAAGGCGCCATGTTTATCATTAAGATAGCGGCGGATATTTTCGCGGCTTTGATCGGAGCCGGTAAAACTCTCCGCAACGCCGTGAAAGATTTTCATCCTCCCGTTCCGCCGTCTCCATTTCGTGGAGCGAGAATACAGAAACTCTTCCCCGCAGAAAGCGGCACAGAAACGGAGAGACAAATAATATCCGCACCCGAAACCGATGAAGGCCTGGCACTGGAATCGAGCGGCAAAGAAGAAATAATAACCGTTCGTCTGGAAGACGCGGAGGAAGAATATCCTGCGGACGACGCGGTTGCGGAAGCCGCAGCAAAGTTCAAAATAATCAGTGGGGCTGTCGCCGACCTGATGCAGAAAGAAGGAAAAGCAACCGTTCGTCTGGAAAAAGCGGAGGAGAAATATTCTGTCCGCTTGCAGAAAGAAATTAACAGGATAGCGCGTGAGGTCACGAAAGAAAACTCCCTTAAGGGAGTTTCAGAAACGCCGGAAAACGAAACCGACGGCGCGTTCAGCGAGCAGGATGAAAGTATCATCCAAGAATTCGGTATTGACCCGGAAATGTATGGTGAGATGAGGGATTTCTATGACCGGGAAGAACTTAAGGTCCGATTAAACCTTCTTAGAAGTTGCGCGTATGACAAGATAACACTTGATGCCGTGGCGAACGTGGAGCTCGTAAAAGCCGGACAAGACGCGAAAAAGATTCCGGCGATCATTAAGGCCTCAGCCGAGGTTGAAGTCGCAAGAAAAAAACTGGGTGAACTGAAGAAAAAAAACGCGGAAGTGATGACAACACGCTTGTCTTCCGAGGACAGATTCTATTTTGCCGTGGTTCGCGAATATAACGCGTGGCTGACCGCGAAACGAAAAACGGATTCCGAACCTGAACTCGGAGAAAAAGTAACACGCCTTTTCAAGGCAATAACAGGCGCCCTGGCAAACGCGGCAGATACGGATTATGGACTCGGCGGGGTTGAACTTTTGACCGGCAAAAGCATGACGGTATTAAAGGATTTTGCTCTTCGCGCAATACTTGCCGCTGAAGGGAAACCCGCGAAACCGGAACAGTTTATTGAAGCGGTAAAAAAGTATATTGATAAAGCGTTAGAGCGCTTTTTTATACCGGATAACGGCGCGCAGGAAAGCAAATCCGCCGTCGAAGTCAAAACACGCATGCGGGAGTATCTGGGCGGCGAGGATACGCCTTTTGTCAGGGACTTTATCATACTAACACTTTTTGGCGAGGACACTCCGAAAAGGCACGCGGCCTTTTCCGGGATAAAAGAAGAGATTACGGATATTTCCGGACAGATGGGAACGGTTCTCGTGGATCTTACGTTTCTTGAATTCCAGACGGCGTATCTGGAATATAAACGCGCATCCGGCATTCCCCGCGATTTAAAGAAACGGGTGCAGAAAACAATCCAACAAACTGACATTGAACGGTTAAAAATGGAGGCGCGATATGCCGAGCTTCGTAAAAGATTGATTAGAGCGCTTGTAAGAAGCGAAGCGTTTCCGTCAGAAAAATCAGCTGAGGTTGCGGAGGCGAAGATTGGCGCACATATAGCCGGTTTGAGGAATAAGTGGTTAATGATCGCCGTGATAGGCATGATTATGGGCAGTGTTGCCGCAGGCGTGGTGGCTGAAGGAATGGGCGAGTTGCCCGGCGCGACAGGCAAAACCTTTGACGCTGGGAATTCCAGAGAAGGAATGGCATTGGATCTTTTTTCCGTTGAAGAAGCTGTGGTAGTTGAAAGAAAAACAGAGCAACCCACAGAGACGCCTGAATCAACACCTATACCTAATCTATGGGATGATTATCTCCGGGCGCATGTCCCTGAATTGCAGGCTGAAGGCGATGACCCCGGATATATAGCCGAAGATCCGCTCATGTGCCTTACATGGCGGAAGATAACCGTGCCTGTTCTGCAGGATGAGACGATTCTCGGCATGCTTGAGGCCGTTACAGAAGATGGTTCCGGCAGATATATTTTCAAAGATACGCGCGGACGGGTGATAGAGGAGAGAAGCGCGGAAGCCATTATCACAATGATACGCGTGGGTAACGTGAAAGAAATCCGCGATACTCTGGATAAGCGCACATATCGTCTTGAGCGTCCGGAAGTTGTCTGGATGAACAGGACCGAATTTCGGGAGTGGCTGGAGATTACGGCAGAAGGTAATCTAATCCCGGTCGCGACATGGCAGTTTTATACCAAGACGGAATACCTGTATAACCGCGCTCTTGGATACAGGGAAAATGGCTACGACTCGAAGGCATATCAGATGTTTTCTGAGGTAATGTTTGATGCCGCCGGGAAACTGGGCCTTACGCAAAAAGAGCTTGATGAGTTTAAGAAAGCCATGGCAGAGGAGAAATTCAGCTCTGCCAATGCTGTTCTGAAAAAACATGCAGCCGGCAATCCATCCATTTTTTCGTATGCGGAAAAATCCTCAAAAATAATGAATGAAATGAAACCCGCGTGGGACGCAACTCTTAAGGTGATCAACTTTCTTTTTGACAGGATCCCGCAGGTCACGGGAATTATGTCCAAAGAAACAGAAGCAGGCCAATTGGCGGCGAACCTTGGCGATGCGATTGGCATGGTCAGGGAAATAAAGGATGAGCTTGAATTTAATCGCGTGAAGAGAGCGCTGGATGAAGCCATGAAAGACGGCAGGGCCGCCCGGCTCAATGACGTACCCACCGCATTTAGCGACAGCATTATTGATCCTCTGCAGACACTCTTGAACTCAAAAGTGTTTCCATTGAGTTCCGATGGTCTGGTCAGGGAAATCATAGATCTGAATAGTCCGGATGCCGAAATTATCTATGACCCTAATCTGGGAGGCACGATCTATGTCGGCAACAGACAGGGGACGTGGGGATTATATGTGACATATTACGAAGGGAAAGGGTATGAAATAAATATCACCGGTGGGGTGAAATACAAAGCTCATATTCCCGCGGAGACAGCTGTCGTGACAAGCGCGGTTTCCAGAGCCTTTACCACGGAAGGAGAAGGCGCGATAGTGTTTTTGCCTGAACGGGCGCCGTCGGCAGAAGACGTTTTGGATACCTTCGCCATAATCGGCAAGAACGTGGTACAAACCGTGACAACGTCTATTTTCAGTCAGAGCGGTGAGACAGCGATCTTCTCGGAAGATGTGAATTATTATGGGAGAATGGCGACTGAACCCGGCATATCGCTTCTTGGTTCTGCATATGAAGGTATTTTTAGTCAGGGCGAGATCAGGAAGATACTGGCCGAACTTTCCGCCGATGCGGACCAGAATACAAGGTTCATGGAGATATTTGAGCGCGAACAGAGAGGCGATTTTGATTTTACAAGGGATGGCGGGGCGAACGGTCTTGAACAGACGGTGCCTCTAAACCTTCTCGTACAGCATAAAAAGCATAAAACACTCACGGACGGAAGAGAAGGCATGCCTCTCAAGGATTTTGAGAAAGAGAAACAAGAGAAAATCGTTGATGCGGCGGCAGTCAGTATCTTGGGCCATGCGATTTTCGCCACAGGAGAAGAAAACAGGGACAGAGTGCGTATTAATGAAGAGATAGAAGCGGGAGCTACCGTTGAAGATATTATCAAACTGTTTTTTAACGGCGCCGACTACAGAGAGAATGCCTCAACTGTGTTTTTGACCCGAGACGGCATAAAAACAGAATATCTGCTGAACGAGGTTGTTTGGAATACTTACAGGGGTAGGACGAAAATGCCGCGTTCGGCGGTATCGTTAGACGGTAAAGATCATGTGGTATTTATACCGGTATATGCCGAAAGCGCGGCTCAATCAGCGCCGCATAGCTTCAAGGCGATGATTGAGGAACATTATGATGAGAACGGACGCCTCTTTCGAATGAGTATACAGGACGGGACAAAAGAGGGTAACGGCCATCTGATAGAAACGACATATTTTGCCGATGGAAAGAGCGAACACGTTGTAATTTCGCCCGCTGGTTCCCGCAGAAAGATCAACACCTACAGAAAAGCAGTCTTTGTTGATGATAAAAACTCTCCCGGGCAGTGGGAGTTTACCGGCCGGACAAGTTTAATAGAAGTAGAGAAAGGCCTTGCTGCCGGAACGACCCGAACGATAGAAAAGGTTTATAAGATTGATCAGGCGACCCTTCAAGAAACGCTT
>CAZGOZ010000055.1:0-7171 GCA_964528025.1 uncultured Planctomycetia bacterium
CGCGAAAGCGGGAATCCATCGTCCGTACGGTTGTGCAGAGGGAGCAACACATGTGAATATTATTGACAAGCACTTGTTTTTATGACTTAATATGTGCATATCGACTTTTGAGAGATGGGAGTATTAAAGATTAATTGAAGGAGTGAGATTACTATGAAATTCAGCAACATTTCGGAAAGACAGGTTACCGCTGCGATTGCTCAGGGTTTTCATGAAGAGTTTATGGAAAACATCGTAACCGATGTAATTATTATAGGCGGTGGACCTTCGGGTTTAATGTGCGCGCGGGATTTGGCTGCAGATGGAGTTAAGGTGCAGATTGTTGAAGCCAATAATTATCTCGGCGGAGGTTTTTGGATCGGCGGATACTTGATGAACAAACTTACGTTCAGGGGCCCCGGAGAAGAGATTCTGGACGAGTTGAATATTCCTTACAAGAAATTTGAAGAAGGCCTTTTCACGGCCGATGGGCCGCATGCCTGTTCAAAACTTATTGCGGCGGCATGTGAAGCCGGCGCCAGGATTTTGAACATGACAAAGTTTGATGATGTCGTGTACAGAAACGGCAAAGTGGAAGGCGCGGTTATCAACTGGACGCCGGTATCGGCATTGCCGAGACAGATTACCTGCGTGGATCCTGTTGCTATTGAAGCCAAAGTGGTTGTTGATTCAACCGGGCACGACGCCGTTGTATGCCGGAGCCTGGAGAAAAGGAACCTTTTAAAAATAGAAGGTTTCGGCCCGATGAATGTCGGCGGATCAGAAGACCAGCTTGTTGAAAAAACAGGTCAGATTCATCCCGGACTGGTAGTAACCGGCATGGCGGTATCAACCGTTTTCGGTATACCCCGCATGGGCCCGACGTTCAGCGGCATGCTTTTCTCAGGTAGAAAAGCCGCCCGACTCATAAAAGAATCCCTGCTTGAACCCCTGAAAGTTTAATCTTAATCCTCGGGGACACACGAGTAGCAGTAGGGCACCCTTAAGGGTGCCCTACTGCTTTTTAGCAACCATTAGCAACTATTAGTAACTGGTTAGTAACCATTCGGAGTTACTATAGGTTACTACCGGGTTACTAATAGTTGCAAAGGTGTCCCCAAAAGGCATGTCCCCCAGAACCCGCCGGCTGAAGTAAGGAATCAAAAAGTTACCTTTCTTTGGGCCATAAGGGCTGTTTTTATGCTATATTAGGACCCATGTTGTTAAATAAGACTAAAACGGCCTTACGGGTCGTATCCATGCTCGTCGCCCAGGCTCTGATTGTCTCCGGACTGGCTTATGCCGCTCCGGAAAGCGGTTACCACGCATTATCGCCGTCATCGCGATTCTGGGACGAAGAACTCGCCCGAAGCGCGCAAAGCGGCGGAACCGACATCGGATTTTTTAGTAACAGTGTTGTTTTCCGCGAGATAAGCACTGTTATCGGCCGGGACCTGTTTGACCCGCCTGACGCGTATCTTCAGGAAGAGATAAACGGAATAGCAAGAGCAAAAGCCGTGACAAAAGAAATTAAGCAGCATGCAGACGCTGCCGAACTCGCCATGAGTAAGACCCGCCGCGATGTGTTGTTAGCCGGATATGAACTTGATGAATTGACTTATAACGGGGATGAAGACGCTTATTATCTGCCGATATATCGCGCCGGGGTCAAGACTTTTTATTATAGGTACCATGTGGACCGCGGCGGTAAAGACGCGGACATGGTTATCCCGCTCGGTGAGGGAAGAAGTGTTTATGCAGAGCTGAAGATTATTGAAGGGAACGGGCTTAAAAGAAGATGGAACGAGATACTTAGCACGCCTTCTGCCGGTCAAATTTCAAAATTTGTTAACGATTTGAATGATAGAAGGTATCTTTCTTATTTTGACAAGTATGGTAATCCGCCTTATGAGAGCGATAAAGAAATAAGGAACAAGAACATTTCCAGGGTAATGAACACCCTGGAGAGAAAGAGAGTAGCCGTTGTTCTGGGATGCGGCACGATTGATCAAAGCGTGTTGGGAGATTTTGAATGTATTATCCTGGCGGATCTGAATGAGAAGGCCTTGAGGCGTTCCTGGGATGGATTACCACGGGACATGCAGAGAAAAACATATCTGGTGCAGGCCGATGTATCCTGGTTGACCGCGCCGCTTATCGCGCGGATGAGAAAGGTAAAAGACAGCCCCATGGGATTCAAGGACGCGGTTCGAACTATCATAAGAACATTGGAGAATGAAAGAACATCGGTGTTTCCCGATAATTTTGCCGATCTAATCATTACCGAAAGAACTTACTATGATCTGGAGAACTCACTTCTGTATTATGTTTTGAACTGTTTGAAAGATAAATATCCCGATGAAATGCGGAAAGAACGCATGCGGAAACTGGTAACCGATAAATTAAGGTTGGTCGTAAAACCGGTGCAGCTTGGGGAATGGCATAGAATTTTATCAACCGGCGGTGCCATATACCTTTCCGTTTTGGACGGATTAAGAGAGTTTTTCACGGTCAAGTATGTCCCGATAATAGAAACATGGGACCCCTTGTATGAGGCGGCGGAAAAATACGGTTTTTTTGATAATTCCTGGGAATTATCCACTGTATCCTGGCAGTGGACTGAGAGCGATGAGTTCGTCATTCCGTGGAGGGTGAGGGGTTTTTGGTTCAGAAAAGATGAAATGCCGATGGTGCAGATAAACAACGGCGGAGGAAATATAAACAGAAATTTGAATGGCACGTCTGATACAATTACAGCAGAAACCGAACAGGTTCATGCGATTGACTTTATACGACAAGCTAAACGGAAAGACGTTCCCGCGTTTATCGCACTTGGCACGGACTGGATGAAAGGATATGAAAAGGACAGTCATCTGCAGTATAACGCGCTCAATCCGCTCATAACCTCACTCAGAGGTTTCTGCAGGGAACGCGGCATAGAGTTCATATGTGATGATGACGAAACGGTTGGGTATCTTGTTGAGGGTATAAAGCATAAATCCCCGGCTGCTCGGGGAATTGTCCTGGCGGGCGCGGATCTCATAAAGGAGTTAGGGCCGGAAAATGGCGCCGATATTCTCCTGGCAGGTGTGGATGATCGGCATTTGACCGCGGATAGTTATATGCGCCTTATGGAAATGCTTGTCCTGACACTTGAGCTGTTCCATGCCCGGTCGGCTGGTCAGCCAATAGACCAGAAGTCCATTATAGATAAGCACCCTGAATTAGGTGTCCTGTTCCTGGCCGATGGAAGCATAATCTTTGTTCCAGAGGCGGAACCGATGGATTATGAGAATCTGAGGGACCTGTATACCTTCCAGACGTTTGCCTGATTCCTCTTGCCAGTTGTCATTTGACTTAAAAGGTAAAAGACGTTAGAATACACACGTTTATTGTATAACTTGTTATGAATAAAGACCTATTTATAGCGGGTCATGTCGTTTTAAGCGTCCTGTTTTTATGAGGGCAAGGGTATAAGATGGGGAGGTAAAAATATGACGAATGGACATCCCGGAAAAATTAAGATTACGGTTATTGACTATGATAAATCGCAATTTCAGGAAAAAGAGGTAAAGACCATTGAGGAAAGTTTTCCTTTCAAGGACACGCCGACGGTTACCTGGATAAATATTGATGGCATCAACGATCCCGGGATACTCAATAAAATGGGGGAGTATTTCGGCATTCACCCTCTTGTTCTGGAGGATATCCTGAACACGAGACAGCGTCCCAAATTTGAGGATTTTGACTCATATATGTATGTCAGTCTTAAGATGATCTCGTTGAACAAGAAGAAAAAAAAACCGGAAGCCGAGCAGGTAAGTCTGATTTTGGGTTCAAATTTTGTGATCTCTTTTCAGGAACGAGAAGGGGATGTCTTTGGTCTCGTCAGGGATAAGATCAGGAACATGAAGGGGCGCGTAAGGAAGATGGGAGCCGACTATCTTGCTTATGCTCTCATAGACGCAATCGTAGACAATTATTTTTCGGTACTTGAGATAACAGGAGAAAGAATAGATGCTATAGAAAAAGATCTTTTGGCCAATCCGACCACGAAGACCGTAAATGTTATTCACTCCCTGAAAAGGGACATGATCTTTTTGCGTAGATCTGTCTGGCCGCTACGTGAGGCGATAAACAGTCTCGGGAAAGAAGACTCGCCCCTGATTGCCAAAACTACAAGAATATATCTCAGAAACATTTACGATCATACGATACAGGTCATTGATACCGTTGAAACATACCGGGACATGGTTTCCGGCATGCTTGATATATATCTTTCGAGCATAAGCAATAAAATGAACGAAGTGATGAAGGTTTTGACAATTATTGCCACGATTTTTATCCCTCTCAGTTTTGTGGCGAGTCTTTACGGGATGAATTTTAACACGGGAGTTTCTAAGTTTAACATGCCCGAGCTGAACTGGCCGTTCGGGTATCTATTTGCGCTATCAATAATGTTATCCATAGCGTTAGGAATGCTGCTTTATTTCAAACGCAAAAAATGGATCTAAGAGGCATGCGTGCTGACAAAATGCCGGCGTGTTCGGCAGAACCAGCGCGAATGAAAATCCTGACGGAGATATATGAAGATCACGATCGCGCAGCTTGATCCCGGAACAGACGGGATTGCGGACAGGGTAAAGAGGATATCCGGTGTTTTGGGGGAGCATGCCCGGACGTCGGATCTCATTGTCTTTTCCGGGTTTTTTCTCGGCGGAGCGCTTCCGCGGAAAAGTATAAACGAGCCGGAGGTTATCCGCAAGATTCGGGCTGCGGTAGGGGAGCTTGCCGGTATATCCAAAAAATATCCGGATTGCGGCATGCTTCTGGCGCTTCCGGAGAGCGATACTGAAAACATGTCTGTGTTTATTCATGACGGAGAGGTTCTGGAACGGCGCCAGTCGGCATGCGAAACTGAAATAATTTCTTTTAAGAATAACAAACTGGGTGTGTGTGTCTGTCTTGGCGCGGCGAAGGATTGTAAATGCGTTCCGCCCGCGCCCGGCGTTTCCGCGCTGATAGGGTTTGCCGCGTCTTCTTTTCGCGCGGGCGGAGACCTTGCGCGTTATAGTTTTATCCGGGATTGCGCCCGTAAAAATAAGACACCTTTTGTATTCGCCAATCAGTTGGGCTCTGGGGATGAACTTATATTTGACGGACGCAGTATTTTGGCGGATAAAGAAGGCAAGCCGGTTTCCGTGTTCCCGTCTTTTGAGGAACACATAGAGACTCTTGATACCGCCGCCGCGGGTAGCGCCGAGACATACAGAGGGCCGGATGAAATAGAGTCGGTCTATAAGGCGCTCATCTTCGGCATTCGCGGCTACATGAAAAAACACGGGTTTTCTAAGATCGTTTTGGGTATCTCGGGCGGCATTGATTCCGCCGTTGCGTGCGCTCTGGCAAAAGAAGCGGCGGGAGCCGTGAACGTGCTTGGTATTTACATGCCGAGTCCTTATTCCTCAAAAGAAAGCGCGCAGTATGCGCGGGAACTTTCAAAAAACCTTGATATTCAGTTAAGAACAGTGCCTATTTCCGATATATACAGCGCTTATGAACGCGCGCTGGAAAAGGAACTGCTTGTAGAAGAAAAAAAAGAAGAGGTGGGAATCTATCTGCAGAACATTCAGGCCAGAATAAGAGGGAACATACTCATGGCGTTTTCTAACAGATTCGGTCATCTTCTTTTCGCAACGGGGAATAGAAGCGAACTTGCGGCCGGATACTGCACTTTATATGGGGATATGGCCGGAGGGCTTGCCGTCATCTCCGATGTTCCGAAGACAATGGTTTACCGTCTGGCGGCATATATCAACGAGCCGGATGCGGTGATCCCGCAGGCAATTATCAGCCGTCCACCTTCGGCTGAACTTAAACCCGGCCAGCTTGATCAGGACACGCTTCCCGATTACCAGACTCTTGACGGGATGCTTTCCTCATATATGGACAAAGACCTGTCCGCCGAAGAGATGGTGAAAGAGGGGTTTGATTCCGAAAAGGTGGAATGGTTTATCGCGGCCGTTGAAAAAAGCGCGTATAAGAGAAAACAGGCTCCTCCGAGCCTGAGAGTAACCACAAGAAGCTAACTTTAAAATGAGGTGAAACATGGCAAATGAAACGGTTTTTAAACGATACAAAGGCAATCCTATCATTACAGCAGCGGCGGTTCCGCGCGCGAACAGTATTCATAACAGCGCTATTGTCCCGTTTGACGGCGGTTATGCGGGTATATTCCGCGTAGATGAAATAGATTTCAATTTTACATTGCATGCCGGCAGAAGCAAGGACGGTATTCACTGGAAGATTGATCCCAAAGTTATAAAAATGAAAAACAATGATCCGTATCTTACGATAAAAAACAGGACATATGATCCGCGGGTCACGCAGATAGGGGATGATTATTACGTGACATGGTGTCTTGATTCACCGCAGGGTCCCTGTATAGGTCTGGCCGTAACTAAAGACTTTAAGACCTTCAAACAGATG
Source organism: uncultured Planctomycetia bacterium (assembly GCA_964528025.1). Lineage (GTDB taxonomy): Bacteria > Omnitrophota > Gorgyraeia > Tantalellales > Tantalellaceae > CAZGOZ01. The sequence continues at coordinate 6,469 of CAZGOZ010000055.1, forward strand.
GAGAACCCTCTGCCTCCAGCGAACCGTAATTGCGTTATCTTTCCGCGGAAGATAAACGGCAAATACGCCATATTGCACAGACCCAGTGACAGGGCGCATACTCCGTTTGGTGATATATTTTATTCCACCAGCCAGGATCTTGTCCACTGGGGATGCCACCGTTTTGTTTTCGGCACTTCAAACAGCGGGTGGCAGTCCACTAAAGTAGGGCCGGGTCCTGTTCCGATAGAGACGAAAGACGGATGGCTTCTCATATATCACGGTGTCTGGACCAGCTGTAATGGTTATCTCTATTACGCCGGAGGCGCTCTTTTGGATATAGACCGGCCGTGGAAGGTGCTGTATCGGACGCGTGATTATCTTCTTGCTCCCACCGAGCCATATGAACGTATAGGGGATGTTCCCAACGTCGTATTCCCGAGTTCCGCCGTGATGATTGGAGATATTCTGCGGCTGTATTATGGCTGTGCGGATACCTGCATTTCCGTGGCGGAAGCGAAACTCCGGGATGTTGTTAAGTTCGTTAAAACTCATAGTTTTTGACGCCTTAAGAGGATATCGCGTGAAGGGCAGGGACGTGCGTATGTTCTCGTCCTAAATGTGCTTGAAATGGCTTTTGTATGTATGCTATAATACGCTCCAAATCGGTGCCCGCATAGCTCAGTTGGTAGAGCAACTGACTCTTAATCAGTGGGTCCAAGGT
>CAZGOZ010000056.1:0-7146 GCA_964528025.1 uncultured Planctomycetia bacterium
TTATCTTCGGGTTGAGAAACGTCTTGAACGCCTCCATGATCGCCTCGTCGGTGAAATCATAATACGCGTTCCCGTTTTTCTCGCCTATCCGGAATCCTTTTTCCACGGCGGGTGAAGCCTTAAGCGTTACACCTTTTGCCATGCTCTCTTTAAGCCGGGTGAGCAGTAGTTTTTCCAGCTCGGCGATGTCTTTCTTGCTGACAAGCACCTCTATTCCTTCGTTGCTTCCGGGGTTGAATTTTTCGGCGAGACAGAGAATCATGTCCTTGAGCAGCGTGGCTGAAAGCTGTTCCGCGATTTCTTTCTTCATTACCGCGTCAAAAAGTTTAGTTATATCTTCTTTCAGTCCGAGCAGAATGTCGCGCGCCGCCTGTCGCACCGCGCTTTCGCCGTTCTTGCGCATCCGCGCGGCTTCCGAGCCGGCTTTTTCCACGATTGCTTCTTTTTCCGCAGCAGCCGCCCTGATAATGCCGGCCGCTTTTTCTTCCGCGGCAGTAATCACGTCCCGGGCCTGCTTCTCGGCTTCACCGACACCTTCTTCTTTTATTTTTTCAATTATATTTTTGAGTTCCATTTCCATGGATATGCCTCCTAGGTTATAAATCGCCAATAACCAAGATACAAGTTACAAGATACAAACAATATTCAAATCACAATAACCAAACAACGGTTTATCCAGACTTGTAAATAATTGGTTTTTAAAATGCTTTCTTTCTTGTTTGGTTATTTGAATTTGGTTATTGTTTCTTGTTTGGTTATTGTCTCTTGTATCTTGGTTATTTTATCTCAGCGTCCTCTGTGTTGCACTCGCGATCCCGGTTTCTCTATCGGGATTCCTTCCTGACAAAGCGGGCATTCTTTTTCTTTGAAAACCGGGATGTTCAGCTTTATCAAACTGACGTGTTTTATTCCTCCAAAATCAATCTTTCCGGCGCTTCTGTCAACAAGCGCCGCCACACCGATAGGTTTTATTCCCTGCCGCGCAAGAAGCGCTATAACCTCTTTAACGGATTTGCCCGTCGTGAGCACGTCTTCTGTGATAAGTATTTTGTTGTCGCGCTCTACGGTAAACCCGCGGCGCAAGGCCATCGCTCCGGTGTCGTCTCTTTCCGTGAAGATTGCGCGCGCGCCGAGCGCCCTTGCTGTTTCGTGCGCGAGGATTATTCCTCCCATGGCCGGGCCGAGGACGAGATCCGGTTCAATCGGGTGGATCTTTTCCGCAAGATGACCGCACAAGCGGGCGGCAATGACCGGATTCTGAAGAAGAAGCGCGCATTGCAGATATGCGCCTGAATGCAAACCGCTGGAAAGCTTAAAATGTCCCTGTTGATAAGCCCCGGTTTTCTTGAATAGTTCTATTATTTCAGATTCTTGCATGAGAAGGGGAGAAATCCTGTTTTGGTAATCTTCTTTGACTACAAATGTTACTTTCGCACCGAAATGATTTTAACATATTCCCGGCAAAGTTTATACAATTTCTTCCCTGATCTTCCTAACGGCTTCGGTCGGGTTTTTTGCGTGGATGATGGGGCGGCCTACGACTATGTAGTCGGCGCCCGCGGATATGGCTTCTTTTGGGGTGAGGACTCTTTTCTGGTCATTTGATGCGGCCCAGTCGGGGCGGATGCCCGGAGTTACTACGATGAAACTCTTTCCGAGTTTTTCTTTTATGGCGCGGGCTTCTTTTGCCGATGCCACCACGCCGTTGAGCCCGGCGCGGTTGGCCAGACACGCAAGCGCGAGCGCCCTCTCACTCGGGCTGCCCTCGATGCCGGCCTCGTTCATGGCGGCTTTATCCATGCTGGTCAGTATCGTTACGCCGAGCAGAATCGGAGGTGTGGTTTTCCCGGCCTGGGCCGCTTCTTTCGCGCCTTCGTCAGCCGCTTTCATCATGTCCAGGCCGCCGAGACAATGGACGTTTAACATGAAAACTTTTTTGCGGACGGCTTGTTTCACCGTTTCTTTCACGGTGTTCGGGATGTCGTGGAATTTGAGGTCCAGAAACACCTTTTTTTTCATGTCTTCAAGTTTTTTAAGTATCTTTTCGCCGAATCCGGTAAAAGGCGCCATGCCCACCTTGAATATTTCTACTTCGGGAGAAAGAAGGTCTATCATTTTCGCCGCGTCATCAAACGTTTGCACGTCAAGGGCGACGATAATCTTGTCTTTTGCTTCCCCGTTCATGCGGCTCTCCCGTCTTTAAGGGCCCCGGTTAACTCGCGGGCGCTCTCTATCTTCTTTCGCTTCAGGTATCTCTTGAATTCGGAGAGGATCTTGCTGTGCGCCGCCGGGTCGGCAAGGTTGGCCGTGCCGATCGCGACCGCCGTCGCGCCGCATAGCATGAACTCCGCGATATCGGTGCCCGTCATCGCTCCGCCCATGCCGATTATCGGGATTGTCACGGCGTGATACGCATCTCGCACCGCTTTCAGCGCCATCGGCTTGATCGCCGGGCCGCTCAGGCCGCCCGTTACGTTGCCGAGGATCGGCGTCATCTCTTCCGCGTCTACCGCCATCGCGGCGTATGTGTTCACCAGCGCGATCGCGTCGGCTCCGCCCGCTTCGGCGGCGGCGGCGATCGAGGCGATGCTCGTCACGTTCGGTGAGAGCTTGGCGATTACGGGGCATTTTACTTTGCGCTTGACCGCCGCGATCGCTTCTTTCGTGCGCCGGGCGTCCTGCGCGATCACGGGGCCGTGCGCGCTCGTTACGTTCGGGCACGACAGGTTTACTTCGATTGCGTCCGGTTCGTTTTGCCCTGAAAACGCGCTTGCGCATTCGGCGATTTCTTTTTTGTCTGTTCCGGCGATGCTTATTATGATGCGGGTCTTCAGTTTTTTCAGGAACGGGTAGTTCTCTTTCTTGAAACGCGCTACTCCTTTATTCTCAAGCCCTATGGCATTAAGTATTCCCGATGCCGTTTCCAAAATTCTCGGAGGGGGATTGCCTTCGCGCCCATTCAGCGTTAATGTTTTTGTTACCACGGCTCCGATGCTTGCCGGATTAAGAAATTCCCGGAATTCTTCCGCATTTCCAAAAGTTCCCGAGGCCACCCACACGGGGTTTTTAAAAGTCACCCGGCCTATTTTTATTTTCAGGTTCATGTTATACCCTTCGTACTCTGTCATTTTGAGGCCCAGGCCTGTCATTCTGAGGTCCCAGCAAGGGCCGAAGAATCTAGATCCTTCGGCTTCGCCTCAGGATGACGGATGAGTCCGATTATCCCTCTTCCCACGCGATTTCTCTTGCGTCAAAAACCGGTCCGTCTTTACAGATAAGTTTATACCCGTCAACCGTTCGCACTGCGCATCCGAGACATGCGCCGATACCACATGCCACGTAAGCGTCAAGCGAAACCTGCGCTTCCCGGTCGTATTCTTCCGCCATCCACGCAACGGCGGTAAGCATCGGTCTCGGTCCGCACGCGTATATGGTGTCCACTGTTCCGGGGCCCGTCCGTTTTTTTAGATATTTTTCCAGAAGGTCCGTGACATATCCTTTATGTCCTTTTGATCCGTCTTCCGTCGCCACGAGCACCTTTACTCCAAGTTTTTTAAACCCTTTCTCGCACATGATATCTTTTTTTGTTCCGCCTCCGATTAAGACGGTTGTTTTTTTCTTTTCTCGCGCCATGTGTTCAGCAAGAGCATAGAGCGGCGCCACGCCATGCCCTCCGGCAACAAGAACAGCATCGCTTTGGCCGCGTCGGTTTGTCGTTTTTGGGTTAAACCCGTTTCCGAGGGGCCCTAAAACGTCTATCTCGGTTTCTTTCGACACGGCGCTTAGAAAACGCGTGCCTTTGCCGACCACCTTGTAAAGAAGCTTCACTTTTTTCCCACGCGCCGCATGTATGGCCAGAGGTATTCGCAACAGCGGGTCCGTGGTGTTTTCCCACGCCTTCACGTTGACGAATTGACCGGGAACGAATTTCGCCGCGAGATACGGGGCTTCCAGCTCCATCATGAAACAATTCTCCGCTATTTCGCGGTTGGAGAGCACCCTTGCCTTTATCACTTTCTTCCGCATATCGCTCCGTCCTTTAAGACCGCTCGCCCGCCGACTATAACATCGGTAACGGCGCCTTTCATCTCGCGTCCGACAAACGGGGAATTGCTTGACCGCGACAGAATCCCTTCCCGCGCGTATATCCATTTCTTTTCGGGATCAATCACCGTTATATCGGCCGGCGCCCCTTCTTTCAGTGTTCCCCCGCCGCATTTAAGTATCGCCGCGGGATTGGCCGATAGTTTTCGCACGAGCTCGGGCCAGGACAGAATTCCTTCGTCCACGAGGTTCATTATCATGAGCGCCAATGCCGTCTCCAGCCCTATCATCCCGAAAGGAGCGTAATCAAATTCTTTTTCTTTTTCGCTTGCCAGATGCGGCGCGTGATCCGTGGCAATTGCGTCTATTGTTCCGTCCTTGAGCGCTTTTTTAAGCGCCAGGACATCCCGGGCTGAACGCAGCGGCGGGTTAACCTTCAGGTTGGTATCATACGTTTTCAAATCCTCATCGGAGAGAACGAGATGATGCGGTGTGACTTCCGCCGTCACTTTTATTCCCTGTTCTTTGGCCTGTTTTACTTTCTCTGCGCTTTCGGCCGTGCTTATATGCGCGATGTGAAGCCGCGCGCCCGTCAGGTGCGCAAGCTGAATATCGCGCTCTACCATCGTGCTTTCCGCAAGCGCCGGTATCGGACGCAGCCCGAGAACCGTTGAGAAATATCCTTCATGCATGACGCCGCTATTCGCAAGCGTTTTGTCCTCACAGTGAGATATCACCAAAAGATCTGTCATTGCGGCGTATTCCATTGCCCTCCGCATGAGACCGGGATTCATTACACCATCGCCGTCATCCGAAACGGCGGGGCATCCCGCGTCTTTCAATTCCCCCATCTCTGATATCTCCAGGCCTTTTCGTTCCCTTGTGATTGTTCCCACGGGCAGCAAATTCGCCATTGCCGCGGCTCTTGCCCGCGCCAGCAAGAATCGCGCCTGGGCCTGACTGTCGCACGGAGGTTCGGTATTGGGCATTGCGCAGACCGTGGTAAATCCGCCTCTCACTGCTGCCTTCAATCCGGATTCAATACATTCTGTGTCTTCTCTCCCCGGTTCGCGCAAATGCGCGTGCATGTCTATGAGCCCGGGGGTCACAATTCGGCCCTCTGCCTGGATGGTTACATCGGCTTTTTCCCCCGCCACTTTTCCCAGTCGGGATATCTTCCCTCCTTCGATGAATATGTCGGTCACTTTATCCATCTCTTGCGAAGGGTCTATTACCCGTCCTTGTTTTATCAGAATTTTCATCTCTTGCTCCACTTTTACGTTTTTTCTGGCGGTTTTATGGTCTGCCTGCAGAAATAATTGGTGTTTATTCCTTGTTTACTCCCTTTAGCTTTTTATATTACTCAAAAGGTACAATACGGCCATTCTGACGGCTACTCCGTTTTTTGCCTGCTCCAGTATGACAGAATTTTTCCCGTCGGCAACATCCTGGCTGAGTTCTACACCCCTGTTTATTGGCCCGGGGTGCAGTATAATGGTTTTGTCTCCGGCATATTTTTCAAGCAACTGCCGATTTATCCCGAACCGCTGTGCATATTCTCTTATCCCCGGAAACAGCATGCTTTTTTCTCTTTCTAACTGTATCCTAAGCACGTTCAGCACGTCCGCGCCTTTGACCGCTTCTTTGATGTCGTATGTGACCCGGACTCCCATTTTTTCGATTGCGGCCGGCATCATCGTTTTTGGTCCGCACACGGTGACATCCGCTCCCAGCTTTTTCAGCGCCCATATACCGCTTCGGGCAACCCTTGAGTGGGAAATGTCACCTATTATGCTTACCTTAACTCCCTTGATCTTTCCCAGACGTTGCCGAATCGTTAAAACGTCAAGCAATGCCTGCGTGGGATGTTCATGCGCGCCGTCCCCGGCGTTGATTACAGAAACCTTTACAAGTTGAGAAAGAAAATACGACGCTCCTGAGCATGGGTGGCGCATGACTATCGCGTCAATCTTCATCGCTTCCAGATTCCTTGCCGTGTCTTTGAGCGTCTCCCCTTTCACAAAACTGGAGGAGGAGGAAGAGATGTTCAGGGTATCGGCTCCCAGCCGTTTGGCCGCGAGTTCAAACGACGCCCGCGTGCGCGTGGACGGTTCACAGAACAGATTGACCACCGTTTTGCCTCTCAGTGTCGGAACTTTCGGTATAGAGCGGGCCAGCACTTCCTGGAACCTTTCGGACTGATCAAGTATAAGCTCTATCTCCCCGGCAGAAAGTTCTTCTATCCCCAAGAGGTGTTTTTTTGTCCATTTTCTTTCATCTACCTTCTTCATGCCAGCACATCCACTTCTTCTTGGTCATCGCTTTCGGTCAGCTTTACTTCCACGATTTCTTTCTGCGCCGTCGGAATGTTCTTTCCCACGAAATCCGGCCTTATCGGCAACTCTCTGTGGCCGCGATCCACCAGCACGGCCAGCTGGATGTTTGCCGGCCTTCCGTAATCTATCAACCCGTCCAGCGCGCATCTGATCGTTCTGCCTGTATAGAGAACGTCATCTACGAGAATAATTTTTTTCCCGCTTATGTCAAAATCAATTTCCGTGGAATGAACTATCGGCTGGCTCGCGATTTCCGAGAGGTCGTCCCGATACAAAGTAATGTCCATCGCTCCCACCGGAACTTTTTTCCCCTCAATCGCTTCCATGTTCTTCGCTATGCGCTCGGCCAGATAGGCCCCGCGTGTCCTGATCCCTATAATTACAAGGTCTTCCGCTCCCTGGTTTTTTTCCAGTATCTCGTGTGCAATCCGCAGCAGGGTTCTCTTGATTCCTTCCGCATCCAGTATTTTAGCTTTTATCTTCATATTCATTTCTCCTCCAAAAAAAATGCGGGCACTTGTGGTGAGCAAGGCCGCGGAAAGCGGCCGCGTCGAACCACAAAAAAAGCCTCCCTGTCAATATGACAAGCAGGCTTACTCATGTTCGCTCTTCGTTTCATCGTTTTCTCCTTTTCAGGCCTCTCAGGACCGGTTTAAAAGGTTAATTTGTTAGTAGATAGTACCATTTCGATCCGCTCTTGTCAAGTTTTTTCCGCCGGATTCGAGCCGAGAATGGGGTTCAATGGTTCGAGGGCGCGGCGGAAGGG
>CAZGOZ010000057.1:0-7062 GCA_964528025.1 uncultured Planctomycetia bacterium
TAAAACACGGATTTACACGGAGTAGGGGCGGGCCTTGTGCCCGCCCGAAACGACGTTTTCGGGCACCCACAAGGGGTGCCCCTACGAATTCCATTTTGACAAAAAACAAAAAACGTAGGGGCGGGCCTTGTGCCCGCCCGAATTACAGCACGTAGGGGCGGACCTTGTGCCCGCCCGAATTTGGCAAGGAGAATGCAGTGAAAAAGAAGGCCAAATACAACGTTGCGATCATGGGTGCGACAGGCGCGGTAGGCACCGAGTTTCTGAGAATACTCGCTCAGCGTTCTTTCCCCCTTGGCGCGCTGCGTCTTCTGGCCAGTGAGCGTTCAAAAGAAAAAAAAATATCTTTTCAAGGCCGGGAACATGATGTCGAACTTCTCGATAAGAATTCTTTCGGCGATATTGATATAGTGCTGGCATCGGCCGGCGCGTCGAGAAGTGAAGAGTTTCTGCCGCACGCGGTCCGCGCCGGCGCGGTCTGCGTGGATAATTCCAGCGCGTTCCGCATGAAAGAAGAAGTTCCGCTTGTTGTTCCCGAAGTTAATCCGGATGCGATAAAAAAGCATAAGGGGATAATAGCTAACCCGAATTGTTCAACAATACAGTTGGTTCTGCCGCTCAAAGCAATTGCTCAAGCGGTGAATCTAAAAAGAGTTGTAGTAACCACGTTTCAGTCGGTTTCAGGTGCGGGTCAGCAGCATATTCTTGAGATGGAAAAACAGTCTATTGCTCTTGGCAAGAAGAAATCGCATTATGGGGTAGGAGAGCATACAGTTCCGGGCGATATGATCAATAATTTTTCGCACCAGATCGCGTATAACCTGATTCCGCATATTGATGTTTTTAAAGAGAATTTCTATACAAAGGAAGAGATGAAAATGGTGGAAGAGACCCGGAAGATACTTGGTCTTCCCGGGCTTGCCGTCACCGCGACCTGCGTGCGAGTCCCCGTGTATTACGCCCATTCGGAAAGTGTTAATGTGGAGACCGAAAAGAAACTTACGCGTGAAGATGCGATAAAACTCATGAAGGCCTTTAAGGGTATTACCGTTGTAGATGCGCCCGGCGAGAACCGATATCCGATGCCGATAGAGGCAGAGGGGAAGGACGATGTTTTTCTCGGGCGCATACGGGAAGACGCGTCCGTGGAGAACGGCCTAAACATGTGGGTTGTTGCGGACAATCTTCGAAAAGGCGCTGCCCTCAATGCCATCCAGATTGCTGAGCTCCTTATCGCTCCTTAATACGTCCAGAAATACTGCGTGCAAGTCGGCTCATGGCTGTTGGCTCATGGCTCATGGGCAGAAAGACAATCAGCTAACAGCAAACGGCCAAAACATGCGGAACATTAAACTCACGATAGCTTACGATGGCACCGGTTATAAGGGCTGGCAGATCCAGAAGAACGGTTTGGCCATTCAGGAAGAGATAGAGAAGGCTATCTACGCCGTTTTTAAAAAGAATTGCCGTGTTAATGGGGCCAGCCGCACCGATGCCGGTGTGCATGCGAAAGCCCAGATCGCTAATTTTAAGATGAATAATGCGGTGCCTTCCGAAAAAATACCGCAGGCGCTCAATTCCTTTCTTCCGGGAAGTCTTGCGGTGACGCGAGCGGAAGATGTTTCCCTGGACTTTCATCCAAGGTTTAGCGCCAGAAGTAAACATTACCGGTATAGTATTTTAAACGCCCGCGCCAGAGACCCTTTTGCGGAAAGATACGCATGGCGTGTTCCATACGGACTTAATGTTTCGCTCATGAAAAAGGAGGCGAGAGTTCTTTCCGGCAGGCATGATTTTAAGGCGTTTCAGGCAAGAGATAAGAGAGAAAGGCCTTCGGTCCGTAGAATTACAAAAATCAGTATAAGAAAAAAAGCGTCTTCGGTCGTGATTGATATAGAAGGAGACGGTTTTCTTTATAACATGGTTCGCAACATAACCGGAACACTCGTAGAAATAGGGCGGGGATATTTCCCGCCCGGAAGCATGCGTCAAATCCTAACCGCCCGCGACAGAACAAAAGCCGGCCCCACCGCCCCCGCCCACGGACTCTGTCTGATGGAAGTACGGTACTGAGCGCGAATACCTCTCACAGCAAGGGCGAATGATTATTCGCCCCTACGTCTTTTACTTTTAATTTCGTCCCCGAAGAAAAGATGAAAATAGAATTCGTACGGGCGAATAATCATTCGCCCTTGTGTCTTTCGCTTTCTCCTTGACAAGTATCTATACTTGATGTATACTTGTTACAAGATCAAAATGGAGGATGATAGGGGATGAGGGGAACGTTCAGATTTCAGTTCAATGCGACCGTCTCTGACAGGGGCCAGATTTTTATTCCGAAAGCATTGCAGGGATATTTCGGGATAAGAAGAAGGGACAAGGTGATTTTTGTTGTTCAGAACGACGGGAAAGTGCTTTTCAGTAAAAAGAAAGAAGGGGGTGAGTAATGGGGGCGAAATTACATGTTCACAAGGTTGAGATCACGAGTGGCAGAGGGCAGGTAAAGAAGACAAATGCGACGAAAAAAGGAGCTTCAAAACAATCCATTCAGGAAACCTTTGAGTCGTTTTACAAGGGGCCGGTAAGATCTCTATACAGGACGGTTTGCAAGGGAAATAGGTCTTGACAAGCCCGTCCAAATGTGTTAATTTTACTGTTCCGAATTGTATATAAAAGGAACGGTAGAGGTAGATATGAAAACAAAAATGACGAAAACCGGCGAAGCCGGGCATGAATGGTTTATAGTGGATGTTGGGGATAAGATTCTGGGCAGAGTGGCTACTGAAATAGCCGTACTGTTAAGGGGAAAATACCGTCCGGATTTTACTCCTAATGTGGATTCCGGGGCCGGGGTCGTAGCATTAAATTGCGAAAAAATAAAGGTCACCGGGAATAAGCGAACCCAGAAGATTTATAAGAGATTTTCCGGGTATCCAGGTGGGTTAAAGGAAACGGTTTACGAAAAAATGTTTGAGAAAGATCCGAAATATATTTTACGGCACGCGGTTAAGGGGATGCTTCCCAAAAGTAAGCTGGGTGCGCTCATGTTGAAAAGGTTGAAGATTTATGTGGGAACAGAACATCCGCATGTGGCGCAGCAGCCGAAACGGAAGGAAATCTAAGAATGTCGAAATTAGTTGAATATGTAGCTGTTGGCCGGCGCAAGGAATCGACAGCAAGAGTGAGAATGCGTTCCGGAAAAGGGAGAATAAAGGTCAATAAAAGAGAGTTTGAAGAGTTTTTTCCCAGGGAAACGCACAGAATCAGTGTTTTGCTGCCGCTGGAGGTAACGGGGAATTTGAGCAAATTTGATGTCATGGCTACGGTAGCCGGCGGCGGACAGAGCGGACAGGCCGGAGCTCTCAGACACGGTATCGCAAGAGCTCTTCTGAAAGTTGATGTGGATACAAGGGGAGTGCTGAAAAAGGCCGGCTTTCTTACTCGTGACCCCAGAGCCAAGGAACGAAAAAAATACGGGCAAAAACGCGCACGTAAGAGCTTCCAGTTCTCGAAACGTTAATGAAAGGCAAAAGGGCGAGAGATAAAAAGTTAACAAAAATTTTACGATAGCGCAATCGCTCATAAACAACCCTCCGTATTTGAATAAAACAAACGATGCGGAGGGTTGTTTTATTTGAGGCCTGATTTAGGTTGACACCGCAGAGAGTATATTCTATACTTAAATTTTTATGAGATTTTTCTGAAAAATGCTATAGATAATCAAGTTATATGCGGCAACATATTGCGGAAAATAGGCAAAGAAAACAGTAAATACCAATCAATAGAGTAAGGGAGTGATAATGATTAAGGTTGGAGTGGTCGGCGCAACCGGGTATACGGGAGAAGAGCTTGTGGATGTTCTTTTGAGGAATCCGGAAGCGGAAATAGTATCTTTATCGGCGATTGTCGAAAAAGAGATGGATTTTGCGGAAATTTATCCGAGGTTTGAGAAGAAAATATCCCTTGTCTGTAAAAACCTTGATGTAGATGAAGTATCATCCCGCAGTGATTTGGTTTTTCTGGCGCTTCCGCATACGGTGTCCATGAAGATAGCGCCCCTGTTCCTTAAAAAAGGGAAAAAGGTGGTAGATCTCAGCGCCGATTATCGTTTGCCTCAGGAGACATATAAAAAGTGGTATGGCGCCAAGCATACCGACAGTGGAAATATTAGTTCCGCTGTATACGGACTGCCTGAAGTGAACAGGGAGAAGATCCGCGATGCCGGGCTCGTGGCCAATCCGGGTTGTTATCCGACAAGTATTATATTAGGGCTTTTGCCGATTATTAAAACGGTGGCCGCGAAAGGTCTTGTGATTATAGCGGATTCCAAGAGCGGCGCGACCGGTGCCGGCAGGAACGCCTCTCAGGCGTTATCCTACGGTCAGATTGATGAGAACCTTAAATGTTATAAAGTGAACAGTCACCAGCACATGCCGGAGATAGAACATGTGCTTTCCGGTGTCACGAAAACGGATACGCGCGTGAATTTCGTGCCGCATCTGGTGCCTATGCGTCGTGGAATTATGTCAACGATATACATCCAGCATAAAGGTCTGCCGAAAGACAGTGAGATTCACGGGATGTATGTTGAGCGTTTTAAGGATGAACCGTTTGTGCGAGTAAAGCGGTTGGGCGAAACGCCGCAGATACAGGATGTTGCAGGCACAAATTTTTGTGATATCGGCATTACGGTAGCCGGCGGCATGCTCGTTATAGTCACGGTCATAGACAATCTTCTTAAAGGTGCGAGCGGCCAGGCCGTGCAGAACATGAATATAATGTGCGGGGCGGATGAACGAGCCGGGTTGTTGTCCTATTAGTCAGAAGGTAATCACGGAGGAGAGCGGTAATTCAAATGAAAAAGCATAAGCTTCCTAAAGGTTTTTTGGCCGGGGGAATACATTGCGGGGCGAAAAAAAAGAGAAAAGATCTCTCTCTCTTTTATTCTGAAAAACCGTGCAGAGTGGCTGCGTGTTTTACCACCAATGCGGTCAAAGCCGCGCCTCTGGTGCTGGCCTGTGAGCAGCTGAAGAAGACCGGTGGCCGGGCGAGGGCCGTAGTGGTCAACAGCGGCCATGCCAATTGTATGACCGGCTCAAGAGGGCTGAATGATGCCAGGAAAATGGCAAAAACCATGGCGGGATTGATAAATGTTCCGAAAGATATGGTTCTGGTTTCTTCGACGGGCGTAATAGGCGTGCCCATACCCATGAAACCGGTGATAAAGGGAATGAAACGGCTCGTGTCGGCATTGTCTACGGATGGCCTTACCGATGCGGCCGATGGTATCATGACAACAGATTTCTTTCGCAAGATCACGAGCCGGACATTTGTTTTGGACGGAAAGAAGATAAGGATGACCGCTGTAGGAAAAGGTGCCGGGATGATCGAACCCAATATGGCAACCATGCTCTGTTATATTCTAACTGATGCCGCTGTATCAGCGGGGGTTATGAAGAAGGCGCTCATCGGCAGTGTCGGTGTTTCGTTCAACGCATTAACCGTGGATGGGGATATGAGCACCAATGATACGGTAATGCTTTTGGCGAACGGCGTGGCCGGCAACAAGACGGTCAAGAGGCGCGGAAAAGATCTAAGGGTTTTCCGGGAAAATCTTGACTCGGTCTGCATAGACATCGCGCGGATGGTCGCCCGGGACGGAGAAGGCGCCGATAAGTTCATGGAAGTCTGTGTCAGAGGAGCCCGCAGCCGGAAAGACGCCGGGAAAATAGCAAAATCCGTGGCCGGTTCGCTTCTTGTTAAGTGTGCTGTTCTTGGCGGCGACCCGAACTGGGGACGCATAGCGTCTTCCGCCGGCGCTAGCGGGGTCGTTTTTGATCCCGAAAAAATGGAAATAAAGCTGGATGGTGTAACTTTTTTAAGGAAAGGTTCTGCTGCGGCACCCGACAAAAAAAGGATAATGTCGGTTTTTAAAGGAAAAGATGTGCTGATAGAGATCAATCTTCACGGCGGAAAGGCCGCCGCGGTTGTTTTCTCGTGCGAGATCTCAAAGAAATATATCAGGATGAACGCGCACTATACAACGTAAGCGAGCCGGAGGGGCATAATTGGCTCATGGCTGTTGGCTCATGGGAGAATAGGTAGGAACATTTGGTCATCCTGAGGCGAAGCCGAAGGATCTAAAGAGTAAGATTCTTCGGCCCCTGCGGGGCCTCAGAATGACGGAGCAGAGGGCAGGGAGAAGCAAATGAAAGAAGCGATCAGGAAAAGTGAGATTCTTATTGAAGCGTTGCCGTATATAAAAAAGTTTTTCGGCAAGGTTATAGTCATAAAGTTTGGCGGCAGTTCATTGAGCGATAAAGCCGCGCGTAACATGGTCCTTCAGGATATCGTGTTCATGTCTTATGCGGGAATGAAGCCGGTTCTGGTTCATGGGGGCGGACCTGATATAAGCGCGCGGCTCAGGGAAACCAATATAGAAACGAAATTCGTTGACGGGATCAGGATTACCTGTAAAAAATCCATGAATATAGTGGATTCCGTTCTGATGGAAGTGAATAAGGCGCTTGTGGACGAGATAACGGAACTTGGCGGAAAGGCTTTCGGTCTTAGCGGCAAAGAAAATAATATGGTCCAGGCGGTGAAGCACAAAGTTCCGAATCTTGGATTTGTCGGCAGTGTTGAGAAGATTGATACGACAGTTTTGGACCGGCTGATCGGCACGAATGTGATTCCCGTAATATCACCGGTAGGCAAAGGGGATGACAACAAGCTCTATAATATCAACGCCGATGAAGCTGCCAGCAATATCGCGGTAGCGCTTGGCGCTGAAAAATTCGTTGTGCTGACGAATGTCAGGGGTGTTCTGGATAAAAAAGGCGACCCTTCTTCGCTTGTGCATTCTCTGACGGCGGATAAGGCGGAACAGCTGATTAAAAAGGGTATCATAGAGGGGGGCATGGTGCCGAAGACCGATGCGTGTCTTCACGCACTTGCGGGTGGAGTAAAGAAATCTCATATTGTTGATGCGCAGCTTTCTCATGCCTTGCTGCTTGAGATATTTACTGATGAGGGCACGGGCACGGAAATAGTGCAGGGATA
>CAZGOZ010000058.1:0-6878 GCA_964528025.1 uncultured Planctomycetia bacterium
CATTTTTCGCATAATTTTTTTCTCTTACCGCAAAAACGTTTAGCCGTTTCCACGAGAAACGCGTGAAACCGGTTTAGGGTCTTTTCTTTCATCGGAAAATTTTCGCGCACGAGAAACTGTATATCTTCGTATGCGTCATCCTCGCGCGCCAGAGCATGGCGCGAAAATATGCGACGCGTGTAAGCATCTACCACAAACACCGGTTTTCCTAGGGCATACAACAGTATAGAATCGGCAGTTTCGGGTCCGATGCCATTAACCGAGAGAAAACCCTTTCTGAGCTCTACGGTATCTTTCTTTTTCAATCGGCATAACGCGCCGTTGCATTCCGTCAGAATAAAACGGCTAACTGCCTTCAACCGTTGCGCCTTCAAGCGATGATACCCCGCAGATCTTATAACACGCGACAACCGTTCCTCTTTCATTCCGACTATTTTACGGGGATCTAACAGCCGTTTATCTTTCAACGCCCGTATCGCCCTTTCCACATTCGTCCAGGCCGTATTCTGCGTCAATATCGCGCCGACTATCACCTCAAAATCAGTTTCCGCGGGCCACCACCCGAGATCCCCGAAATACTTCTCCAGGACATCATACATTCTCATGATCCTGTTTTCATGCTCTTGATTCTTTTTTTTCGCCATTTTTGTTCCGAATATTCTCCGCCATGCGGATTCTCTCGGAAACCGGAGGGTGGGTATAAAGAAATATCTTTTTTAATAGCGAAGGATTAGCTTCTGCCAGGTTTACTTCAGCCAGGCGCTGCATTACCGAAATAAAACTCTCAGGGTCACCCGTCAACGCAATTGCAAATCTGTCCGCCTGGCGTTCAAGAACACGGGAGAAAAGATTTTGCGCCGGAAGAAGAGCAAGACCGAACAACATCACCAGAAACACCAGCGCCGGAAGAAGCCGAAGATCGGAAAGGCCGGAAGCACCCATCAAGGCAACCATGTTTTTCGCGATAAGAGAAAGAATGAAAAACCCCGCCAGTGTTATGACTCCGGATAAGGCCAAAAGCTGCCACGTATGTCTATATCTGCAATGACCGAACTCATGGGCAACAACCGCATCCACTTCGGCCGGTGTAAATTTATCCGTTAGTGTGTCTGCCAGAATTACTTTGCGCGTCCTGCCGAGTCCGACTACCGCGGCGTTGGCTTTGGCTGTTTTGCGGCTAAAATCAATCCTGCATACATCCATGAGCTTTATCCGAGCGCTTGAAGCCAATGACATCACTCTCTCCCTGAGAACCGGATCGTCTATCGGAAGATACCGGTAAAATATAGGGATGAGAAACACCGGCAGAAAACGCGCCAGAACGACGGAAAAAAAGACCCATATTCCGGCCGTGACGGCCCACCACGCTTCCGGGAAAAGCCTCACGGCCGCGTAAAACACCTGAATAGCGATAACCGACAGAAGAAGAGACAATCCCGCGGATTTTGATTCATCCACGAACCATGCGCCGAAATCCTGGTTGGATAAGCCGAATTGCTTTTCCACCAAGAATGAACTGAGCAGGCGGAGAGGAAAAGACCCTAAATACATGAAAAGGAGAAACGTGCAGGAAAAAATCAAACAGGCCGCGTAAAAAAAAGGAACAATCTCAAAAGCCATCCGAGCGGCGGGCCGCGCCAAAAAAAACTGGAAAATCGCAAGCAAGAAAACAGTCAAAAAAAGATCAATTATAAAAATCCGCGTTTTTAGCGCGGCATATTGTTTATTCTTCGTTGTTCTATTTCCGCCATCCATTCCAGATTCTTTCGGGTCTCCGCGTCTAGTCGCTTTTATTTTCGATACTTTTACGACCGGGTTTACCTTTCTTTGCAGGTTCTTTCCCAGCGGCGGTCTTTTTCATGCCCGCCAGGCTTTTCTTTATTTTCTCTCCGTCAGCGGTTATTTCAAGAAGACGCTTTTTGTATTTTTCCAGTTCTGGGAGATTGATCTTATCTTTCGCAAGTTCCCCGGCTATATATTTGCCTATCTGATAATAGATCTTTTCTTTTTGGATATTTTTCACCTGCAGTTCCGCGTAAACCTGCACCATCTTATACATTTTAAAAATATCTTCTTCGGCCGTTTTAGTCGCTTTGGCCAGCTGTTTTCCCGTTTTTTTCATGACAGGCTGATATTTTTTTAATAGTTTATCAAACTCAGCTTTCTTCATACCTCGCCCCCTTTGTTAACGATCTTAATCCAAAGCAACAATAACCAAGATACAAGTTACAAGATACAAACAATATCCAAATTACAATAACCAAACAGTAACTTTTCCTCTCTTGTTTGGGTATTGAACTTTGGTCATTGATTATTGTTTGGTTATTGTTTCTTGTACCTTGGTTATTTCTGCCCATTTACGCATTAAAAAAGTCCTCTTTTCGAGAATATATCGTGCATATGCCCCTTTTCGAGGCCTCTACAAACGAAACGAAATTGGCAACCTCTTTTGATTTGAGAGAATGTTTAATTTTTGCCAGAGCATCCGCAGCGGACATTCCGGAAAGAAAAAATATCTTATATGTTTCCTTTATTTCCTTTATCGTTTCACGACTGAATCCGGCCCGCCGAAGCCCGATAAGATTAACGCCCCTTACTACAGACGGACCCCGCACGAACATATACGGAGGGACATCCTTGTTGACGCCCGAAAAACCGCCTACAAGCGCATACTGCCCTACCCGGCAAAACTGATGAAAAACCACGTTCCCCGATATGAATGCCCCTCGCGAGATATGCACGTACCCCGCCAGAAGCGCCCCGTTCGCGATGATAACATTATTCTCTATCACACAGTTATGGCCGACATGCGACTGAACCATCAGAAAATTGTTATCACCTATAACTGTCTCAGACCCTTCTGCCGTTCCCCGGTGCACGGTAACATATTCCCGGATAATATTATTTTTCCCTATCCGCGTGAATGTTTTTTCACCTTTATATGCGAGATCCTGCGGTTCGTTGCCGAGAACGGCACCGTTGTGGATAATCGTCCCCTCGCCTATTTCGGTGCCGCTACATATACGCGCATTAGCCATTATTTTTACTTTTCCATGAATATGCGCATCAGCTTCAACAATAACACCCGGACCTATCTCCGCCGACGGATCAATCACGGCCTTTGCCGAAACCATGGCAGTCTTATGTATGGCCATTTATCCTTTGCCTCCGGCTTTTTCCAGTTTATCAACCAGATCGTTTATCACATCCGCTATGGGGCTGAGATCATGGTCTTTTCTTATCTGAAGCCTGACACTGTAATCCCCTTCGTCAATCCTGGCCATATCCTCTTCTAGACGTTCCAGAGGCGCGACAAACCTGTAGGACAGGATAACAGCCCATGCCAAAAGAACAATAAAAACCACAGGCAGACCGATAACAAGGATGTAATTTATCCTGTGTATTACCGGCAAAAGATCCCTCGCAATAACATCCGGAAGGGCAATCTGTTCAGCCATAACAGTGAAGATAAAATAATAAAGACACCCCCCCACGACAATCGTTGGAATTATCATCGAAAGGATCAAAATAAACAGATAGCGGGATTGCAATGGCTTGTTTAGGTATTTAATGACGGCTCCTTCCGTTTTTTATTCTCTAAATCAGTTTTTCCTTTGTCTTCGGCTTCCGGAACGGGCGGAGCCCCTTCCAGATAACCGATTGCTATATCGCTATAATAAGCAACAGCGCTGGATTTAGCGCTATCTGAATCCGTCATGAAAGATATGGCAGTAATGTCTTTATCAAGTTCCTCGCCGAAAAGCTCTTTGAAATCCTTCTTTATGTCTCGTTCCTCGTGCTTCCAGGTTTCTGATTCTCCCGACTCCAGAACCAGCAATTTTACGTTTTTAGTATAAGGGCTTGCCGAAACGTCTCCGACGGGAAGATCCCGGGTCCAAACATACTGAATGGCCTTGGCGTTGAGAAAAAACCGGGCATAGAAAACAACATATACCTGAGCGACAAAATCAAACTCTTCTTTTTCGTCCAGCGCCTCCTTGTGCTTCTTCGCGGGAAACTTTTCCGCCTTCCAGTCCCACTTGATAAAAGGCCGCGCTTTACAAGACAGCGTTTGTTTATAGTAGAGCGTTGAAGCGGAATTTTCGCTGACGGCTTTTACGCAATTTTTTCCGTCAAAATTCGTCACGCTGTAATCGGTGCCGTGCTGTGAAAGGGTCTTCTCATCCCATGCCTTCAGTTCCCCGGCTGAAGAAAACGAGAAACGCTTAATTTCTTTTCCTTTGGCGCGGCCCGGCTTTTCCCCTGTTTTCTGGAGAACACGGTATACCCCGCCCGCGATTAAAAGAATGGCGGCAACCAGAAAAACAAAAATAAAAAACTTCTTCTGCCGCCCTCTCACTGAGATCCCATCCTTATACGTTTATTTTTTCGGCCCATTCTCCGATAACAGGCATTTTCCATCTGTTACCCATCAACACCTGCACGATCCCTGTAAGCGAGAGTATGCCGCAGATAAGTATCCCGAGAACGGCAATAATCCCCCCGAATACCGGCACTATGCTGATTATTCCGATACCGACTTCAACAATAAACAGCATCAGCCCCTGCCGAACATGGAATCTCACGAACGCGTCTGTTTTCTTAAGAAAAACCGGAACGAGGCACAATATCCAGAGATACGCAAGCACGGCATACATTGTATTGCCGTCAAAGCCTAACTCCCCGTTACGGTCCTTTTTTGTCTCTTCTTCCATCTCTCCCCCTTCTTTAAAAAATCCTTACAAAAGAGCCTTGCTTTTCATTATATTTTAATACGCAGGGAATAAAAGTCAATATAATACGGTTGGTAACAAAAGACGCAAGGGCGAATGATTATTCGCCCCTACGTCTTTTACTTTTAATTTCGTCCTGAAAATAGAATTCGTAAGGGCGAATAATCATTCGCCCTTGCGGTTTTTTGATGATGTTCCCAAAAATGCAAATTCCAAAAAAAACCGAAAAACGGTAAGTTTTCGTGCTCAGGGGTGTCCCCAAATGACATGTCCCCCGTGATATACGATGGATAGAGAAAAAGCCCCGATCCGTTTTATCGGACCGGGGCTTTTTTGTATCTTCGTACCGTATCTCTTGTCAAACACTTAGAAGCTAAGTTTCACAGTGCCGACGATATCGGTCGCGGGTTTATTATTGGGCGATTTATAAAAATTGCCCGGGATAAACCAGCCGGCGAGAAAACTGAACGATACGTCCTCTGTGTAATCCCAGAGAAGTTCAACGTCAATTTCATCACCGATATTCTTGGCGGTATTAAACCGGCTGTATCTTTCAACCAGCCAGAAATGCGAATACACGCCTTTTACTGTCAGGTCGTCCATCGGCTCCACCATTGCCCTTGCAAGTATCTGCTGCTGGTTGGTAAATGCCGCAGGACCCGCCTGATTTGTCTGATAGAACACGTTCTGGAACTCACGGATCGCTGTGACAAATTTACCTCTATACATTATGTCCCAACCCGTGTAAGTATCGGACTGGTACACACCTGTTAGATTATCGCCCTGATCCTGAGCGCCGGAATACAGTATGTATTCCATGCCGATAACAGGTTTCCAGGCAAGTTTTTCCTGGAAATAGCGGCTTTCCGCTATGGCGTTTACCGCCCATGCGCTTCTTGTACGTTTCACAGCCTGATTGGCTAGACCCAGATATTGGCCCGTCTGATACGCGGCTTCCAAACCAAGAGTCAAGTCCTCAATCGGATCTATACTTCCGCGGGCTCCAAACAAGTAGATGCTGTTATCAATGATGTTACCGGTGCTGGATGTGCTGCCGAAATTGGCAAGGCTTGTCAACCCCGGGTTCCTGTCCTGTTTCGCCCAAAAGTATCCTTCCATGTCTGCGTTATATCCGTCAAACACGTAACCGACGTTTACTCCCCAGAGGTTCACGTCATCGTCCGCTCTTCTCGCGTTTTCACTAATCTTTGCGTAAACCGCATCAATCGTCAACGGATCAAAATCAAAAGTCAACCGCGCGGCGTCAAACGACAGAATCGCGGTGTATTCTTTTGGGTATATCGTGTTTCTCGGATCCGTAAACTGAGCTCCGACTACGAAACCATTACCGAACCACAGGTCCTGCCGTCCTATTTTCACGGTAAGCGGCGAATACAGGAACTCTTTCAGTTCGATATATGCCAAGTCAACATCAACGGCAAACGCGTCATCTGCGCCTGTCACTGTCCTGGTTATCGCCAGGCCGTTGCTGTTGATGTCCATGAGTTCAGGCGTATAGGCGGTAGCGTTATCACTAACGTAATTGTTATCGCCCCATATGCGCTGATTGACCAAACGGATGACACCGGCAACATTGTCGGTAAGATCCGCATCAACCTGCACCTCGGCCGTGCTCAGGAGATACGTCGCCCAACTCGTGGAAGACCGCGAAGTAGTGAGGGCTGCATTAGGCGTATCCTGATCCGCTGCCAGGTTGTAGTGATTTCTCGCGAAGGCGCGCATGGTGATATCACCACTGACCTTCACGCTCTGCGTTTCGGCAAAGGCAACCGCGCTAAACGCGAATACCAGTGCTATAACGCATAGAATTTTCAAACATTTCATTGTGCCTCCTTAAGGCTTACGAGAACATGGTTTGATGTTCCCGTTATTTTAACGAACAGCTTTCGCTATCCCTATTGTTCTTTATATAAGTATCGCCTTCTTGAAATGACAGTCCCGGTTTTTTTTATTACTATTTTTATTTCCTCCCCCCTTTCTTCACCAGGATTGGAACCGTCTCCGGCGGTACATGCGTTCTCTCCTCGGACATTTCCTATATGGAAGAAGTATATCACGGAAATAATAGCAGTCAAGATTATGTCGCGCCAAAAATGCTCGTTAAAAGAATCAAAACCAAAGCTG
>CAZGOZ010000059.1:0-6844 GCA_964528025.1 uncultured Planctomycetia bacterium
CCTTTTGGGGACACCCTTGAGCACGGGAATTTGGGGGTTTTGGGGGTTTTTGTGCGGTGGGGGGAATGCGCTGGGAGCGCATCGCCAGGGCGAATGTTATTCGCCCGTACGGGTTTTATGTGTCATTTCGTCTTCCGGCGCGAAGATGGAAATAGAATTCGTAGGGGCGAATAATCATTCGCCCTTGCGTTTTTCCATCGAAAACGAAATTACAATAAAAGACGTAGGGGCAGGGTTTCCCTGCCCTGCGAACTCGCCCCTCGTTCTCCTCCCAAACTTGCCTTACCACGCCGCGGCCTATATACTATAGTATTATGTATAGGAAGCACATCGGAGAATACATGCAAACATCCGGAATTATACGAAAAAGAACCACCTGCTGCGTTGCGACTCTACTCATCATCTTTGCGGCGTCGTTCGGATTCGCCGACCCAGAGCAGGAGGCGCCCCCGGAACCGGTGAGAAAGGGCCTTATCTTCGCGGGAGACGAAGCGGCCCCCCCATACTCTTTCCGCCATATCAATCAGTATAACGGCTATTCCGTAGATCTCGCGCGGCTTCTTTTCACGACAACCAATAAGCCCGTCACGATAAAACTCATGCCGTGGGAAAAATGCCTGGCAGAACTCAAAGAAGGCACTATTGATGGTCTGATAGGCGCGCCGATTTATGAAAAATTAGAGGAATATGCCGATTGTTCCCGCAGCGTAGCCGAAATTGACTTCGCGATACTCGTCCCA
This sequence comes from uncultured Planctomycetia bacterium, assembly GCA_964528025.1. Taxonomy (GTDB): domain Bacteria; phylum Omnitrophota; class Gorgyraeia; order Tantalellales; family Tantalellaceae; genus CAZGOZ01. The sequence continues at coordinate 741 of CAZGOZ010000059.1, forward strand.
TCCGAGAATACTTATGTCAATTCTCTGAAATCACTTGAAGGCACCGTCGTGGGTGTGTATGAAAAAAGCCTGATTGTGGATTATCTGCTACGTGACAAACGCATAAAAATGCTCAAGACAAAATCTATCCTTGAAGCTCTGTATAAAATGAAAAACCGGGAAATAACGGCCATCATAGCAGAAAAAAACACGGCTCTCTATCATATCCGCCAGAGAAAAATAGACGGTGTCAAAATCGTCGGCCAGCCCGTAGGTCTGGTTTACGGTTACGCTCTGGCGGTTAAAAAAGGTGAAACCTCTCTTCTTGAAAGCATCAACAACGGTATAATGACGCTTGAAAAGAACGGAACTCTGGGCAAACTCAGAAGAAAATGGCTCAGCATGCGGCTGGTGGAGCCATTTCCGTGGAAAATGGTCTCCATCGTCATCGGGGCCATCACGGGCCTGATGCTGCTTTTAATGGGAGCTCTCTGGGCAATATCTCTCAACGCCACGGTAAAAGCAAAAACACGCCAAATACAGCTCATAAGCCGCAAAATGGTGGAAAAAGACAAGCTTGCCGTGCTGGGAAAACTGGCCGGTCAGATCGCGCACGAACTGCGCACTCCACTGAGCATAATACATAATTCCGTTTTCCTCCTCCGGCGGGAAGGCAAAGAGAATAAGGAACTCTTTGAAAAGCGACTGCGTCTTCTGGAAAACAAGATAAAGCTCACAAGCAATATCCTTGAAAGCATTCTCAGCTATTCCCGGGTAAAGGCCGAGGTGGCCGCAGCCATATCGGTAAAAAATTGCCTGAAAGAGGTCCTGCAGGATCTGGAAATGCCGGATGGTATCAAAACAGACGTCGTGTTTGAAAAAGAAGACTCCCTGATGCTCTTCATGGACATGCATCAGCTTTATAGCGTTCTAAGAAATCTTATTCTGAATTCCGTGCAGGCGATGGGCGAGACAGGGAAACTCTCAATTAAAGCGTTCCCATCAGAGGACGAACTGACGGTAAATATCTGTATCTCCGACACCGGCGGCGGCATAATGGAAGCGGCGCATAACAAGATATTCGCGCTGTTTTATTCCACAAAAATAACGGGAACAGGGCTGGGACTGCCTATCTCCAAATCCATAATCGAGGCCAACAACGGCCATCTTCATCTGGAAAATACGGATGAAAAAGGTTCGTGTTTTACTATAACGTTGCCTTCCGTAAAAGCGATAACGGGATGAACAAAAAAAACGACAGACTAAAAATACTTCTCGTGGACGATGACAGGGACATGTGCGAATCACTGGCAGATGTCCTGAGAACGGACTCTTCCTACGAAGTTAAATACTCCATATCCCCCATTAAAGCTCTGGAAATGGCGAAAAGCGAGGATTTCGCGCTTGTAGTCATTGATTACAAGATGCCGGAGATGGACGGAGTAGAGCTCCTGAAACACCTAAAGAAAAGCAAACCGAACCGACCCGTTTTCATTCTAACCGCCTTCATATCCGACTGGCTTATTGAAGAGACTAAACAAGCCGGCGCAGAAAGAATTATCTCAAAATTCACCTGGCCCGAAAAAATACTGTCATACGTAAAAGAAACCCTCGGGTAATACGCCGAATGACCCGAAGAATCGCCTGGGGGCCTCGACTAATTCGCGCTGACGACACCACCCCGGGATTCCCTTTCCAAATAATCCTTCGTATCTGTTATCGTATAGGACACGGTGTGAGTGTTCCTACCGGAACGAGGTTCCGTACGAAACCCTCACACCGCGTCTTTTGCGGTAAAAAGTACTGTATTTTGGGGTGTTGGTATTTCGGAGAGCTTTTTCCACCTTCTTCCGTTCCGGGAACGTTCCGTTCCCGGAACGGAAATGCGGTGAAAACCACAACCCTTGCATTTACACCACATTTTGCCAAACAAGACGCGTTGTGAGTGTTTCGTACGGACTATGTCCGGTAGAAACACTCACAACGTGTCCTACACAATAACAAATGCAGAGGGCATAGAGCATAGAAAAACCAGTTGGACCAAATTTAGGCACTATGCACCATGCTCTATGCTTATTCGCAAGGCCACCAGGCAATTCTTCGGGTCGTTCGGCGCGGGGCAAAGAGCGGGGTGCGTTCCCTAATGCCTTCATTCCGCCCCTTAGACATTGACCGTGGCCATTTTTTGTGTTATTGTGTCCTCGTTTGTTTTTTATAACCTTAAATAAGGAGCATATCTCATGTCATCAAGTGTTATTATCCCCTTTCTCGGAGCACTGGGCATCCTGTTCGCACTGGGAACTTATTGGATGATTCTGAAAAAGCCCGAAGGGCTTGAAAAAATGCGCGAAATATCAAATGAAGTCCATAAAGGCGCAATGGTTTTTCTGCGTAACGAATACAAGATAATTTTCATTTTTGTGGTAATCATGTTCGTTATCCTGGCAAAATTTCTCTCTCTCTCTACCGGATTGGCTTATGTCTCCGGCGCTTTCTGCTCAATGCTGGCCGGTTTCATCGGAATGAAAGCGTCAACACGCGCCGGCGCGAGAACATGCGAAGCCGCCCGGACGAGTGGCGCTACTGAAGCGCTCAACGTCGCTTTCAAGGGCGGTTCTGTCATGGGAATTATCGTCGCGTCCCTCGGTGTTCTCGGAGTCGGCATATGGTTTGCTTACATTCAGGACACAGCGGTCATCACGGGTTTCGCGTTAGGCGCCAGCTCAGTGGCTCTTTTTGCGCGCGTCGGGGGTGGCATATTTACAAAAGCCGCGGATATGGGATCCGACCTTGTCGGAAAACTTGAGGCCGGGATACCGGAAGACGATCCACGCAATCCCGGAGTAATAGCGGATAATGTCGGTGACAACGTCGGTGACACCGCCGGCATGGGCGCCGATCTTTTTGAATCATACGTCGGTTCCGTAATAGCGACAATGGCTATCGGAGCCCTGATGGTAAACCCGATTACGGCCATGTCTTTTCCGATAATCCTGATCTCAATCGGCCTGGTCGCGTCTATCGTGGGAGTTCTGTCTATGAACTTTCTGAAGCATCTCAATGCGCAAACCGCGTTAAGAAACTCCACGTTAATATCTGCCGTGCTTTTCCTGGGCGGAGCTTTTCTGGCGTCAAAAATCATGTTCGGCGGGATAAACCAATTTTGGGCTATCTTATCCGGACTCGGCGCGGGAATCCTTATCGGAGTTGAAAGCGAATATTTCACGTCAGGCAAGCCTGTAAGAGATATTGCCGAAAGTTCACAATCCGGACCGGCAACCACGATTGTCTCGGGTCTTGCCGTCGGATTTGAGAGCACGATACTGCCCGTTCTTACCATCAGCGGGGCAATTCTTGTTTCTTTCCATTTCGCGCAATTATACGGTATAGGTCTTGCCGCGGTCGGCATGTTATGCACGATAGGCATTGTCATGTCCACCGATTCCTACGGCCCCATCGCGGACAACGCGGGCGGTATAGCGGAAATGGCGGGGCTGGATAAAGAGGTTCGCAAAATCACGGACAAACTCGATTCTCTCGGCAACACCACAGCCGCGATTGGCAAAGGTTTCGCGATCGGCTCGGCGGCCCTTACCGCCCTCGCGCTTTTTGCCGCGTTCCAGAAAGTTTCCGGATTGGAAGAAATAAACCTTGTAGATCCGGCGACGGTCGCGGGTCTTTTTATCGGCGCGCTTGTTCCATTCGCAATGGCAGCCATGACCATGAAAGCCGTCGGACGAGCCGCGAACAAACTTGTTATTGAAATTCGCCGTCAGTTCCGGGAAATAAAGGGTCTACTGCAAGGCACCGCGAAACCGGATACGCAGGCGTGTATTGATATTGCCTCTAACAGCGCGCTCAAAGAAATGATACTTCCCGGAATCGTGGCGCTAGTCAGTCCCCTACTCGTAGGCACTCTTCTCGGGGTGGAAGCCCTGGGAGGTTTCCTGGCCGGCGCTACCGTGTGCGGAGTGCTTCTCGGCATAATGATGGCAAACGGCGGCGGAGCTTGGGATAACGCTAAAAAATGGATAGAAGAAGGCAACCTCGGCGGAAAAGGAACTGCGACTCATCAGGCCGCTGTGGTCGGCGATACCGTCGGCGACCCGTTTAAAGACACTTCCGGACCGGCAATGAACATACTCATAAAATTGATGGGCATGGTTTCGCTTTCTTTCGGAGCTCTGTTACCGGCCCTTCATGAATGGTTTATCGGGTTGTTTTGACAAGTGCAACACAGGGAGAACATAACCAAGATACAGGACAAAAGAAACAAGATACAAGATACAATAACCAAACAAGGGGGAAAGCGTTAATAAAATTCGATTATTAGTAAACCCAAAACGTTGTCGTTCTGTCATTCCCGTGTAAACGGGAATCCATCTGGATCGTTCCATTCTGGATCCCCGCTTCCGCGGGGATGACAAGGGGTGAGCGGATGATGGTCTGGTGTTTGGTTATTGTGATTTGAATATTGTTTGTATCTTGTAACTTGTATCTTGGTTATTCAAATGTCATCTTGGCGCGTTCGATGACGCAAAGAAAGGACACCATGGATCTTGATAAAGCAATACGCAAGATACCGGATTTCCCGAAACCGGGAATACTCTTTTATGACGTGACCGGCATATTCATCAACCCGGAAGCGATGCGGTTTGTCGTGGACAGCATTGATACTCTCTATAAAAATACTGACGTGGACGGCGTGATCGCCATTGAGAGCCGCGGGTTTATCCTCGGCGCGCCTTTTGCGATGAAAAAATCTCTTCCTCTCGTTCTGGCCAGAAAAAAAGGGAAACTTCCCGGGGACACGGTGCAGCAAAGTTATTCCCTGGAATACGGCGAAGCCACTCTTGAGATACACAAGGCCGACCTCGCTCTCGGAAAAAAATGGCTGATAATAGATGACCTGATCGCAACCGGCGGAACCTTGGAAGCCGTAGCAAAGATGGTTGAGGCCGAGGGCGGTGAAGTGGCGGGAATATTCTCCATTATAGGGCTGCCCTTCCTTAACTACATGGACAAGATCAGCCGTTATAATCCCAAGACGCTTATTGACTACCACGGGGAATGATCAGACGTTACTTTAAAACGTCTTTTTTGAGAGGCACCCTGCCGCACGTCATCGTTTCTGACTCCGGACAATAGCCCAGCGCTTCACACTTAGCTCCTGCGGTTTCGAATACATCCGGAACTTCGCGCGCGCATATACCCAGCATCTCATCCGCGAGGGCGCGAATTTCCCACTGAGCTCGTCTACAGCACCTCGTCTCAAAAAAATGTTTTAACTCACGGCAGTTCATCGTGATAACGATTTTGGTTTCAGCGCTCTGCGGCAGCACGAACCGGGCATCTTGATTGGCAAGTTCGCCTTTAACGCCTTTTGATTCAAGAAGCTCTATAAGCTCGTTATACGCCTCTTGATTCTTTTCCATCATAGAAATAAATCTCGTTTTTAAACCGTCGTCTTTTTTGAAAGCCGGCGGTATTATGTATCCAAAATCAGATCCCTTCACATATCTCTGGCTCTGCTGAGAATAAGACGCCATGCGATGACGAACAAGCTGATGCGTGAGCGCGCGAGAGATGCCTTCTGCGGCAAAAGTAAACTTGACGTGTTCAAGAGGGCTCTCATGCCCGCTCGCAATGACCTTTTTAATAAACGCGCCTATTTTCCCGGTATCGTCCGCGCCGACTGTCCGGTCAAATATCTCGCCCGCAAATTCCGCAGAATAACACTGCCGGCACGCCGCATAAATCACTTCCAGCGCATTCCCAGTTTTCCCTATAAGTTGCACATTCAATTTTGCTTCTGCCACACTCACTCCTTTATTGATTCTCCCGCCCCCCTATTATACAACTCCCAAACCGTAAATCAACCCTTTCGTATCCTTGTCACGTAGTAGGGCCAAACCTTGTGCCCGCCCGAACCGCGCGACCTGAAACGCGCGACCCGAAACGCCACGCCCCGAACGACCCGAAGAATCGCCTGAGGGCACCCTTGCGGAAGGTTACTAATAGTTACTGTTGACACGTTGATGACAAGTGGTTACTAATAGTTACTATTGACGCGTTAATGCTAAGTAGTTACTAACGTTTGTAACCATTAGTAACCTCTAGTAACC
>CAZGOZ010000060.1:0-6717 GCA_964528025.1 uncultured Planctomycetia bacterium
CTAGCCCTGTACCCGAGCGAAGCGAGTGGTACAGGGTCCCCAAATGACATGTTCCCTGCGTCTTGACATCGCTTTCTTAATGTTGTAGAGTGGTAGAGAGCGGCTATGGAGGGGAATAGGGGCTAAGTAGAAGGGGGGTACTGATGACACGCAGGACGGGGAGAACAAGGATTATCGCGGGTGTGGTTGCGGTGATGTTCATTTGCGCGGCTGCCGGGTATAGTTACGCCGGACCCATTAAAGATTCTGTTAGCTGGTATGATAAAGGTAAGGGCCTTTATAAAAAAGGCGATTTTGAAGGCGCTGTAAAGTGTTTCCACAAAGCTGTTTACGGGTATCCCAAGAATGTCATGACCGAGGTTTCCATGTATTTTCTGGCGAACACATACTGGCACATGGGGGATGCCGGCAGGGCGGTTTCGGTTTACCAGAATATTATAACGAGATACGGGAAAAGCTATTGGGTGGATCTGGCCAAAGGGGATCTCAAGGAGATACAATCAAAAAAATAGGTGTCGACCGGGAAGAGACGCCGTATGATCAATCTTAAAGGTAAAAAGAGAAGGCTGGTTGTCGTCTCCAACAGGCTTCCTTTCTACCGCACTATCAATAAAAACAAAAAAACTGTCTGGACAAAATCCTCAGGCGGCCTAATCACGGCCATGGAGCCGATTCTAAAAAAATGCAACGGCATCTGGCTTGGATGGGACGGTTTAGTGGCGGAAGACGACACAGAGGATATTCCGCGTCTGATAGACATCACCGAGATAGAGGCGGGCAGGAAAGAAACAAGCAACGAGGATTCCTACCGGGTGGGTCGCATACCCATTCACAAAAAAGAACTTGATGAATATTACAATAAGTTCTCCAACGGCACCTTGTGGGCATTATTCCATTATTTTTTTGAAAAAAGTTCCATAGATTATCCTTCCTGGAGGACTTATTGCGCGGTGAATAAGAGGTTCGCCGAATATATTGATAAGACCGCGAAGAAGGACGACATAATATGGATTCAGGATTTCCATCTTTTCATGACGCCGTATTATCTCCGAAAACTCCGTCCGCAACAGGAAATACATTTTTTTCTGCACATACCTTTTCCAAACATGGACATTTTTTCCATACTTCCCTGGCAAGACAGTATAATGGAATCGCTCTTGTGCTGTAACACGGTCGGGTTTCAGCATAAACATTATCTGCGGAATTTTATGCAGGCCTGTACTACTTTTGAAAAAGAAAAAAAAGAACCCGGTCTTCGTAAAAGCCATTTCTACGTCAACCCCATAAGCATAGATTTTGACGTAATAGATAGCGCTTCCCGCAGAGATAAAGTGATAGAGAGAAAGAACGAGATCGTGCGCCAGGCCGGATGCAACAAGCTTGTTCTCGGAGTGGACAGAATAGATTACTCAAAAGGCATAAAGGAACGTCTACTGGGGCTGGAGGTGCTGTTAGATAACCATCCCGAGTTGAGGGAAGAATTTTTTTATTACCAACTGGTCGTGCCCAGCAGGGAAAAGGTCGGAACGTATATCGCTCTCAAGAAAGAGCTTGACGAGATCATCGGCCGGATAAACGGAAAATTCAGCACCGGCATGTGGACTCCGGTGCATTACAATTACGGAACGGTCCCGTTTGACGAGCTTGTCGCGCTGTATTTCGCGGCGGACGTGGCGCTTGTCACCCCGCTAAGAGACGGAATGAACCTTGTTTGCAAGGAATACATTGCGGCATGCTCCGACAACGACGGCGTTCTGGTGCTTTCTAAGTTTGCCGGCGCCATATCAGAGATAAAAAATTGTCTTGCGGTTAACCCGTACAGCATTGAGGATATAGCCGGTGCTATATACAGGGCGCTGCGCATGCCGAAAAACGAGAGAGTAAAAAGAATGAAAAAAATGCGCAGCAATATCAGGTCGCATAACATAAACACGTGGCTCGAAAACTGTCTGCGTAATTTCGAGCTTGGCTAATAATGAGAAATTTGCTGGAATGCTGGGGGAAAATTAAAGCCGCTCTCGCGGATCGCGAGATACGGCTTTTTCTTGATTTTGACGGTACGCTTGCCCCGATAAGAAAACATCCGGATAACGCGGCGCTCAGCGCGGACAGAAGGCGGCTTCTGGAGCGGCTCGCTTCGCTGGAAGACGTTACCGTTGCTATTGTAACCGGCCGGTCGGTGCGGGACATCCGGCGCCTCGTGCGAATCCGAAACGCGGTTTATATCGGAAATCACGGATTTGAGCTCAAGCGGCCGGGTTCCGCGCTTTTTCGGATGGGGAACGCCCGGACTGAAAAGACGATGAAGACCCTCGCCGGTGCCTTGAAAAGAGCGTTTGCGCGCGAGAAGGGCGTTCTGGTAGATGATAAGGGCATAACGCTGGCAGTGCATTTCCGCATGGCGCGGCCCGGCTCGAAAAAAACAGTTGAAAAAATCTTCAGAAAAACAATTTCCCCGTATGTCTCACGCGCGCAGGTCACTGTGACGCGCGGGAAAAAGGTCTGGGAGATCCGCCCGCCGGTTAGATGGAACAAGGGAATGATGGTGCTCAAGGAGATACGCGTTCGCGAGGCGGCCTCCGACCTTAAGCGAAAAGCGGCGATCTTTTACATTGGCGATGACAAGACCGACGAAGACGCGTTTCGTCTGCTCTCGCGGCGATCGGGCGCTTACACCGTGAAAGTAGGAAAAACTAAAACCGAAAAAACAGCTGCCCGGTATGGCGTGCGCAATACCGGCGAAGTGGAAAAATTACTGCGAGAACTTTACGCACTCAAGAAAGAGAGGGTTTAAGGAATGTTTGATGATCGAAGCAGAAAATACAAAAACCAGTATGTCCCGTTGAAACCGGTGAACATAAATAAGTATGAAGAGTTTGTTGGGAAAGAATTCATGGACGATCTCAAGTTCATGTCGGAACCCCTGGTAAGAAAGGTCTGGGCTAATGTCAATTCCACTTTCGTCGGCGGCGGCGTCGCGGAAATGCTCCAGAGCATCGTTCCGTTCGCCAGAGGCCTGGGTATAGACGCGAGGTGGTTCGTGATAGAGGGAAGCGAAGAATTTTTCGCCGTCACGAAAAAATTTCATAACCTTTTGCAGGGAGTTAACCAGGAAATAACCCTAAGAGAGATCTTTCACGCGTATCTTGATACGCTTGACGAGAACACGAAAGACGTTAGGGTTGTAGGGCATCTCGTGACGATACATGACCCGCAGCCCGCGGCGATAGTGATGAACGGCAATGTATACGGCCATACGTTGTGGCGCTGCCATATAGATACTTCGGGCGCAAGCCGGCGGATATGGCGGTTTCTCTTGCCCTATATAAATCAGTATGAAGGCGCGATATTCACATCAGAGAGTTTCGTGCGGGAAGATATACAGATACCCACTTACGAGATCAACCCTTCAATAGATCCGCTGAGAGCGAAGAATAAACATCGCACCCGAAAAGAAGCGCTTAAGATACTGGAAGACATCTTTAACGCCAATAATATTGACCCCGAAAGGCCGATTATAGCGGCGGTATCAAGATATGACGTGCATAAAAACCAGAAAACAATCATAGAAGCGTTTCGGCTCATGAAGAAAACGCTTCCCAAGGGGATGAATCCCTTGTTAATTATTGCGGGTAATTCCGCCGCTGACGATCCCGAGGGGATGCAGATGTATGCAGAGATAAAAAAAGCCGCCGACGGAGATAAAGATATACATCTTTTGCTCAACGTGGAAAATAACGACGAGGTAATCGGTTCGCTGATGTCCATCGCGCATTGTTTCGTGCATATTTCCACGAAAGAGGGGTTTGGGCTGGTGGTTTCCGAGGCGATGTGGCAGGGCACGCCGGTTGTCGGGAGCAAGGTCGGCGGGATAACGAAACAGGTTGTTTCAGGGCACAACGGTTTTCTCGTGAGCCCGCATGAGGTGACCGAAACGGCGGAGGCGATGAAGTCCATTCTGGAAGACAAACCTCTGAGAGAGGTGCTCAGCAAGAACGCGCGCCAGACGGTGGGCCATAATTTTCTTCTGCCGCACATGCTTTACAGGGAATTGCTCTTGATGAGATATTATCTTGAGATTGACAACAAGTTCCCGTCTTTCAGGATGAACAAGCTCACGTATAAGGAAATAACGCAGGCGTTATATGGCCGGACGGTTTGGCCTTTTTCTACGGATGATCTAAAAAAACGTCTGGAAACCATATGGGAGGGATTGGGGAGATGATATCAACGACGTTGATTTTTTCACTTATAGGCGGGCTGGGTCTTTTCTTTTTCGGCATGCAGACCATGTCGGATGGGCTGAAAAGCATCGCGGGCGAACGCCTGAAATCTATTCTGGCCATGGTGACCCGGGTGCCGCTTATCGGCATTCTGGTCGGCGCCGGGATAACGTGTCTTATACAGTCATCCTCGGCGACAACCATAATGGTGGTGGGCTTCGTGAACGCGGGGCTTCTCGCGCTGAGGCAGGCGATAAGCGTTGTAATCGGCGCTAATATAGGCACGACGTTCACGGCGTGGATTGTCGCATCAATGTCTGTATTCAAGGTAACGCAGTATGCCCTTCCGGTTATCGGCATAGGGTTTGCGCTCAAGACCTTCGGCAGAACGCGTAACGCGAGGTTTTGGGGGCAGGTCATGATGGGGTTTGGATTTCTTTTTCTGGGGTTGGGATTCATGCAGGATGCGTTTATACCCCTGAAAGACAGTCAGCATGTTAAGGATATTTTTGTCAGGTTCGGCGATAATCCGATCCTGGGCGTTATGGTGGGCATGCTCGTAACCATGCTGGTGCAGTCATCCTCTGCGACTATCGCGATAGTTCAGATACTGGCGTTTAACGGCGTGATCGGGTTTCCGACCGCTATTGCGCTGATGCTCGGCGATGATATAGGAACCACGATAACCGCCCAGCTTGCCGCGATAGGCACCACCTTGCCGGCCAGGAGGGCGGCCATGTCGCACACGCTGTTCAATGTTATCGGCGTGGGGTATATGCTTTTCTTTGTTTATACCGGGTGGTTCGTCAAGGCCATAAATTTTATAATTCCCGGGGTAATGACAACACGTAACATAATGCTGTACATCGCGGTAGCGAACAGTTTTTTCAAGATAGTGAATGCGGCCGTATTTCTGCCGCTCATTGGGTTTCTTGAGAAAGCGAGCATTTTTCTCGTGCCGAAGAAGAAAGGGGCCATTGAGATGGCTCCGCAATACCTTGAAAAACATTTGCTCGCGACACCGTCTATTGCCGCGGAACAGGCTCGCAGAGAGGCCGTGCGCATGATGGGTCTGGCGCATGATTCGGTTACGGCTTCGGTAAAAGGGTTTCTTGAGAATGACAGGAATAGCATACGCCTGGTAACGAAACTGGAACCGGCGATAGATAACCTTCAGTCAGCGATCACGCAGTATTTGGTGGTTCTTTCGCAAGAGAGCCTGATACGTGAGGTTTCGGAAGAACTTCCCGTTTTGATACACAGCGTGAACGATATAGAGAGGATAGGGGATCACGCCGAGAACATCGCCGAACTTGCCGAGAGGAAAACGGAGCAGAAACTTGTTTTTTCCGGCTCGGCCACCGAAGAATTGCGGCGGATGTGGAACGAACTGGATGTCATGATGCAAGAGGCGAAAGACGCGTTGGAGAATAACAATCTTGCGGTCGCCCGAAGCGTTTTGAGAAGAGAAGAGTGTATAAACGATTTCCAGGTGAATCTAAAGAACGCGCACGTGAATCGGCTGAACCAGGGGCTTTGTGACATAAGGTCCGGGATCGTTTTCATGGATTTTGTGGATAACCTGGAAAAAATAGGCGATCACCTGACCAACGTAGCCGAAGGTGTAACAGGCAAGAGAAAGTGGCAAGAGGCGGCCGCCGCAAAAGCGTAGTAGGGGCGATGGCGGAAATAAACAAAATATCCGAAAGATACAAGACACAAATATAATGTCAAATGACAAAATTCAAAGCACAAAATAAGCACAAATAAATTAATGACAAATGACAAAATTCAAAAAACAAAACACCAGATAAGATCTAATGTTTTGTCATTTGGATTTACCGGAGAGTAGCTCTTCTTCTCGCTTATCTGGTTATTGGTTATTTGCATGGTAAGCCCCGAGAGCAAGGCCCCCAGCCGATTCTACGCGGTGGCCGTGTTTGTGAGCAGGGCGGGACGGAGATGGAGTTTTCTAATGTGTAGGCATAAACGTACATGTTTTTTGATCATTGCGTTGATTTTTATCTTCGTCATGCCTCGCTTGGCGGAGGCTCGGGATTGGTATGTTATGCGGAATTACGTGATAATGGGGCCGGGGGGGCGGAGATTTTATATGAGAACCGTTACGCGGACCCCCGACGAAGAAATATCACGCGCTCTCGCCAACGAGGAAGGTAGAGCCCTGGGACGAACGGAGGAAGTCGGCGCGCAGTATGTTTCCGGCGTGGAATACGATGAAGCGGTGGAAGGTATTTTTAACAACCGCCCCGCCGAGGAGGCATACGTGGCGTTTCTGGACGATGCGGGTTATGAGACAAGAGCGGATTTCATGCATGTTAAACCGGAGCTTGTCAGCCGTTTGGCGGAGATTATGGCCGAGGAGATACAGACGGCCGGCGGCGCTGATGTAAGGGTAATCTATCCGGAGTCTGAGAAAGACGCCACCGATGTTTTTGACAAGGACAGCCCTTTCCATTTTTTTGCCGAATCTATA
>CAZGOZ010000061.1:0-4661 GCA_964528025.1 uncultured Planctomycetia bacterium
TTTCATCAACTGTTCCGCCACGCGAGACATTTACAAGCCAGCTTCCCTTCCGCATCATGCCCAGCTCATCCTGCCCGATAATGGGTCTCTCCCCCGCACGAGGAGCCAGATGCAGGGTGAGAATATCGGCCCACGCCAGAATCTCATGTAACTCTTTCCTGCAACAATCAGACGGGCACGTTTTATTCTCCACGTCATAATAGGCCAGGTCGGCTCCGAAAACAGAAAGAAGCTCACAGACCTTCTGCCCTATGCGGCCGAGGCCTATTATTCCTATCTTCTTTCCGTATAACAAGTTGCCCATTTTCTTTTCCCAACGGCCCGCGCGAATATCATTATTTGCCGAAGAAACCTTTCTGAGAAGGTTCAACATTAATCCTACCGTCAGTTCGGCGACAGCCCTTGTCGGAGCGTCGGGTGTGTTCAGAACGCTTATTCCCCGGTTGCGGGCAGAGTCCATATCAACATTGTCCATTCCGGCCCCGCAGCGGGATACGGCCTTCAGCTTACCAAGACCCTCAAAAACCTCATCATTCAAACGTTCCGTGCCCGCAATCATACCGACGGCATCTTTCCCGAGACGGATCGTCTCCTCGGTACCCAGTTTACGCCTGTATGGATTCAAAACACACCTGAAACCGTTTTTCTCAAGAAGATCTCTCGGGGCTCTGTCAAATTCCGCGAAGGTGGAAGTTGATATCAAAATTGTTTCGCTCATATTTTATCTCCCAGAAGTTCAAGAAACTTTTCGGGAACACCGTTGCCGCGTCCCAGACAGAAAAAATCCTCCACTGCCTTTCGTGTCTTTTCCGCATATAAATCATTTTTCTCTCTCGTGGTACCGGCAAACATGTTCAGCACCTCCTGTTTTAATTCTTCCGCGGAACTGACAGTCACGGCTGTTCCCTGTTCCGCGCCCGCGGATCTGAGCGGCGACATGTTGATCCACTCCGGAACATTTACTATTATAACCGCGCAGCCGAACGCAACGGCCTCTACGACCGCGCTTGATTCTCCGGATATTACTACACGCGCCGCGGAAAGAAAATCCTCAACAGGCCCTTCTTTTATCCGAAAAATACTGTTTTCTTCCGGAATGCCGGCCAATCGCATTGTTTTTTTGATATCCAGAAACGGATGAGGTTTTATCCATATCTCCGCATCTTTCATCCCCTTGAGCGCCTCGTATGCTACCGCAAGCACAGAACTTGATTCCTCCGGGCTGATGGAAAGGATGATAAGCACGGCGTCGCGCTTTTTCTGAATAGCGCCGGGCGCAAGATATTCACTGAGATAGGCATATCTAATCGCTTCGGCTATCGTAACATTTTTCTCGGGCCAACCTGATTCCATCATACATACGTACGGAACGCGTCCATTGCATATGATCCGGTCGGGACGCGGAAGGGAATATTTACGCGCGTCAAGTATCTCAGATGGGTGATTAAAAAAATTGAGGTGCATCCTGGGAACCGTGCCTGCCTGATATGCCAGGAGAGACGTCTTCACTCCTGCGGCGTCACGGGCGGAAATGAGCGCTTTTTCCCAGGCGCGCATTTCACAATGATAAAGAACTTTTTTCGCCTTTAATCTTTTCAACATGCGCTTAAACCCGTAATAACGGATAATCCCGTCATATCCAGTCTTTCCGACAAACGAGGAGTACCAGTCGTCACGGAAGAGAGAATAGACATTGTAATCGCCCAGGTCATGAAGCGCGGCAATACGCCTTTCCAGGAGAAGAAATCTGACCCCGCTTATCAGCATGATAAAAAACGCCTTTATCCGGGTAATCATGGAGATAAACTCTTCCGGGAAAAAGATAGAATATCCGTTTTCTATGAACCCTGCCGCGTACTCCATGGATTTTTTAAGAGACATGCGGCTGCCGGAAACATACATGGCTGCCCACGTTATATCGCTCGGCGAGTTTGTCTCAAGATTTTCCTGCAGGTGCGCGTAAAATCGGTTCTTAAAAACGCCTGTTCTGGCCGCATTTTCGTCAAAATTAGGATACGCCGTGAGAATAAGAAGCTTTCCGACTGATCTCTTCAGGCGCTGTTTTAAGTGTCTAAGATATTTTTTTATTGTTCTCGCCCGCGTGGCCGCGCGCGCGGCGGAACAAGTCAGGATCGCGATATGCTTTAAATATAAAAACCTTCGGCCGCGCGTCACGCGCGAGATCCGGTCCTCATCGGGGTTTTCCGACGGCAAAACAGTGAACGTTCTTTTTTTTGCGCGGCAATATTGACTCAAAGCATCTTTAAGTTTTGCATTGGCGCATCCTAATACTACCTTGTCTATTTTTCTCCACTTAATCGCGTCAACAATCGCATCAAACTGCGCAAGAGTATTGAACGCGTCCGACTTAAACAGGTTCTTCTCGGCTATCAGGCTGAACCACCAGAGCGTCGCATGCCGGTCAACGGCAAATATATCCCGGAGATTCCTGCGCCCCAACCTTAATCTTCCCGGCAGATCCGCCACGAAACGAATATACTTCTCACGCAATCTTCCGGCGGAAGCGTTTATCATGTCGGCGGACGGCAGCACCTCGGCAATACGGTCTTTACCTGTCTTTTCGCTGACCGGATCCAATACGGAAGGACGGGATGTCAGTGGGAAAAGATATACAGCGCCGGGCTTGTTGAACGCCGGGCCAATCTTTGTTTCGTCAATATACGCGTCAAATACAAAAAGTATGCTCATGGTTTACCTATTCGTTAAATCCAAATGACAAAATTCAAAATCCAAAATAAATTCAAAATCCAAATATCAAAACCTTACTTTTTAGCCTGAACAATCGAAGCGAAAATTCTTGATAATTGTAGCGCCTCATCAACAAGTGGGTTAGCTTTATCGAATAACCTTTGGTTAGCATGCGATAATAATTCCAACCAATATTTGCTTTCTTTGGCTTCTCGTCTGCATATACCAATGCGGTAAAAAAAATCCTTCTTGGTTGTTGTTTCATTTGCCTCTCTATAGTTGGCACCTACTGAACTTGCGGCTCTTATGAGCTGTTTTATCAAATCTACGCTGATAATATCTCTTGTGGATGATTTGCATAAATTTATACAGTTTTTAGCAAATTCCAATGTTCTTTCTTCAAGATCGTATTTTTTACACATTATTCGTGTTTTGGATTTTGTCATTTGAGTTTATTTTGTGCTTTGAATTTTGTCATTTGACATTATTCTACTCTGCCCTATGCGCTCTGCGTAAACGTTCGCTAATTCTTTGAACTTTTTGTTTCCTTCTTCATCGGATCTCTCAGCTATTTTGATGTCTTGCCGGTATTCTTCGGGAAGAGTTACGTATAACGAAAATGTTTTCTGCAGGCCCGTGACCTCTTCTTCGGAAATACCGGATATCGCCGGGCGCGCGTCCATGTGAGAATCTCCCGACATGTAAGAAGAGGATATGTATCCTTTTTCAACACAATAATCCCTGAGAATTGTTCCATGGAACGGCTGAAAGATATAAGCGCCGAAACTTTCCGCTTTTATCCGCCTGTTAAGTTCTATTGTCTCAAATATCTGTTCCCGCGTCTCGTCAGGAAACCCGATGATGTTGTTCACGGATACCGCAATCTTGAAATCGTCAAATATTCTGAACTTATCCACGAAATAATCGTTTGAATAGTGCCTCTTCAACAGTTTACGCCTCACGTGCTCACTTCCGCTTTCAAGCCCTATGCTTATCCGGTCGCATCCGGCGCTTTCCAGTTTCGCGAGTTTCTCTCTTGTAACCGTCTCTACACGCGTGTTAAACCAGAACGGGATCTTTATTGACTTGTACCGGTCAATAAACTCGTTAAAATTCTCTTCGCGCATGTTAAGAAATGACTCTGATATAAAATAAAAATATTCGGTTTTATATTCCGCCAGATAAAATTCAATTTCCTCTATTATCCTTTTTACGCTTTTCTCTCTATACCACTTTCCGCAAGAGATGAAAGCGCCGGCAAGCGCCGGGGAAGCGCAATACGTGCACATGTAAGGGCATCCGCGCGCGAATTCTACCGGAACCATCCTCATTACCCGTCCGCCCATGGGTTTATAAAACCGTTCTTTTTCAAACAACGAAAAATCAAGATACGGCAGGGTGTTGAGATCCACAAGGGGACCTTTTTTGTTATGAAATATTTTACCACCCTCTTTTACGGTGATAGAAGGGATATCTTTCAGGGTGCCGCCGAGCTTCAAACGTTCGGCTATCTCAACGATCGCCTTCTCTCCCTCGCCATGGCAGACCATGTCCACTAAAGGGTGCGCGATTATCTTCTCATGCGCAAAAATGGAAAAAACTCCCCCAAAAATAACCTTACTTTTGCCCTTTATGTCCTTGATTGACTCCAGCAGTTTTTTCGCGAGAAGGTATGTGGGTTCCACCACCGAAAACCCTATCAGGTCCGGCTCATAACCGGAAACCGTTTTCCTGAAATCGTCAAAAACATCGGTATCTTTATAGCGTATCCCGAACTCGGCGAGGTCAAAAGGCCTGACCTGAAGGGTCTCAACCCTTGCTTCATCCGAACTTTTATCGGCGGTCCGGTAAAACGTCGTGTCAAAGAGCGCCACATCAAAGCCCTTTTCCCTGAGCGCGGCCGCGAGATAACTGATATTCAAAGGAATCAGGTTATCCATCATGGAATTGAC
>CAZGOZ010000061.1:4761-6382 GCA_964528025.1 uncultured Planctomycetia bacterium
CCTCAAGTGAGGCGCCTCGCAATATGTGCAGTCATAGGGGCACCCCCTATCAAGTTCCACATGAACCATCGTGAATACACGCCCGAACATCGGCCGGTAAAGCCGATCTTTGCCGAAAATATCATAATCTATGAAGGGAAGCGTATTCACGTCTGTGAGCGGGCGCAAAGTATTTTTTATAATCCGTCCATCTTTCTTATTTTTAACCCATAGATTTTTCACCCCGGAATAATCCTGACCTTGCGACATCTTTTCACAAAGTTCCGTGAGGGCCTCTTCCCCTTCGCCGACACAGACCATATCCACGTTTTTGTCGGAAATAATATCTTCCGGAGAAAATGTAACAAACACGCCTCCGGCGATTACCGGAATATCCACGTTCTTTATGCTCTCAAGCAGAGCCTTTGCGAGATCATATGTGTCTTCAACCATCGTGATGCCGATAAGATTGGGTTTGAAATCCGCGATCTTATCTCTCAAATCCCCGTAGATATCGGTCTCTTTGAACCCTATGCCCTTCTTGGAAAGATTGAACGGCTTAATCTGCATGAGATCCACTTTTTTCTGCTCAAAATTCACCTCTTCCGTTCTGTAATAGGTCGTATCAAAGAGTTCCACTTCAAACCCTTTCGCTTTCAGGCACGCGGAAAGAAGCGAAAGATGGATCGGAACAAGCGTCGCCATCATCGTGTTGGGGTAGATAAAAAGAACTTTGAATTTTTCGTTAGCGGACCTTGTCATTTACGAGCTTTCCTTCCGAAGGATATCTTTTATGCAGTTCCTCAATGCATTGGAGAAGCCCCTGCCCCATGTCCAGATAGTAGGAGCTGACGTATTTCCGGCCGATACGGGGATTAAAAGAATACGGCGTTATCTGATAATGCGTATTTGATTCCTCGTTGCGAAAATCTATCGGGAGCGCGCCTCCGAGGATTTCATTTATCATGACCAGAAGTTCTTTTGATTTTATCGGATGATGGCCGGCGATTATAACGTTTTGGTTGATAAAATTCTCATCCAGTATTTCTACTGAACAGCGCGCGGCATCCTCAACATGGATATATTCGCGTATTTCGCCGCCGTTTCCCCAGTAGGAGATCTTTTTGTTCACTAACGCGTCTTTTAAAAGCGCATGCAGCGGGTTGGACTCGTTGGAACGCGGTCCATACAAAGACCCATACCGCAGAATCGTATAAGGAATACCATATTTTTTTGAATAGTCCTCTATATAAAGTTCGCAGGCCTGCTTGCTGCTTTTATAAAAGGATCCGGCATCCGAATATACGTAAACCGTTGAGGCAAACACATAGCGCTTGATACCGGCGTCTTTCACGGCTTCAAGTATATGCGCGTTACCCAGTATATTCTGCCGAATGGTCTCAATCGGTTTTTCGCTGGCCTCGTCTATGTCGGCGATACCCGCGAAATTATAAACGACTGAAGCCCCGCGAACCGCTTGCTTAACGGCATCCGCGTCCAGCACGTCGCCCGTTATCATTGTCTGACCCGGCTTTATATGCGGCGACTGCCTGGCATCAAAAACGGTTACTTCATAACCCTTTTCGGAAAGGCTATCCGCCACATAACTGCCTAAAAATCCCGAACCCCCAAACACTATAGC
>CAZGOZ010000062.1:0-6234 GCA_964528025.1 uncultured Planctomycetia bacterium
GCCCCTACGGCGTTGTTACGCAAGATCGGCGTATTTCTCCACCGCAAGCTTACGTAAGGCTACGAGGTCGTCTGCATCGGGACGCCATACCGGAGCGGCGGACGGAAGAAATGTTTTTTTGATAATTTTTGACAATGCGGCGGGCGTGGACGGAATATTGGTGAGAAAATCACCGTGTGTGCGGGCCCGGCGATACTCGGGCTCTTTTGGGGGATGCTTGAGGTAGAAGCTTACCTTATCCAGGTCAAACCCGAACAGAAAAGTGCCGTGATGGAGAAAATATCGGCGTTTACGCGCCTGAGCGTTCCCCGATATTTTTTTGCCGCCTATGGCAAGATCCGACAGAGGGTAAAACTCAAGGTTGTATCCGTTTTTTCCGAACTCGTCTGTTATAGCGGAAAGGATATGCCGATAAGAAGAACGAACGTTGTTATATGACGTATCCCCTTTATAGGAAAGAATTAGCGAATAATTGAGGCATCCAGGACCCTGGAGTATCGTGCCGCCTCCCGAGGAGCGGCGGATAATCTTTACGCCATTTCGCCGGCATCTCTCAACATGGCATTCTTCCGCAATCTTACCGGAGCGTCCCAGAACCACGAAATATTCTTCTGCGTTCCAGAAGCGCAAAGTTTCACCAAGCGCGCCTGATTCGGCCTTCATCAGAAGAAACGCGTCCAGAGCAATCGTCTCTTCCGGGTTCAAATGGTCGTATTCAATAAGGTGCATAAAATTCGTAGGGGCGGGCCTTGTGCCCGCCCTCTCTGTCATTCCCGCCTGTCCCGAGCGAAGCCGAGGGGCGGAAGCGGGAATCCATCTGGGCCATCCTATTTTGGATCCCCATTGTCATGGGGATGACAGGCGGAGTTGACATCGTAACCCGTGTATTATAACATATATAGTCCCGATAGGGACTTTGAAGGGAGCAAACTGTCTACATGGAAGAGGATAAAATGAAAATACTTGAAAAAAAGTGCGGAAAAGAGAATTTTAAGAAACTGATGGATATCAAATCCCCGGAATTACACCGGTTTATAGCTGAGTGCACGAAGCTTTGCAACCCGGCATCAATCTTTGTCAGGACTGACGCGCCGGCGGATATTGAATACATCCGACAAAAATCCATTTTGAACGGTGAGGAGAGAGCTCTGAAGATAAAGGGTCATACGATGCATTTGGACGGATATTATGACCAGGGCAGGGATAAGGCCAACACGAAATATTTGCTAAGACCTGACGAAGTTCTTGGTTCGGATATAAAGAGTGAAGACAGGGAAAAGGGCCTGAACGAGGTACGCGCTCTTTTCAAAAACGCGATGGCCGGCAAAGAGATGTATGTCTGTTTTTTCTGCCTGGGGCCCGTGGATTCGGAGTTTTCTATTCCAGCCGTTCAGATAACGGATTCCGCCTATGTCGCGCATTCGGAGGACATACTGTACCGTAACGGGTATGAACAATTCCAAAAAACCGGAACAAACGGAAAATTTTTCCGATTTCTGCATTCAGCCGGCGTTCTGAAAAGCGGGGTCAGCAGCGATGTAGCAAACCGCCGTGTCTATATAGATCTGGAAGAAGAGATGGTTTACAGCATAAATACCCAGTATGCGGGAAATACGGTAGGTCTCAAGAAACTGGCGATGCGATTGGCTATCAAGCGGGCATCCGAAGAAGGATGGCTCACGGAACACATGTTTGTGATGGGTGTTGAGGGGCCTCAAGGTAAACGCGTAACTTATTTCACGGGGTCTTTCCCGAGCGCCTGCGGGAAAACGGCTACCGCCATGCTGGAAGGCGAAAAGATAATCGGTGACGATATTGCCTATCTCCGGCGTATCGGCGAGGAGATTCGCGCGGTCAATGTGGAACGGGGAATATTTGGGATTATAAGAGACGTTAATGAGAAGAACGATCCGTCAATATACGAGGCGCTTACAGTTCCCGGCGAGGTTATTTTCTCAAACGTGCTGGTTAATGAAGATAATAACCCGAGATGGCTGAGCGACGGCCGGCCGGATCCGAAAAAAGGAGTTAATTTTGCTGGGGAATGGATGCCGGGAAAAAAAGGGCCGGACGATAAGGAAGTGGATGTTGCGCACAAGAACGCGCGTTATACTATCCGCCTGAAAGATCTCAAAAATTGTGATGATAATCTGGAAAACCCGGAAGGGGTCAAGATTGGCGCTGTGATATACGGCGGCCGGGATTCTGATACGAGTGTTCCCGTTCATCAGTCCTTTGATTGGGCGCATGGAATTCTGACGCAGGGAGCTACGATTGAGTCGGAGACTACTGCCGCCACGCTCGGAGCCGAAGGAGTAAGAGCATTCAATCTCATGGCTAATCTGGATTTTCTTTCACTACCCATAGGGCGGTATATACAAAATAATCTGGACATAGTCAAGGGGATGGAGAATCCGCCGTTGATTTTTTGCGTGAATTATTTCCTCAAGGGAAAAGACGGCAAGTATCTGAACGGAATCACGGATAAACACGTATGGCTTAAATGGATGGAGTTGCGTGTCAATGGCGAAACGGATGCAATCAAGACCCCGATAGGATATATCCCGGCATATTCTGATCTTGCAGAGTTGTTTAAGAAAGTTTTAAACAAGGATTATAGTTTGGAGGAATATGAGGATCAGTTCAAGCTGCGTATTCCCGAAAACATAGCTAAGATTGAAAGAATACGGAAAATATACCATACCAAGGTTTTTGATACGCCGCATATTCTGATGAAAGCACTGGACGATCAGGAAAAACGCCTTAAAGAATACCGCCGGGAGCACGGCGATTATGTCTTGCCGTCTGTTCTTGAAAAAGACCAAAAATAAAAAACCGGATGTAAAAAGGAGAGTGAACTTATAATGGAGACAAAACCCTTGTTGTCGTTAGATTTGCCTGATATTCCGCTTCTTAAGAAGGGGAAAGTCAGAAATGTCTATGATTTGGAGAAGGAACTGCTTTTTGTGGCTTCCGACAGGATATCGGCGTTTGATGTCGTGATGCCCAACGGTATTCCGCAAAAAGGATGTGTTCTTAACATGCTTTCCGCTTTCTGGTTTGATTTTCTGAAAAACGTAGCGGAGAATCACATGGTAACCGCCGATATTGACGAGATAGTGAGCGCCCATCCGGCGTTAGCGAAATATCGTGAAATACTTTCGGGACGGTCAATGCTTGTAGTGAAGGCCGAGCCGATTCTTGCTGAATGCGTGGTCAGGGGGTATATTTCAGGTTCCGCATGGAAAGATTACCGCGCGACAGGCGCCGTTTGCGGCACAAAACTTCCGAAAGGGCTGCGGCAGTCGGATAAATTACCCGAACCGATATTCACGCCTTCCACAAAAGCCGAATCGGGACATGACATGAATATTTCGGAGACGGAATTGAAAAACAACGTTGGAAAAGACGTGTTTAATTTTCTGAAAAGAAAGACCATTGACGCTTATGAAAAAGCGAGAACATTCGCGGAATCAAAAGGAATTATCATCGCGGACACGAAGCTTGAATTCGGTATTGTTCAGGAAAAAATAATCCTGATGGACGAGGTTTTTACTCCGGATTCTTCAAGGTTCTGGCCGAAGAATGACTACAGTCCGGGATATCCGCAAAAAAGTTTTGATAAACAATTCGTGAGAGATTATCTGGAGAACATTGGATGGGATAAAATGCCGCCCGCTCCCGAACTCCCCGAGGATATCGTGCAGAAGACGTCGGAGAAGTATCTGCAGGCATACGAGATCTTGACCGGGAAGAAATTGTAAGAATTCGTAGGGGCACCCCTTGTGGGTGCCCTGTTTCCCATCGTTTCGGGCGGGCACAAGGCCCGCCCCTACGTTTTTTATTTCCATTTTTAATTTATTATGAACACCCGCATATTAAAAATAAACCCCCTGGATATTGATTCCGATATAATTGACGAGGCGGCCGGTGTCTTGCGGGGCGGGGGGCTTGTCGCTTTTCCGACGGAGACCGTTTACGGGCTCGGGGCGAACGCGCTTCGGGCCGAGGCTGTCGCGAAGATATTCGGGGCGAAACAGCGTCCGCTTGACGACCCCATGATCGTTCACATTTCCAGGCTGGATGATTTGAGTTCCCTTGCACGGGAGATTCCGCCGGAGGCCCTGAAACTCGGGCAGCTTCTCTGGCCGGGTCCGCTGACGATGGTTCTTGAAAAAACGGATATATTGCCCGACATTGTTACATCCGGGCTTGATACTGTTGCCGTGCGCATGCCGTCCGGCGCGGTTGCCGCCCGGCTTATCGCCGCCGCGGGAGTGCCAGTTGCCGCGCCGTCGGCGAACATGTTCGGCGGGCCTTCACCGACGCGGGCGCAGCATGTTATGGATGATCTTCACGGCAGGATTGATATGATTTTGGATGGAGGCGCAACAGAAATTGGCATAGAATCAACCGTGGTGGAATTTTCTCGCGGGCAAGTTGCTGTGCTTCGCCCGGGCGGCATTGATATGGAAAAATTACGCGATATTTTAAAAGGCACGAAAGTGGTTAGCGCCGAAGAAAATGCGGTAAATTCGCCCGGGAAATATCCGCGGCATTATTCGCCGAGAGCTAAAGTAATAATCGTTGAAGAGGGTCCGCAACAGGCGGATAAGGTTTTGGCTGTAGCCTCGGAAACGGAAAAACAAAACCAATCCGTGGGAGTTATCTCAACCACGGAACATGCGGAAAAATATAGCGGACTCAACGTAAAGATTCTGGGTTCGCGCGGTGACGGTAAGACATGCGCTTCCCGGCTTTTTCATATACTGCGGGAGTTTGACTCAGAAGGCGCCGATATTATAGTGACGGAAGCCATTTGCGAGAAAGGGCTGGGTCTTGCGGTAATGAATCGTTTAAGGAAAGCTGCTATGGCTTAATGCGCGCTTGATAAAA
Organism: uncultured Planctomycetia bacterium; assembly: GCA_964528025.1. GTDB lineage: Bacteria > Omnitrophota > Gorgyraeia > Tantalellales > Tantalellaceae > CAZGOZ01. The sequence continues at coordinate 4,897 of CAZGOZ010000062.1, forward strand.
ACCGCTGTATTTCTTTGTCTCCGGAAATTTCATCATAAGAGAAGATAACTATTCCTGCCGGCGAGGACTGACGGAGTGTTTTAAACTGTTCCATGAACATCTCCGGACGGTCTTTCATGAGAAACGGACCCACCCCGATATGCACTTTTTGGCTGAACTCCGGCACGAGCAGTGAAGCAGAACGAATCTTTAGAAGATTCAGATCCTTGGTGTAATTCATGGCGACAATATAATCAACGTAATCTTTTCTCAGCCATTCCGTCCAGTCCTGAAAAGTCATCAAATACGATGTTTCCGCTGAAGGCCCCACCGCGCAGGATATTTTCATGTCGGGGGACATTGCATGCAGACGCTCGGAAACGTCTCTAACAAGCGCGGTTACCTGATCTCTGCGCCAGTTGTCCCAGAGCAGAGAATTATCGGGAGAATGATTCATCGTTCCGACGTCAAGACCTGTAGCTTTTTTGAAATTATCGGTGCTGGCAGTATTGTAGCCGTAACTCAGGCCGTGGGAAGTGAATCTTGAATCCGGGATGGAGGGTACGGCGCTCGGATACCGCACATAATCAAGATGTACGCCAGCAAAACCGGGATATTTTCGCGCGAGTTCCTCTGCCAGGTCCACGATATACCGCCGCACTTTTGTGTTGCCCGGGTCAAGAAAGAGCTGATTTTCACGGATATAGTATTTGTCCAAGTTATCTTTTGAGTTCTTTCGCAGGGGGGTTCTCCCGTGTTGGTCTGTTACGAGGACGTCGTTACCGAGTTTTGTCAGAATGTTGGCATCCGCGTTCTGGGCTATACTGAGAACGTTTAGCCATGCGTGAACTTCCAAATCGTTTTGTTTCGCTTCGCTAAGAAGATACTTAAGAGTGTCAATGCCTGTTCTTGATAACAGATCCGTGTAGGGCGTGTTGTCGGTCAGCGAGGAATCAAAACGGGCCGTATCACTTCTGTAAACCTGAAGATAAATATCATCTATACCGCACTTCTTGCAGGTTTCAATAAGACGGTTAACGTTTTCTTTTGAATCAAGCACCCTTTCTTCGGTAAATACACTCACCCACACCCCAAGCCGGGGAGTAGAAGAGTAGGCGGCGGGTTGAAAAACCAAAACGGAAGCACCCCCGAACAAAACGAGTGAAACAACCAGACGAATGGATTTTTTAAGGTTATACATAATTCGCGATATATATTATCACGCCCCGCCCCCCGAGTCCACTCATTTGCCCCCAATACGAAATAACCAATAACCAAGATACAAGATACAAATAATATCCAAACACCAATAACCAAACAATGTTTTCTCCTGTTTGATTATTGTATCTTGGTCATTGT
>CAZGOZ010000063.1:0-6129 GCA_964528025.1 uncultured Planctomycetia bacterium
GGAACGGAATGAAGGGCATAGTTCTTGCGGGAGGGAAAGCAACCCGGCTTTATCCGATTACAAAGGGTGTTTGTAAGCAGCTGCTGCCGGTATACGACAAACCCCTTATTTATTATTCGCTGTCCGTTTTAATGCTCGCGGGTATAAAAGACATTTTGATAATCTCCACGCCGGAAGACACCCCGCGTTTTAAGGCATTGCTCGGTTCGGGGGGGAAACTGGGAATAAACCTTTCTTATATTGTTCAGGACGCCCCGCGCGGTATTGCCGAGGCGTTTATTCTGGGCGAGGACTTTATCGGCAGTGATAGTGTCAGCCTGATCCTCGGAGACAATATATTGTACGGGCATGAACTGCCTAATCTCTTGAAAAAAGCGGCATCTCTTAAGGATGGCGCCGTTATTTTCGGTTATTACGTGAAAGATCCGGAGCGATACGGTGTGATTGACTTTGATGAAAATTTTAATGTTTTATCAATTGAGGAAAAACCCGCAAACCCCAAATCTAACTGGGTAGCGACAGGCCTCTACATTTATGACAATAGCGTGGCGACGATCGCGAAGGGGCTCAAGCCTTCCGCAAGGGGGGAACTGGAGATTACGGATGTGAACAACGCCTATCTCAGGGACGGGCGATTGACGGTAAAGGTTTTGAGCCGCGGCTATGCCTGGCTGGATACCGGGACATATGACTCGCTTATAGACGCATCGGTCTTCATTAAGACCATAGAGGAAAGGCAGGGGCTTAAAATAGGGTGTATTGAGGAAGTTGCCTATAGAATGGGATATATAGACCGGGAGCAATTGAAAACTCTTGGTGAAGAAATAAAAACAAGTTATGGTGATTATCTTTTGGGGCTCTTGAAAGAAAGAAACCCCGCAAAAAGGAGTGTTTTTTGTGAGTAAGAAGGTTCTGGTAACGGGGGGCGCCGGTTTTATCGGCTCGCATCTTGTTGACCGACTGGTTGATACAGGGCATGAGGTTACCGTGATTGACAATTTTGCAACCGGCAATCGCGATAATCTTGCGCGCGTAAAGGATCAGATTCGGCTTATTGAAGCGGACGTTGCGGATTTTGACGCTGTCGCGCCGCATTTTGAAGAAAAAAACGCGGTATTCCACTTAGCAGCGCTTGCCGATATTGTTCCTTCGGTTGTCAGACCCCGTGACTATTACAGAACCAATGTTCTCGGAACGATGAATGTTGTTGAGGCGGCCCGGCTTGCCGGTGTCCTGAAAATAATATATTCAGCGTCTTCTTCCTGTTACGGGGTTCCATCGGATGAGTTTTATCCCACACCGGAAAAAGCGCCCATGCACCCAATGTATCCTTACGCTCTTACAAAGCGTCTGGGAGAAGAAACGGTTCTCCACTGGGCAGAGTTATACGGTATTCATGCCGTTTCGTTGCGCCTTTTCAATGTTTACGGTCCGCGCGCCAGAACAGCGGGCGCTTACGGGGCGGTGTTCGGAGTTTTTCTGGCTCAGAAACTTAAAGGGAAACCCTTTACGGTCGTGGGTGACGGAACGCAGAAACGAGATTTTGTTTATGTGACGGACGTCGCGGAAGCGTTCATGAAGGCCGGGTTTTCCGAAATAAAGAACGGAATATTTAACGTGGGATCCGGAAAACCCGAAAGCGTGAATACTCTGATCTCTTTACTTGGCGGGGAGACAGTTCCTGTCCCAAAAAGGCCGGGTGAGCCGGAATGCACGTGGGCGGATATAACGAGGATTGGAGCCGCGCTTGGATGGCGTCCGCAGGTAACGTTTCCGGAAGGTGTCCGGATGGTTCTTGAACAGATAGACCATTGGAAAGACGCTCCGGTGTGGACGCCGGAAAAGATTCAAGACGCGACAAAAGAATGGTTTGAATACCTGGGAGTGGAGTGATTATGAAGCAAAAGACCATGGACAAGATAAAAACAGTGGATGAGCTTGCCGCTACTATAGCCGGCCTGAAAAAGAACTCGCAAAAAAAGATCGTCCAGTGCCACGGTGTTTTTGATCTCATGCATCTGGGGCATATAAGGCATTTTAATCTCGCCAAAGAAAAAGGTGATGTGCTTGTTGTTACTGTCACGGCGGATAAACACGTCAAGAGAGGCCCCGGCAGGCCCGTTTTCAACGAGTTTTTAAGAGCCGAAGCGGTAGCCTCTCTTGCGGTTGTTGATCATGTCTGTATTGTCAATTCTCCCACTGCCGTTGAATGCATTAAGGCGCTGCAGCCGGATGTCTACGTAAAGGGAGCGGATTATAAGGAAAAGGAAAAAGACATAACCGGCAAGATAAATGAAGAGGAAGAAGCCGTGAGATCCGGGGGCGGAGAGCTTTCTTTTACCGATGAGATTACGTTCAGTTCTTCCCGGCTAATCAACGAGTATTTTGACGTGTTTTCGCCGGAAACCGCCGCGTATTTGCATTCTATCGGCGGAAAATATTCCGCCGATGACATAGGGGCAAGATTACGCGACCTTAAGAAGATGAAAGTTCTTGTGATAGGGGACGCCATTATTGATCAGTATCATTACTGCGATCCGATGGGCAAATCGTCCAAGGAGCATCTGGTCGTTAATAAGTATGCGTCGGAGGAGACATTCGCCGGCGGGGTTCTTGCAACGGCGAATAACGTCGCGGGTCTGTGCGGGGAAGTGGATCTTATAACGGTGCTGGGGGAAAAATTTTCTTTCCGGGATTTTATCGGGACCCGTTTGAGTCCCAACATTAATCCTGTTTTTTTCTATCGCCCCGATGCGGAGACGCTTGTTAAACGGAGATTTGTGGAAAGAAACGTAAACAGAAAGCTGTTCCAGATATGTTACATGAAAGAGGGCGACATTGATGAACGGGAGGAAACCCGGATACTAAAATATCTTGAAGAAAAAATAGAGGGATACGATCTTGTCGTTGTCTCCGATTTCGGACATGGTCTGTTGACAAAGCGTATTATTGATTTTATCTGTTCAAAATCCGTGTATCTTGCCCTGAATGTTCAGGCAAACAGCGCGAACATTGGGTTTAATCTCGTGACGAAATATCCCCGCGCGGACTGCGTATGCGTGGACAAGATGGAACTGCGTTTTGCCGCGGGCGACAGATCCGGCGATCTTCATGTGCTTGCCAAGAAAGTGTATCAGCAAATGGAGTGCGGGAATATCATCGCAACGCGCGGCCCGCACGGTTCTTTAAGTTATTCGGATAAGGACGGGTTTCACGAAACCCCGGCCTTTGCATACCGGGTTGTTGATGCTATCGGGGCGGGAGACGCCTTTTTCGCTTTTGTTGCGCCGTGTTTTGCCGCAGGGATGCCCCAGGATATGGTCTCGTTTATCGGTAACGCGGCCGGGTCTTTGGCGGTTCAGATAGTTTGTAACAGGGAACCCGTCAGTTCAGTGGATTTAATGAAATTCATTACGAGGTTGCTAAAATGAAAACTAATAAGAAAGAATATTTCGGAATCTTAAAGGATACGTTTGACGGAGTCACCGCCACTTTTGCCGATGGAAGGCCGTATGAAATTGAGGAGGCCCTTGCCGAAACCGCGCAACTCTTCTTAGACCGTTCCGCTCGCGGCGGAAAACTTTTGTTTATCGGCAACGGCGGAAGCGCTTCTATCGCGAGTCATATCGCAGTTGATCTCTGGAAGAACGCGGGTGTGCGCGCGCTTGCTTTTAACGACAGTTCGCTCCTGACGTGTGTCGGGAATGATTACGGGTACAGCCGCGTTTTTGAAAAGCCGATAGGCATGTTTGCCGATCAGGGAGACGTTCTGATCGCAATCAGCTCTTCCGGATGTTCCGAAAATATACTGCGCGGGGTGTCTTCCGCGCGTGAGAAAGGCCTGAAAGTCATAACGCTTTCCGGATTCAAAGGGGATAATCCTCTACGAACAGCCGGGGATATAAATTTTTACGCGCCGTCGCCGAGTTACGGCCATGTGGAAATAACGCATCTCGCTGTCTGCCATTCGCTGGTGGATGCGATTACAGACAAGAAACAGGGTAATGGATAAATTTAAAATAGATAGCCATAAACTTGCGTATCACGTGTCGCGTGTCCATGACTGGATGCGGGGGGAGAGGATTTATCCGATATATGCGGAAATAAGCCCCACGGGCGCTTGTAATCACCGTTGCGTGTATTGCGGTCTGGATTTCATGGATTATCGTCCGCGACAACTGGATACCGGTCTTTTGAAGACGCGGCTTTCAGAAATGAGTAAACTCGGCGTGAAAAGCGTCATGTTCGCCGGTGAGGGAGAACCTTTTTTGCACAAGGACATGACGCGTCTTGTGCGTTGCGCTAAAGATGCTGGGCTGAGCGCGGCGGTGACGACAAACGGCGTGTTATTCGGAAAAGAAGATGCCGAAGGTGTTCTGGAGGCCGCTGACTGGGTCAAGGCGAGTGTTGATGCGGCAATGCCCCAGACCTACGCGAAGATACATGGAGCGGACCCCGGAGATCTTGACCGTGTTATAGAAAACATGTCATACGCGGCAAAAGTCCGCGACCGGAATGGGTATGATTGCGCTTTGGGCATACAGCTTTTACTTTTGCCGGAAAATCGGGGAGAGGTGACAGCTCTGGCAAGGCGCGCAAGAGAAATAGGAATGGACTATTTTGTGGTGAAACCGTATTCACAGCATCCGCAGAGCAGAACCAGGCAGTATGATTCCGTGCGTTACGCCGATGGGGACGAACAGCGCCTTACAGAAGAACTGGAAACGTTAAAGACAGCAAAATTTGACATTATTTTTAGAAAGCGCGCGATGGAAAAATGGGATGAAGGAACACGGACTTACGAGCATTGTCGAGCCCTTCCTTTTTGGTCATATATAGACGCAGGCGGAGAAGTTTGGGGCTGCAGCGTGTATCTCGGTGATGAGAGGTTTCTGTACGGGAATATTAACGATAATACTTTTCAGGAAATCTGGGAAGGCGAAAAACGGCAGAGGTCTCTGCAGTGGGTTGAGAACGATCTTGACGCCGCGAAATGCAGAGTGAACTGCCGGATGGACGAGATAAACAGGTATCTTTGGGAGATTAAAAATCCCCCTAAACATGTGAATTTTATATGACCGAACAAACTAAAACAATGAACTCTCTCGTGCTTGATGGTCACAAACTCATGTGGCACGACGAGCGTGTAAAAGCATGGCTTGCCGGCGAAAGGATAGCGCCGGTTACGGTTGATTGTTCTTTGACCAGGCGATGTACCTACAGGTGCAGTTATTGTTACGGACAATTGCAGGCCAATGATGAAAAAAATATGACGCGTGATGTAATCTTTAGGTTTTTGGATGACGCGGCGGAAATTGGTGTTAAGGCAGTGAGTTTTGTCAGTGACGGTGAGAGCACATGTTCGCCCCACCTGTATGACGCGATACTGCGGGGAAAAGAAAACGGTCTGGACATGGCGTTGGGAACAAACGGTTATTTATTAAAAGATGACCGGTTGGAGGATATACTGCCCGCGTTAACGTATCTAAGATTCAATGTTTCAGCCGCCGAAAAATATCGTTATGCCGAGATAATGGGGTGTGATGAGTCGTGTTTTGATAAGGTGCGCGCGACGATTAAAAAAAGCGTGGAGATTAAGAGAAAGAATAATCTTGCGGTTACGATCGGTCTTCAAATGGTGCTTTTACCCGCGTTTGCTGATCAGATCATGCCGCTCGTGAAGCTCGGGAGAGAGCTGGGAGTAGATTATTTCATCATCAAGCATTGCAGTGACGATGAGAACGGAACGCTTGGGGTTAATTATGACAGCTATTTCGGTTTAACGGATATTCTGAAAGAGGCCGAGGCATGTTCCACGGAACGGTATCTCGTTAAGGCCAAGTGGTCCAAGATCTTAAGTAAGGGCGAGCGAAAATATAAAAGTTGTTACGGCGCTCCTTTTATCCTGCAGCTTTCCGGTTCCGGCCTTGTCGCCCCGTGCGGAATGCTGTTTAACGAGAAATACAGCCGATTTCACATGGGCAATATAGCGGAGCAATCGTTTAAAGAGATATGGCAGAGTGATCGCTACTGGAGTGTAATGAATCTTATCGCCTCAGGCGAGTTTGACGCGCAGACAATGTGCGGCACGCTATGCCTTCAGCATAAGGTAAACGAATTCTTGTGGGA
>CAZGOZ010000064.1:0-1469 GCA_964528025.1 uncultured Planctomycetia bacterium
ATCATGTTGCCGTGCCGCGTGTAAAATGTTTTATTGGTAACGGGATACATGTCGCCTACTAGGAACGCGCTTTTTTCGGGGGGGAGTTTTGCTATTACTCGGCCGAAGGGGTCTATTATTTGCGTTATACCCGTGTTCGCGGACCTGGCTAGGTATCTCATGTTCTCGGCTGCTCGCGCTCGTGAAAATAGAGCCGCATATCTATGAAACCACGTGAAATCAAGGTTTTGGTCATTTGAAAGTGTTACAAAATACTGCGCGCCGTTGTTCGCCAAGTTTCTTGCCACGGAGCTGTTGAGCTCTTCCCAGCATACGAATACGCCCAGGTTGCCCTTAAGGGGCTTAAGTGGCCGGGTGCTGCCCATGGCGAATTGGTTAAATGGCGCCGGCTGTACCGAAGAATAATAATCGGTCATAACCCCTTCTTTGTCAAGCAATAAGGCGCAATCTTCGTGAAATCCCGTGTCTTCGTTGAATAAGATAGAGCCCATGAGAACCGGTGTTGAGCTATCGGCGACAACTTCTTTCACGGTCTTGCGTATTGTCGGGGTGTAGTTTATAAAATCTATCGGCAGGGCGTATTCCGGCCAGACGATAAGATCGGGATTCTTTTTTGCTGCGGTTAATGTAAGGATATCGTATCTTTCAAGCACCATGTAGGGGTTTTTCTGGAGCCAGTACCATGATTCGGTAAAATTACCCTGAAGAACCGCTACTTTGAACGGTTCTTTGCCGTTTTCAAAGTCTGCCGGGGTTTTTACGCGAGTATAAACAAAACATGCCGTGAAAACCAGTAGTATGCCCACTGCCAACGCCAATGCCGGTTTACTTTTTCGGAACAAAAAATATGCAACTGCGCTGTTGAAAAGAACTATCAAAAAAGTTATGCCTATACTGCCTACCCACCAAATTAAAGGCACGACTGCCGGCATCTGCACGCCGACATCAAGCACAGCCGCAGAAAACGACCTAAAATTAAACAGAAGGCATATCCCTACCCAGAGAAAAGGCGGGATAAACATAGCAATTGGGCGATTATCAAAAAAACGAAGAAGCGAACGCGCGAACAGATAAAAAAGACAAAAAAGAAATGTGCTAACGACTATGCCCGTAATATATGTCGGAATATTGTAAAATACCACGGGAAGCATCACTATAGCACTGCCCGTGACGGCTAATGCGCAGTAATGGCGCCGCTTAAGCACCCTTTTGTGGCTGTCTTGGAATAATAGGTAGAAAATCGGCACCATGAAAAAGAAAAGAAGCGGCCATGCTACAAAGACATACGGCATTGTCTCGCAGATGATTCCCAGAACGAATATTGAGTAGATCTTACCCTTCATCCCGCCCTTTCGTGGGAATTTAGACTTGGGGGATGGGGACAGTCCCTAAAGGGACAGTCCCTTCCGCCTAATGATAGTGATAATTATACCATATTAGGGGGTACCTTAAAAGGTGTCCTACGGATT
>CAZGOZ010000064.1:1569-6054 GCA_964528025.1 uncultured Planctomycetia bacterium
ACTTCCATGAAGTCTTGGGTGCGGCAGTTGTAGTTTACTAGTTTGGAGAGTTTATCGCTGGTGGAATTGAAGGCTATTGAGTATCCGGCTAGTTTTATCATGGGGAGATCGCCGTCGCTGTCGCCTACGGCTATTGTCTGGTGTGGTGTTATGTGCAGACGTTTTAAGATTGCGCGAACGGTTTTGTCTTTTGCGCCGTAGCCGATGTTTATCGTGACCCCGCCCGTTAAGCGGCCGCGATATGTGTTTAGGCGGTTGCCCATGACGTGATCAAACCCGAGTTCTTCTTTGATGCGTTCCGTTATGAACTGCAGGCCCGTGGAAACCGCGGCCAGTTTGAACCCGGCTTTTTTTAGTTTTTGTATCGCACGTCGGGCGTTTTTTGAATATTTAACGCCCTGAAATACTTTTTTGAGTTTTTTTACTTCAAGGCCTTTCCAGTGCGCGGCATCAAGTTCGCAGAATCTGCGGTAGCTTATTTTTCCCGCGAGGAATTGTTCCTGATATTTTTTAGCCAGAACGTCCCAGAGGCCGAGTTTTTCGTGCACGTATCGCCAGCTTGAAACATGACGCGTGATAGTGCCGTCTATATCAAAAATTATAAGTTTGTATTTCATGATTGCCTTCCCGCAAGCTGGCCGCATGCCGCGAATATGTCGTCACCGCGCGGTTTTCTGCAGGTGACATTAACTTTTTTTGAACGCAGCCGCGACGCGAACGGTCTGAGGGCGTCTTTATCCGGCGCCGCAGACGCCGCGCTATCGGACGGGTTGCATGCGATAAGGTTTACCTTGGCGTTTATTTCATGCGCTATGCGCGCGAGTTTATCGGCGTCGCCGTTTGAATCGTTTTTACCGGGGATGAGAGTGTATTCAATGGTGATTATTCTTTTGGTTTTTTTATGATATTCTTTGCAGGCGTCGATAAGTTTTCTTAACGGATATTTTCGGTTAATGGGAACAAGCTCGTTACGGAGCTCGTTATTTGCCGCGTGCAGTGACACGGCAAGCTCCACCTGCAGGCCGATATCTTTGAGTTTGAGTATGCCCGGGGTGATACCGCACGTGGATACTGTTATGCGGCGCGCGCCGATAGCCGGACCTTGGGGCGAGTTGATGATAAAAATGGATCTGACGAGATTATCGTAATTGTCAAGCGGTTCCCCGATGCCCATGAACACCACGTTCGTCACGCGCTCGGCAGTGAGTTTTTGCGCGGAAAGCAGTTGCCCGACTATTTCAGACACGGTGAGGTTCCGCGAAAAACCCATGGCTCCGCTCGCGCAGAACGGGCACCTGAACCGGCACCCCACTTGCGTAGAAAGGCACAGGGTTTTACGTTTGCCGTGTTTAATGAGCACGGTTTCAACGTGCTTGCCGTCTTCAAGACGCCAGAGGAATTTTTCGGTGCCGTCTTTTGCGCGCAAGCGTTTTTCGCATTCAAGCGGCGCAACGGTGAACTTTTTTTCCAGCCGCGAGATGAACCGCCGCGGAAGGTTGGTCATCATGCCGAAGGAATCGGCATTTTTGCCGTAAAGCCACGAGAATATCTGCTGAGCCCGGTGCGCGGGTTCGCCCATCGCGGTGACTGCCGCTTTGAGTTCGTTAAGTGTTAGGTTTTTTATGTCTTGTTTCATGTTGTTGTTCCGGTCGTCATTAGATCCTTCGGCTTCGCCTCAGGATGACATCTAAGTGGATCCCCGTTTTCACGGGGATGACAGTACTTATGTTGTTCCGTTCCGGGAACGGCCATGCCGTTCCCGGAACGGAAGTTTATTCGTATCGCAAAGCTTCTATGGGGTTTAGTTGGGCGGCTTTTCGGGCGGGCCATAGGCCGAAGCCTATGCCTATTATTACTGAAAATGTTGTCGCCAAAACCACACTGCTTATAGAAACCTTTGTTGCCCATCCGGCGAAGACCGACAAAATTACTGCGATGGATGTTCCGAGAACTATACCTAACAAACCGCCGCTGAACGTCATTACCACTGATTCTATTAAAAACTGCGTCATGATATCTCCGCTTCGGGCTCCCAGGGCCTTGCGCAGGCCTATTTCCCGCGTGCGTTCGGTTACGGACACGAGCATGATATTCATGATGCCGATGCCTCCGACCACGAGCGATATTGCCGCGATGCATCCCAACAAAAGGCTCATCGTATTGGTAGTTGCGCTCAGCATCTCTTGCACTTCACTCATGTCGCGTATATGAAACGGGTCGTCGCCTTTGCCGGATAACCGGTGGCGTTTTATGATCAACTGACGAATCTTTTTTTGGCCTTCTTTAATCTGTTCCGCTTCCCCTATCTCCACGTAAAAACTATCAAGATAATCTTTTCCGAATACGCGATACATGGCGGTTGTTACCGGGATGTACACGACGTCATCCTGATCGCGGTGACCGGTTGCTCCTTTTTCGGGAGCGACGCCTATGATTTTAAAGTTGATGCGGTTTATCTTTATTGTTTGGCCGACGGGGTTTTGCCCTCCAAAAAGTTTATTTATAACCGTTAACCCTAAAATGGCGACTTTTTCCCGGCGCGCTATCTCGTCTTCCGTAAACCATCTGCCAATCTCGGGAACAATAGCGCGCATTGCGCCGTAATCGTAACCGGTTCCGTAAATACGCGTATTCCAATTCGCGTTTCTGTATACGATCTGCCCGCTTCCGTTCACTACACCGCTTGCTCTCCGAACCACGGATCTAATATCCCTTACCGCTTCAACGTCTCTAAGGGTAAACCTTGTTACTGTGCCCGCCGCGCCCGAGACGCCATGCACTCTCGCGGAACCGCCCTGTATGGAAAGAAGATTTGAACCCAGCGTTTTGAGACGCGCCTCAATTGACTCTTTGGCCCCTTCGCCGAGCGCCATCATCGCGATTACCGCTCCGACTCCGAACAATATCCCCAATATGGAAAGAAAAGACCGCACCTTGTTAGAAAAAATAGCCCTGAATGATTGACGAACGTGTTCTGCCGATTCAATGCCGCTGAAAGAAGAATGTTTATCGCTTATCAGCTCTTTAAGCGATATTTTATCGCCCCCGGGCGATAACCTGGCGCCGGGCGGCTCATGCAGAACTTCGTCGGAAACGATTTTGCCGTCTCTTACCGTGATGATTCTGCTCGCGCACTCCGCTATTTCCCGCTCGTGCGTGACCATGATAATGGTCTTGCCCTGCTCGTTGAGCGATTTTAGAATAGCGATTATTTCTTTTTCGCTTTTTGTATCAAGGTTTCCCGTTGGCTCGTCGGCGAAAATTATCACAGGATCGTTTACCAGAGCGCGCGCTATGGCGACTCGCTGCTGCTCTCCCCCCGACAATTCGTTGGGTTTGTGTTTCTCGCGCGCGGCAAGCCCCACCTCTTTCAATCTGTTGCTCGCCGTCTGACGCATTCCCTTTTTTCCCGCATAAATAAGGGGCAGTTCTGTATTCTCCAGCGCGCTTACCCGGCGAAGCAGGTGAAACTGCTGGAACACGAATCCGGCCAGATGATTTCTCAGAACAGCCAGTTCATCGTCAGACAATTCCATGATCTCGGAGCCAAATATCTTGTATGACCCTTTATCGGGTTTGTCTAAAAAACCCAGCAGGTGCAGAAGAGTTGATTTGCCTGAGCCGGACGGCCCCATGATCGCGATAAACTCACCGGGCGCAACAGAAAGCGACACGTCTCTCAGCGCGAACACGGCTCCTTTGCCGCCCCTGTTATAAGTTTTGGAGATGCTCTTAAGTTCGATCATCATTATCTTCTGTGAGACGGCATGAAAGGGTTTGTTCCTGTTTGCTTTTTTCGGGAAAGATACGTTTTGCTCGCTATGACAATCATATCTTTCAGCGACACCCCGGAGACGATTTCAATATTGGTTTCATCGCTCAACCCGACTTTAATGTCACGTTCTTCCAGCTTGCTCTCGCTGAACTTTTTCAGAAGCACGTATGCGCGTTGTTCGTTTCGCCGCACCGCTTCAACGGGAATGAGCAGAATATTCTCTCTTCTATTCTCAATAACCTCTACGTTCACGCTCATGCCCGACCTAAAAAAGGACGGCACTTTTTCCGGAGCGATATCCACGTCGTAAATAGTAACGTTGTTTACCAGCTGCGACTCATAGGCAATATGATCAACAAGGCCCATGATCTTTACCTCGGGATAAGCATCCAGCGTAATAATCGCCTCTTGGCCTTTTTTGACCCGCCCGATGTCGGTTTCGTCAAACTGGGCGCTCACGATCAGACGGTCTGACAATACCAATACCGGGTCTGCCGAGGTTACGGTTTGTCCGGGTTCAACCGCGCGAACAATAACTTCACCGTCAATCGGAGAAATCAGCGGCGACGCCCTGTAAACATCCTGCCAGTATTTTACCGCTTCTTCGCCCTGCGCCAGCGCGGCATCTAAAAGAGCGGCTCTTTCCGTAGAACTCATCCATGCCAGGATATCTCCTTTTTTTACGCTGTCGCCTTCACGCACGAGTATTT
>CAZGOZ010000065.1:0-6006 GCA_964528025.1 uncultured Planctomycetia bacterium
AGAAAGTAGGTCACCTTTAAAGGTGACCTACTTTCTTTTCAGCTGCTTTCTTGTCCGCATCATGAAGAACACAAGTAACCCTCTCAAGCACATCGTCCAACTCCTTGCGCGTTATGCACAAAGGAAGAAAAAGATAAACAACATCGCCGAGCGGCCGCAGCAGCAAATTCCTCTCAAGGCCCATGCGGTATATTTCCATGCCCACGCGATCGCCCGGAGAGAAGCGTTCTTTGGTGTCTTTGTTTTTCACCAGCTCTATCGCGGCTACTGTTCCTATTCCGCGAACATCGCCGACTATAGAAAGAGCCGACATCTCTTCCAGAAACGGCGCAAGAACGGCTTCTATTTTTCCAACTGAAGTCAGCGTATCTTCTTTTTTAAATAGATCAATACTCGCTATCGCAGCCGCGCACGCAACAGGATTGGCGGTAAACGTATGCCCGTGATAAAACGTTTTCATCTCACCGTGGTCGCCGTAAAACGCCTGAAATATATCTTCGGTTGTAAGCGTGGCGCCGAGAGGGAGCCATCCCGAAGTTATCCCTTTTGAAAGACACATGAAGTCCGGGGTTATTCCCGCGTGTTCGCACGCGAACATTTTTCCGGTTCTGCCGAATCCTGTCGCCACTTCGTCGGCTATCATGTGCACGCCGTATTTCAGAGAAAGTTCACGAAGGCCTTTCAGAAACTCCGGCGGATAAACAATCATGCCGGCCGCGCCCATCAGAACGGGTTCTGCCACAACTGCGGCAATACTTCCGACATGGGCCTTCAATATATCTTCCGCCGGAATTAAACACTCCAGGGCGCACGAGCCTTTTTTTCTTCCGACCGGACAACGGTAACAATAAGGCGTCGGCGTTTTGAATGTTTCAAAACAGAGAGCTCTAAACTTTTCATTAAAAAGGCCTTCTCCCCCCACGCTCATTGCCCCCGCGGTATCCCCGTGGTAGCCCATATCAAGCACGAGAAAAGAGTTTTTTTTGCTTTTGCCGACATTCTGCCAGTATTGAACAGACATCTTCAGCGCCGTTTCCACTGCCGTGGATCCATTATCCGAATAAAACACACGCTTCAGCCCCGGCGTGGTGATTGAAACAAGCCGCTCCGCCAGCTCAACCGCGCCCTCGTGCGTGAACCCCGCAAAAAGAACATGCCCCAGTGTATCCGTCTGTTTTTTTATGGCGGCTTTTATTGCCGGATGTCCGTGGCCGTGAACATTGCACCACCAGCTTGAAATGGTGTCGTAATAGAACTTACCATCCCGGTCATACAGTTTTACCCCTTCCGCCGCAGTTATCGGTATCGGCGGGGAGAGCTCACAATCTTTCGTCTGGGTATACGGATGCCAAAGACATTTCAGGTCCCTCTCTACCAGGTCGTTTTTCACTTTTTACCTTTCGTCCGGCGCTTACGCGGCTTTACGTCCATATGTTTCTCAAATATTTTCTCGCCGATGGGACAAAACATCCTGTAAAGAACATCCTTATCCTTGCTGTGACTGAGTTCTCCAAGTACTTCTTCTCCGGTGATCTTTTTTACAATCCAGGTATTATCCTTAAGAACACGTTCATCCCCCCCTTTTGAAAGTCGGTTAAAAAGTATGCCGATTACGCCGAGATCCCTTTTCCTCAACGCTTCCACAGTCATCACCGCTTGGTTTATCGCCCCCAGCCTGTTTTGGGCAACCACGAGAATCTTGGGACTAAGCTCTTCCACTATATCGGCCATTACCGTCCTCTCATTCAGCGGGGTCATGAACCCTCCGGTGCCTTCAACAAGCACGCAATCAAATTCCTTCGTGAGACATCGAAAAGACTTTTTTATTCTTGAGGTGTCAATTTTCACTCCTTCCATCTCCGCCGCCAGATGCGGCGATGACGGAAATTTCAGTGTATACGGAACCATGTCGGAGTGGAATTTTTTGAAACGCGCCGGTTCTTCACCCATGAGGCGCATGTGCGTTCTAATATCTCCCTGATTTTCTCCGCATCCGGTTTGAACCCACTTCTGAGTGACAACTTTCACGCCCTTCTCTCTTAAAAACCGGGCAAGAAGCCCCGTAACCACGGTTTTTCCGACACCCGTATCCGTCCCTGTTATGAATATAGCGTTTGTTTTCATATTTGCTCTCTGCTCTTTGCAGGGCGGGGGAACCCCGCCCCTACTACACCCTCGCTTTGCAAAAATAAACGTGGTGCGTGGCGGTTATTCCTTTGAATTTCTCGATATACGTCTTCTCCATCGCTCTTATAGCGTGCTGCCCCAGATAGATTCCTTTTCTCAGCCCTATCCCGCGGCTGCCTGAACGTTTTATATCCTGAAGAAAATCCCAGAGGGAAACAAAATTCACGGGAAAAAGCCCCTCTGCCATCTCTATTTCCCCGAAATGCTTTTCCAGAAGAGCTCTTGTCTTATCACGCGGGATAAACCTGCTGGAACTCAGCCATGTCCGCCTTCCGAAGTGCGTCCTCAATACTTCTTTGAACTCTCCGAAAGTATCCGGTGCGTACATTGAAAAACACAGCTCGCCGCCGCCGGCAAGAAATCTGGAGAAAGACGCAAGCGTTCCGCCAAAATCCTCAAACCATTGAAAACTCACGTTTGAGGTAATCAGATCAAATTTCTCCGTAAAGTCCAGTTTCTCTCCGTCGGCAACAATAAAATCAGTTTTGGCATCACGCAATTTATTTTCCGCGAAGGTTATCATTTCTTTAGATATATCCACGGCGGTTATTGACGCGTCGGGAAATTTCTCGCGCAGCATTTGGGTATAGATACCCGTTCCGCATCCTATTTCAAGAATACGCTCAAAACTTTTGTCTTCTCCGACAGAAGTTATCAATTTTTCAGCGCATTCCTTTTGAACAGCAGCATAATCATCATACTCGGCAGCGTTTCGCGAAAAATTATTTCGGATTATTAGTTTATCCATTTTTAGCGCGCATCCTTTCGCTCTTTCCCATAAGAATCACTGATATCATCGGCAAAACGGTCCAGAACTTCCGGCGTATGGTCAAACGTCAGCGATACACGCAGCCGTTCCCCGCCGCGGGGAACCGTCGGCGGCCTTACCGGCGTCACCCAGTAACCTTTCCTCTTCAAATCCTCACTCAAGCGCATTGTTTCCGTATTCCCGCTGATAGGAAGCGGAACGATTTGGGAACGGCTATCACCTTCGGCGCGGATTCCTTTTTCCCTTAACCTGCTTCTAAATCGGCGGACATTCTCAAAAAGCGTTTCCCTGCGATACGGCTCGGTTTTAATTAAATCCACCGCGGTAAGATCGGCGGCTACCACCGCTGGGGGGAGCGCCGTAGAATAGATAAAGCTGCGGCATGTATTTATCATGTAATCACGCATCGCCCGGGACATGGCCGCATAGGCGCCGAATCCCCCAAGCGCTTTACTGAACGTTCCCATCACAATATCAATGGAATCGGTCACCTCTTTCTCCTCGGCCAGACCGCTTCCGTTCCTGCCGAATATGCCCGTTGCGTGCGCCTCATCAACCATCATCATGCATCCATGTTCTTCTTTTAAACGGGCCATTTCCTCAAGCGGCGAAATGTCACCGTCCATGCTGAAAAGCGTTTCCGTAACGATAAGCACCCGGTCGTATCTGTCTCTTTTCTCCCGCAATAACGCGGCAAGATGACTCATGTCATTATGCCGAAATCGGAAAAGTCCGGCGCCGGAGAGACGAATACCATCGGTTATGCTTGCATGATTCAGCCGATCGGAAAAAACACAATCCCTTTTTCCGCAAAGCGCGCTGATCATGCCGACATTCGCCTGATATCCGGAATTGAACACCAACGCGGCCGGTTTACCTTTGAAGGCGGCTATTTTTTCTTCAAGCTCTTGATGCAGGGTGGTCGTGCCTGTCATGAGCCGGGACGCGGAAGAGCCGAGAGCGGGAGAAAGTTTTCCCGCGGCGGCTTCAGCAAGACGCGGATGCCCTGAAATCCCCAGATAATCGTTTGAAGAAAAATTGATATATTCCTGTCCGCAGGCACGTATCCTGCCTGTGCCGAGACAAACAACCGGCGCAAGCCGTCTTAACAGGCCGTTTTTTTCTCTGTCCGAAAGAAATTTTTTTATTCCGCGTTCCACAATTTATTCACTTCCCTTATGAACTCCTTGTCCTCAACCACGGGTCGCCCCGCCACTGTAAGATATCCGCCTATCATCATTCCGTTCGCGCCGGCAGCGAACATCATCCCCTGAAAATCACGCAAGACCGACTCCCTGCCGGCGGCCACCTTGATAACAGCATCTTTCAGAACAATGCGGAAAAGCGCGATTATCCTTATCGCTTCTGCCGGGGTAACACCGCGCGCGTTCTCCATCGGTGTGCCTTTTACCGGCACAAGAAAATTAAGAGGAACCGAGTCCACTCCGAGTTCCTGCAGCTGCTCGGCCATGTCTATACGATCCTGCCAGGTCTCCCCGAGGCCGAATATACCGCCTGAACACACTTCAAGACCCGCTTCTTTTGCGTTTCTTACCGTATGGAGCCTTTCGTCGTAATCATGTGTGGAAACAACAGAGGGGTAAAATCTTCGGGAGGTTTCAATATTGTGGTGATATCGCGTAAGCCCTGCTTCTTTTAGAATCAAGAATGACTCCCGGGAAAGAGCGCCCAGGGAAGCGCAAGGCGCGATACCTACTTCTTTAGTTATCCGGGAAACGGCCCCGGCGACGGTCTTTACCTCGTCGCTCGTAAGCGCCCGCCCGCTTGTGACGATGCCGAATTTTTCAGCTCCGTTTTTTTCGGCTTCATGGGCCGCGGCTACGATCTCTTCGGCGCTTTTCAG
This sequence comes from uncultured Planctomycetia bacterium, assembly GCA_964528025.1. Lineage (GTDB taxonomy): Bacteria > Omnitrophota > Gorgyraeia > Tantalellales > Tantalellaceae > CAZGOZ01. The sequence continues at coordinate 4,821 of CAZGOZ010000065.1, forward strand.
CGGATATTCGGATATTTCAGCGCGATGATGCGCTGATTGCGCGCAGAATTTGCAGTCCTCACCGCATCGGCCGGACTTCGCGTTTATCACGCTGCAAAGTTCTACCCGGTTTCCCGGTCCCGCCGCCCGCGCCACCGCCTGAAGCAATTCCGCCATCGGCATTGATATAACATCAATCGGCTCAACATGTTCCATATTGTAAACAATAATACCACCCATGGTTTACAATTGCAACGATATTTCGGTCGCGAAGGGACAAATAAAATTCGTACGGGCGAATAATAATTCGCTCTTCTAGTAGGGCACCTTTTAAGGTGCCTTATTACCGAAATGTTTTAAAATTCTTCCTCTATCCTCGTTTTCTCTATCACCCTTATAATATATTTCTACAAACTCAACAATATCCTCTTTTTCATAATAGGCATATATTACCCTAATACCACTTGCCGCGCCCCTGCCCCTCAATGCCTTGCAGGGGAATTTCCTGGCTTTATATATCTCGGGACATTCAATCCCAAGACCAGATATGCTAACTATACCTTTATTGTCAATTTTCAACTTATGTTTAAGTTTCAGCTGATGAGCAATAAAAACATCTAAATCATCTCTGAGCGTTCTAAATCTTTTAAGTTCTTTTAAATCTTTTTCAAATTCCGGCAGGAAACTTACTTTATTGAATGTCTTCTTCACTATAAGACCTCATGGAGTATTCCGGGGTGCGATAAAAAACAGATTCATAATCTATTATTTCGCCATTTTCCGTGGTAAGCCAAGGAACATCATGATGAGAGTATTCTTTTATTCTTGAAGCATTCATATCTGAAAGTTTCTCTAATACACTATCAATCAGTTTTAATTCGGTGGCTTTTAATTTAGATAGATCAGGCGTCCTCAGGGGAAGATATTTTCTTTGAGTCAGTTGAAAATATTTATTTTCAACTTTTATTATCTCCTTTTTGGCCTGCATCTCATCAATTATCTTTATTAATTCTTTAGGCGTAGGACCGTAACGATTTTTGATATATGTTGCTCCTATCAATTGTTCTTCATATTTTTCATAATAATCAAAATCTATAAAATAGAGAAGCTTGCATAAAACAGATTCCCCTACGTTCGGCTTTGATCCTATTTTGCCCAAAACATAAAGTAATACTTCCTTGAATTTCTCAAGGTTCTTCTGCGGAAC
>CAZGOZ010000066.1:0-3636 GCA_964528025.1 uncultured Planctomycetia bacterium
GCACATCGCTTGAAAATAAATAATGACGTGAACACGGATTATATAATTTCCGGAAGGTATAAATTTAAGATTCAGGATCCGAAGGAGCTGTCAAAATATATTTTTGCGGATTTGGAGGACGGATTTCATAAAAAGATAAAATCAGGCGATTTTTTGGTGGCCGGAGAGAATTTTGGATGCGGTTCATCCAGAGAACAGGCCCCGGTGGCGCTCAAGGCAAGCGGGTTGCGCGCAGTTATAGCGAAGAGTTTCGCGAGGATATTTTATCGTAACGCCTTTAATGTTGGTTTATGTCTCGTAGAATGCCAAACCGATTATATTGACGACATGGACGAGATCGAGCTGGACATGAAAGAGAATGTCGTGCGGAATCTTTCTAAAAAGGTGAACCTGGCGATAAAACCTATCCCGGATATTATGAGAAAGTTCCTTGAAAAAGGCGGTGTTGTGGAATATTTCAAGGAATACGGCGGGTTTGAGAAAGGGCTTTAACTTTAGAAGACCGCGCCGAACGGGAGAAGATTCGTGGAGATTTGCGACCTGGGTGTAATCGGATACGAAAAAGCGCTTTGTCTGCAGACCGAACTTGTGGGCCGCCGGATAGAAGGAAAAGCGCCGGATACGCTTCTCGTAGTAGAACATGAAAGAGTTGTGACGCTTGGCCGGACGGAAAAGGCCGCCGGAATTATTGATGAAGCCTTTTTTGAGAAGCAGCGCATACCGGTTATTTCAACCGGCCGCGGAGGGAAAGTTACTTATCATGCTCCCGGACAACTGGTGTTTTATCCCGTGATAGATCTTGGCTCCAAGAAGCGGGATATCAGTTTTTACATAGATTTTCTGGAAAAAACGGCGGCCAAAAGTCTGAAAAGGCTCGGAGTGCCCGCCGAACGGTGTCAGGGAAAACGCGGTGTGTGGGTAGAAGGAAAGAAGATAGCTTTTATCGGCGTGGCCGTAAAAAAATGGATAACCTTTCACGGTTTCGCCGTTAATATAAACAACGATATCACGCCGTTTTTGCACATGGCCCCCTGCGGGGAAAGCGACATCCGTGTTACGTCCGTGAAGGACTGGATGGGGCGCGAGGCAGACATGTTATCGGCGAAAGAAATCTTTGCCGATCAGTTCGTCAAGGATTTGGAAGAAGAGTATGGAAATAAAATTACCTGATCTAGCGGAAAACATGCAGCAAGCGGTAATAACTGAGTGGCATGCGAAAGAAAACGACCGTATAGTCAAGGATCAGGATTTCGTGGAAGTTGAGACCGACAAGGCTACATTTGATGTTTCAGCCCCCTGTGGCGGTGTGCTGGTAAAGATAATGAAAAAAGAGGGAGAAAAAGTCCGGGCGGATGAGATTATCGCCGAAATACGGGAAGACGGGAGTTAGCATGGAAGAAGCAAACAGAATGAAAAGATTGCCGATGTACCTTTTTTCGATCATAGATGATCTAAAAAAAGAGGCATTGAAACGCGGACTTGATATTATAGATTTGGGCATGGGGAATCCGGACAAGCCCACACCCGGACATATTATAAAAGAACTCTGCAAAAGGGCGCATGTCACGGAAAACCACAGGTATTCCAGATCTATTGACAGCGTTGAATTCGAGTTGAGGGCGGCCATCGCCAAATGGTATAAGAGGAAGTTCGGCGTTACCCTTGACCCGAACTCCGAGGTTTTGCCTCTAATAGGTTCAAAGGAGGGGATAGCGCATATTTCGCTGGCGTTTCTCAATAGTGATGACATCGCGCTGGTTCCCAACCCTGCGTATCCCGTGCATTTTAACGGCGTGCTGATCGCCGGAGGCGTTTTGCATAATCTTCCCGTGAAAGAGGAAGACGGATTTCTGCCCGACCTTGATTCCATTCCGGAAAATATACTCAAGAAAGCAAAAATGATCTTTCTCAGCTATCCAAATAATCCGACGGCAGCGATTGCGACGAAAAGTTTTTTCAAAAAAGCGGTGGCGTTCGCGAAAAAGAACCGGATAATGCTGATACATGATTTTGCTTATTCCGATATCGTTTTTGACGATTATACGGCGCCGAGTATATTCCAGACACCGGGTTCCAGGGACGTTGCCGTAGAATTTCATACTCTCAGCAAATCTTACAACATGGCCGGATGGCGCATAGGGTTTGTGGTAGGTAACTCGGATATACTGCGGTCTCTCGCGAAAACCAAGAGCTATATTGATTTTGGGATATTCAAACCCATCCAATACGCCGCGATAAAGGCTTTGACCGGCCCTCAGGGCTGTGTTCGCAAGCAGGTAGCGATTTATAAGGAAAGGCGTGATGTCATGGTGAACGCGCTCGCCGAAGCCGGATGGAAAGTTCCGAGCCCGAAGGCTACTTTTTATCTGTGGGCGAGGATACCGGATAAGTATAGCGCGTTGACTTCCATGGAATTCGTGTCACTGCTTATCAAAGAAATCGGCGTGGTGGCGGCTCCCGGGACAGGTTTCGGGGAATACGGAGAAGGCTTTGTCCGGTTCGCGCTGGTCGAGGAAAAAAGCAGGCTGATCGAGGCCGCGAGACGGATTAAAAAAGTTCTTGAAATGGAAGCATGATAAAAAAAGCTCTGGTTTTTTATATATCACGCTATTCCGGGCATTTTCATGCCGCGTGTGCGATAGAAAAAGGCCTTGTAGAAGTCGTCAAAGACATCGAAGTGGATAAGGTCAACGCCCTCAGTTATACCAATCCGATACTTGAGAAAGTCATCAACAAAGCCTACATGGAAGTTATCAAGAAAAAACCGAAAATATGGGGTGACATGTATGACAACCCCGAGGTAATGAAGAAAACCAAAAAGGTCAGAGAAGTTCTTCATAAATTCAATGTGCCTAAGATAAAAAAACTCATTGACGCGTACGCACCCGACATAATTTACTGCACGCAGGCCTTTCCGTGCGGAATGACGGCGGATTATAAAAGAATATTTAACAAAGATATTCTCCTCGTGGGGGTTTTGACCGATTACGCGCCGCATTCATACTGGTTGTTTGACGAAGTGAACTTTTATGTCGTTCCTTCGGAAGAAACCGCCCGTGTTCTTGAGCGGAAAGGGGTTTCTGCTGACAAAATAAAAGTATTTGGTATTCCCGTAGATCCCAAGTTCGGCGTTACACATGACGCGACGAAAATAAGAAAAAAAATGGAACTCAGTAAAGAAAAGCCTACCATTCTGATTATGGGAGGCAGCCAGGGGCTTGGGGCCGTGGAAACGATTGTCAGGTCTCTTTTAACGGATACCGAACACGAGTATCAGATAGTGGTCGTGGCCGGATCCAACCGAAAATTGTTTTCCCGTCTGCGCCGGCTTGAAAAAAGAAAACAAGCCTCTGACAGAATTCGCATTTTATCGTTTGTTGATAATATTGACGAACTGATGGAAATTTCAGACATTGTTGTTACCAAGGCGGGCGGAATGACGGTGGCGGAAGCGCAGGTCAAGAAGCTTCCGATGCTGCTGGTAGACCCGATTCCGGGGCATGAACAGATGAACACCGATTACCTTGTGGGAAAAGGAGCGGCAGTTGAGGTTAAAAAGGGCGAAAGCGTGCATTGCGCGATAAACAAGCTGTTTGATTCAAAAGACACGCTGCCCAAGATGAGAAAGAACCTGGA
>CAZGOZ010000066.1:3736-5964 GCA_964528025.1 uncultured Planctomycetia bacterium
GATGAGAAGGTCGTTGCCGGGCATGTGGCGGCGGTATTCAAAAATTTCGCGAAGTATCTCACAGATTTTTTCAGGTTTGACAAGTTCACGAAGAAATATATTTCCGAAAATGTGGAAATAGTGGGCCGTGAACATTTAGACGGCGCTCTGGCCCAGGGAAAGGGCGTCATAGCCCTGACGATTCATGTCGGTAACTGGGAGATGGGAGCCGCGGTTGTCGGAATGCTCAAATATTCCATTTCTGCTTTGGTGCTTGAACATGCAGACAAGCGGGTAAACGATTTTTTTGTGCGGCAGCGGGCTATATTCGGAATACGGTCTGTTCCGGTGGGAACCGGAGTGAAAGAATGCTTTAAGGTGCTGCAGCGTAATGAGGTTCTGGCTATTGCCGGCGATAAAAATTATACACAGGGCGGAAAATATGTGAAATTTTTTGGGCAAGATGCGTTAATGCCCAAGGGTGCCGCTGTCTTTGCCGTGCGGACAGGCGCGCCTATAGTTTTCACAACAATGATTCGTAAAAAAGATGATACCTTTAAATTGTGTTTTGAGGAACCGTTAAAGGCGCGTCTTACGGGAAACCGTGACGACGACGTGCTGGACTTAATGGGAAGATATCTGAGAAAATTTGAGGAATGTATCCGGGAAAATCCGGATCAATGGTACGCATTTAAAAGAATATGGCCGCTCTAATAGACAATACGATAGTAGTGATACCTTCCTATAACGAATCCAGGACTATAGGCAATATAGTTATGGGAGTCGTGAACATGGGGCTGAGTGTTCTCGTTATTGATGACGGTTCAACCGACAATACTGAAAGGGTGGCGCTTGATAACGGCGCCATGGTAATCCGTCACAGGCAGAATCTTGGTAAAGGGTTTTCCGTGAGAGAGGGAATAAAACATGTTCTAAAAAAAACCAATTTTGAATGGATGATAATAATGGACGGCGATGGACAGCACCATACCGAGGATGTCCCAGTGCTGATGAATGCCACGCGCGAGGAGAAAGTAGATATCATAATAGGAAACCGCATGCTGCAGACAAAGACAATGCCGTCTCTGCGGTATTGGACGAACAGGTTCACGTCTTGGGTCGTGTCCGGGGTCTGCGGGCAACGCATACCGGATACACAGTGCGGATACAGGCTTATCAAGGTGGCCGCCCTCAAAAAAATGAGGTTAATCTCCAAAAAATATGATATTGAATCAGAAATACTTATTCAGGCTGCCGAAAACAGCATGACGATAAAATCGGTCCCAATCCAGACCATATACGGTGAGGAAACATCCAGCATTAATCCAATGCGGGACACGTTTAAATTTTTCGCTCTTATCCTAAAACACCACTTTAACTCGGATAAATCACGCCGAGAAAAAAAGGAATCATGAAAAAAATGATAAAAGAAACAGCGATTTTATTCCTGAAGGGCGGCATCATAGGTATTGCCAATATTATTCCGGGAGTTTCAGGCGGAACCCTTGCGGTGATGCTGGGGATTTATGACCGGTTTATAGAGGCGATTGCCAAGTTTTTTGAAGAACCGTCAAAACGGTGGGGATATACGCTTTTTCTTATCAAAATAATGGCCGGGGCGGGTGTCGCTCTTGTTTTGTTAGCGCGTGTCATGGTCTTTTTACTTACAAGTCATTTTTACGCGACAATGTTTCTTTTTATAGGGCTTATACTGGGAGGAGTTCCGGCTGTAATACGTTCTCACGGGGATATGCGCATCAGGACGACGCGGATTCTGGCATTTGTCCTCGGCATGATCGTAGTGTTCGGAATAGGTCTGGTAGGAAAGGAGCATGCCGCTGCCGCTTTGTATAGCGCGGAGGCAACTATCATTCCTGATGCGAGTGCGTATCCCATGCTGCTGGCGGCGGGATTTTTTGCCGGCGGCGCGATGGTTGTTCCGGGCATCAGCGGATCGTTTATTCTGGTTCTTTTGGGCCAGTATGCGGTTATTATCGCGGCGCTCAAGGATCTGGCGCTAAAACCTCTTGGTGTCGTGGCCGCGGGAGCCGCCATAGGAATACTGCTTTTTTCAAAAATAATTGATTATTGCCTGAGAAAAATTCCGTCTCTTACATACTATTTTATCCTCGGCCTTATTTTAGCGTCCATCTGTAAAATATTCCCCGGCCTGCCCACGGAAAACTCCAAGATATTCTTGTGCACCGGAACATTCACCGGCGGAATCGCCATTTCTTATCTCCTGGCAA
>CAZGOZ010000067.1:0-5403 GCA_964528025.1 uncultured Planctomycetia bacterium
ATATTTCTTTCTATAAAAAAAAATCACAAGGTAAGATCATCCTAACCTTGTGATTTAAAACTCTTACGACTCACCGATCCGATATCTTATGCCGGCATTCTATCTTAAAGCGGCAGATTTGTCAAGTATAATGTTTGCGCGGGGTTATGCGGCGGCGGCGAATAGTTTTTTTAGGTCGGATTCGTCTACCAGATTGCCGGTTAAGTTGATCATTCTCGGCATGATCGTTATGATTGGCAATTTGTTATTTTTGAACTGCTGCAATAAACCATCGGGGCTTTTCTGGCCTGTAAATGACTCATAGGCAAGGTCAAAAAGGCGTAATCCGTCGTAATCATCCTCAAGAAGGGCTACACCCATGAGGGCCATGGCGTGCAGGTTGACGAAAAACAGAGCCCTTTGATCTTTGGCGGTCATCTTGTCGGCGGCAATTATACAGAAATCTTCGCCGTTTTTCTTGCCGGTGTTTGTCTGTAAAGCGTCAGCGACAGACGCATCTATGCTGGAGTCATCAAGAATGATGACCTTTTTTCCGGCGCGCATCAGTTCTTTCGCCCGGTCAAGAAGTTCTTCATTTGTTTTAAACTCTTCTACCCCGTCTCCGGCGTTAAACTGCTTTCTGAGATCCTGTTTCATTACCTTATATTGCTTCTCAAGCAAAGGCTCCATTTTTCCGGAAATAGATTCCACGAGATCAGATCTCATCAATACCATGGTTTGCGACAGGTCAATGGGCTCACCCGGGTTCAGAAGCACGTGATTCGCGATTTCGCTTGTCAGGGAACTTACCTTGACTGTTGTTTCGGCTGTCGCCTCTCTTCTGCTTTCGGTTATGCGTTTTTCGTATATTGACGCTTCTTCCGCGTCGGGAGAAGCCACAAGATAGGCGTCGCCTAACTGGTTGCTTCGGGCATGGCTGGCAGACGGGAAAGACCCCGGATAATATCTTACCAGCGCAAGTTGTATGAATTCTGAGACATCTTTTATCGTAAAAGTGTTTCTGTTATAGTCGGGATTTGTTAAGTTAAATTTTGCTTTAACATAGGGGTCATTGTCTAAAAACTCACGTATCATGGGATCGTTCATATCAAACCGGTAATTTGAAGCCACGATAACATTTGTCATGCCGTTATCTCTTTTAAGACTTACGGCTTTTTTGAGAATTTGCCCGAAGGGAATTCCGTCGCCGGGAAGAAGAATCATCATTGCGTCTTTGAATTTTTCCCAGCTGGCAATGTCTTCGGCATCCCACGTGTTATAATCCAGAGGGTTTTTATCCGCAACTGCCATCGTGAGCAGTCCATTTTCGGTGGTTTCGGGTATTTCCATTATTGAGCCTCTGCTGTGCGCCCACCCGGAAACAGCGATGCTTATAAAATCTTCTCTGAGCATCTTTGCGGCTTCGGTAAAACCTAACACTGTTTCTTTTATGGTAATTTTACCGCTTTTTATCTCATACCCTAAAACAACACCGTTTTCTTCCATTAAAACGCCGGCTTCGCGAAGATCTTTGTTCAGATACAGCGCAAACCCCTCGGCATATCCTTTTGTGTTTAACCATTCTTTTTCTCTTTCGCTTTGTCCTTCGCCGAGAGTAGAGAGATTTCTTGAAAATTTATTGCCGTCCAGCAGAAGAACTTCTTCAACGGGCATTACCTTCGGCTCTTCTGCCGCCGGATTCATCTTGTCGGAATAGGCCATCATGAGACCCGTTTTACCCTCATTGATAAGCTCGGCGGCCTTTGCGGCATATTGCCGGGCCATTTGGTAATCATATGCGCCGGGGCGCAGGCCTCTTCCTATATAACCGAATATCACATGCCGCATTTCCGGCCATGAAACGTTGAGCCTGAGTTCGGGATCATCCCATTCGGTTATCAATATCGCACACATAAATTCCGAAGCTCCGGCCAATCTTATGTGCCCATGAATATCTAACTCCGGTTTATCGGCCAGTTTGGCGGCTAAAATCGGGTTTTTTCTGATAAGCTCTTTCCATAAGGGATCTTTATGTTTTATACTGAACCCTTCTGAAACGGCAACGTTAAGCGCGCCTTTTTTTGAAAGTATTTCTTTTGCTCTGATTATGATCTCTTTTATTGAAACCTGTTTTTCAGGGACAATTGACATGATAGTGTCTCTTACGGCATCAACCTTTTGCGCGCCTATTTCTTTGCGCAAAGTTTCGTCAGAGGCCGCTCTTCTGTCTGAAACCGCCAGGGTGAGCCAGCCGGCGTTTCGGCCCATGATCTCGGCGACAAGTATCTTTTTCTTTTCACCGGTAACGGCGGTTTTCCAGAAACGATTTTGTATATGCTGAGCCGCTGTTTTGAACCCGAGCATCTGAACCATGGCATCAGCATCTACGCTTTTTGGTATGGCGATGTAACTGCCCCTTTTGCCTTTTCTGAGTTGTGACAACACCATGCCCACCTTGCAGTGGTCATCGCCGCCGGTGACGATTACGCCGCCGTAACCTTCAATGTTTTTCATCGTCTGAACAAACTTATCAATATCTTTTTTTGAGGCGCTGCCCATGACGCCGTAAAGGCGATCTATCCAGGACTGCTCTTCTTCCGTTAATTTGTTCCAATCGCCTATGGTTTCAATGTTTTTCAAAAGCTGATACGCGTCTTTATCGGAATCTTTATTTTTTTCTATTTGCGCTACTATTTTAAAGGCGTCTTCTCTGGAAGACATGAGATCTGTTGTAGGCCTTGTGACTATTCTCGCGGACAAAGGTCCGTCAATCGGTATGTGAAATTTTTCAAAATCTTTTGAAATAAGCCCCGAAAACCCCTGTTTAACCCCCAGAACTCTCCAGCCCATTGCTGCAAGCTGCTGAGCGGCCGTGCCGACAACCGTATTGAGCCCGGCGCAGTCGCCGCCGCTCTGCACAACGAGTATGGTTCTGTTTTTGATGGCTTCTCTGACATCATTTATGGGCCTTTTTTTGTTGGCTTCAAGTTCCGGCAGGTTCGGGTTTTTTATATGCAAAGCCTCATGCTTGATCAGACTGATTAACACGTCGTCTGAGTTATCAGAGAAAAAGAGTATTTTAAAGTAAAGTTCGTCTACATAGATAGACTCTCTGCCGCTATACGTGCTGGGGTGCGCGATTATTTTCGCCTCTACTCTTCTTACCATTTCTTCGCGCCGGGGCTCGGTGAGACCTTTTGTGGATAACGCCTGCCGGTAAAGTTCGCAGAACGTGTTCACCCAATTTGGAATGGGATATACATCAAGCTCTTGCTCCTCACGGGATAGCTTAATCAGTTTGCTTTGCTCCGCAATAAGGGTTTTTGCCTTAACGGGGACTATATTTTTAATGGTTCTTGCCGTTGCCTCATTAAGCAGATAATGTAAATCAATGCCATACTCGTCAATGCCAAGCTCTTCTTCGCCAAACCCGGCCAGAAACCCGATTTTTTTGTTCGTTGACCTCTCGGCCTGCGTTCTGAGCGCGTCAAATTCTTTTTCTACCACTGCGATGAGCCGGTCTGCGGTTGTTTTGGGGACATTTTTCAGGCCCTGTTTTTCTTTGGCGAGACCGGCAATGACATCGTCGGATAAGGATTCTATTCTCACAATAACTGCCGGCGTATCCGTAGCCGCGTTTTTTTCTGCGATAATTTCTGAGGTATTATTTTCGGTTAAAAGAACCTGATAGGAGCGTATTCCCGAAGCATCAAGCGCATGTATATACTTGGAAAAATCTGTCTGCGTGGATACTGTGTCTGAACGTAAGAACCCGTCGCCGCTGTCATAATCTTGGTAATTGAAGTAAACACTATCGGCCGGAATTATAATTTCAACCGTTTTGGCTGAACTCTTAGGCATGCCTTTCTTTATCTCGCTGAGCAATTGCTCAAATGCCAAGAGATGGCAATATTCAAACCCGCCGCCCACGATAACGAAAACTTGCCCCGAAAGATCCTTGAAAAAATAATCGTGAATGCCCTGGGCTCTTGTTGTGCCCTTGTGTGATTCTGTTCGCTTCGCGACAAAAGATGCTGAAAGATCTTTGTCGGCTTCTCTCTGAATAATAAGCTGTCCCTCATGCTTCACGTATGAAGGATAAGTTGGGCTTTCAATCTCATAAACGCTGTCAAATACGCCGGAGGCAATAAGCTTTTCAACGGTTGATTTGACTATCTTATCTGTATCGCCATGCATGGCATAAACTGCGTCCCACCCGGTATGCACCATGATGAGAACAGCGCCGGGGACTAGATTAGCCGCATAGGGTTTTTGGGTTTGCGGTGTGAGGGATTTTTTCTGTTCGGATGTTTCTTTTGCGGCGTATGCAAGAACTCTGGCCTTTATCTGCCCTATGAGTTCCCGCTCAATCTCAGAAATTGAAAGATTGCGCCCCATCTCGCCCTGCCGGGCTATAATCTTTGCAACAAGGCCTTTTCCGTAAACAGACTGCCATTCCCCCTGAAAATCAGTAGTGCGCTGCCAGGGATACTCGTTATCGTATTCCTCTAAAAGTTGTGATATCCAGTATGGACTTAGCGTGGTGTTTGAAGGGTTAATGGACTGCGCGGAAGCAATACTGAGGGTAGAAAATAAAAATACCGGAATTAAAACTACCGCGATTGTTTTAATACCGGCATTTCTGAACTTATGAATGCTTAACATGCCTGTCTCCTTCGCTATATTCAAATCCACATTGTTTGAAGAAATAGCTTTTCGTCTCATCTCTAAAAGAGATGCAACACTAACTGTTTGGAATATTAACTATGGGGTTGATTATAACAGAAATGTGTTCTCTCGCAAAGCAAATAATCCAGCTTTTTGTAATTTACTGAATTGGGACCGCGCGCTATGCCTTCCCGGCGAGATATCCTGTTGAAAACGCTGCTTGCAGGTTGAAACCGCCGCAGGCGCCGTCTATGTCTATCATTTCACCGGCGAAATACAGGGCTTTTACCTTTTTTGACTGCATGGTTTTTGGGTCTATCTCTTTTACGGATACGCCGCCGCGGGTTATCTGGGCTTTTTCTATTGCGACGGTGTCGGCGACATCAAACTTTAGGCCTTTTAGCAGTGCGGCGAGGGATTTTCTTTCGCGGGCGGTTATCTGATTGGCGCGTTTATCCTGCGGGATATCGGCAAGCTCTAATAGAAGCGTATTGAGGCGCAGGGGCACGAACTCTTTTAAGATCTGCTTAAGGTCTTTTCCGGGGGAGGCTGTAAGCTTTTTTATCAGCATCATGTCTGTTTCTTTTGGGTTGAAGAGCGGCAGGATATCAATTTCAACGGAAACCTTTTTGCCTTCACCGAGCCAGTCCACCACTTGCGAACTCGCCGAAAGCGTTACGGGGCCGGATATACCGTTTTTTGTGAAGATAAGCGCGCCTCGCGCTGAGGATATCTTTTTTTTATCGCTTCTAAAAA
>CAZGOZ010000068.1:0-3410 GCA_964528025.1 uncultured Planctomycetia bacterium
GTTAAGTGGCGCTCTGGTGAAATTTTAGAAAGAGGGTTTTATGTTTAGAAAAAATGCCCAAAAAATACAAGAGAAAGTCCTCGACATTAAGGCCGGAATGAAAGGAAATGTTAAATTTGATAGCCCGATTAATTTGAAAATAAGCGGGAAATTTGAAGGCGCATTAGAAACAAAAGGGCACTTGTTTATAGGAGAAACGGCGGATGTAAGTGCTAAAATAATCAAAGGAGAGAATATTGTCATATCAGGCAGGGTAAAAGGAGATATCATATGCACGGGGCGTCTTGAGATTTCTCCGCCCGCTTCAGTAATAGGTAATATCCGGACCCCGATATTGGTCGTTCATGCAGGCTCTAAGTTAAAAGGTCACTGTGAGGTGTCTGCCGAAGACAAAATAAGCAAAGTCAAAGCCCCTCGTCAATCATTCAAATTTAAAAAAAAGAAGAAATGAGGTTACAGTGAACAGTGAATAGTAAAATCCAAATGACAAGGCAAAACGTACAGTGAACAGTCAGAAACCAGAAGCGAGAAACAAGAGCCAAAGCAAAATGTAGTTGCACTTACTGTTCACTGATCACTACTCACTGTTTACTACTCTTTGTGCTTTGAATTTTGTCATTTGACATTACTCTGCACTTTGCCCTCTGTCTCGTTTGTTGTCCCTCGTCTGAATCCTGTGTTTATTCTGTAATTGACAAAGATAAACAGATAATATAATATACATACCTAAAAAAGCGGCCTTTGGGAAAATAAGCGTTTGGATATTTTAAGAGGCAGATAAAAATGAAGAAGATGATTAAGGATATCCAGATCAAGGGGAAAAGAGTGTTAATGCGCGTTGATTTTAACGTTCCCCTGGATAGTGACCGGCAGATAACCGATGACAGCAGGATAAACGCCGCTCTTGCGTCTATCAGGTATATTCTGGACGCCGGCGGGAAACTTATCCTGATGACCCATCTCGGCCGCCCGAAAGGCGAAGTTAAAAATGAATTTCGTCTGGATCCGGTCGCGGAACGTCTTTCCATTCTGTTGAAGAAGAACGTGAAAAAGATGGATAACTGTGTCGGGGAAGACGTTGAAGAGGCCGTTCGCGAGATGAAAGACGGCGACGTTATACTTCTGGAAAATCTTAGGTTTCACAAGGAAGAGAAAAAGAATGACGCCGGTTTCGCGAAACAGCTTGCCTCTCTCGGCGATGTATTCGTTGAAGACGCTTTCGGCACCTGTCATCGGGCACATGCATCAACGGTCGGCGTTGCAAAGTATCTTCCCGCCGTGGCGGGATTTCTTGTTCAGAAAGAGATTGAAGCATTTGATAAGATTACCGAAAACCCGGTAAGGCCTGTTTGCCTGATACTCGGAGGGGCGAAGGTTGCGGACAAGATTCCGGTCATAGAGAACATGCTGGATAAAATAGATTTTCTCTTGATCGGCGGTGCCATGGCATACACGTTTCTTAAATGCAGACATAAAGGGATAGGTGATTCACGCCTTGAAGAAGAAATGCTGGATACGGTTGTAAGGTTATTCGAAAAGGCGAGCGCGAAGAATGTCAGTATATTTCTGCCGACGGATCACGTCGTTGCGAAGGAGATAAAAGAGGATGCGAAGCATAAAATAGTAGAAGGCGATATTCCCGACGGCTGGATCGGCTTGGATATCGGCCCCGAAACGGTAAAGAAGTTCGAATCCGTTCTGAAAGAATCAAAAACCATAATCTGGAACGGGCCCGTGGGGCTGTTTGAAATGAAGCCCTTTTCAACGGGAACGCGTGAACTGATAGAATTTATCGCGAAACTTGACGCGATCACGGTTATCGGCGGCGGGGATACGGCGGCAGCGGTTAATCAGCTGAATCTGGGGAGCAGCATGACGCATATATCCACGGGCGGAGGGGCCTTTCTTGAGCTCCTTGAAGGAAAAGAACTGCCGGGTATCGTAGCGCTATCGGATCGCAGTACTGAGAACGCGAAGTAGAAGAAAAAGATACAAGAAACAAGATACAATAACCAAACAAGAAACAATGACCAAGATACAATAACCAAACAGGAGAAAACGTTGTTTGGGTATTGGTGATTGAATATTATTTGTATCTTGTATCTTGGTTATTGGTTATTTAAATAGTGGCACAGAAAGTGTCCAATAAGAAGGGGAGATTGTGATGAGACGTCCCGTAATTGCCGGAAACTGGAAAATGTATAAGAATGTTGATGAAGCTGTTGCCCTGGCGAACGCGATAAAAGGTTCCGTCGCGGGCATAGACAATGTTGAAATTGTTGTTTGTCCTCCTTTTATAGATCTGGCAGCCGCGGAAAAGACATTAAAAGAAAGCAATATTGCTCTCGGCGCTCAGAACTGTTACTGGGAGAATGAAGGGGCGTTTACGGGAGAGGTCTCTGCTTCAATGCTCAAAAGCGCGGGATGTAAATATATTATCGTGGGGCATTCGGAACGGCGGAAATATTTCGGGGAAACCAATGAAACCGTGAATAAAAAGATAGCCGCGGTTATCCGTGAGGCGCTTGTTCCTATAATGTGTGTCGGAGAGACCCTCGAAGAGAGAGAGTCCGGTAAGACCATGGATATCGTCGGCACTCAGGTGGCTAAGGGGCTTGAAGGATTTGATTCGGCGTACCTGAAAGAACTGATCATTGCTTATGAACCGGTGTGGGCGATAGGAACGGGAAAAACCGCCACCGGCGATCAGGCGCAGGAAGTGCATGCCACGATAAGGGCCCTGATCGGCAGATTGTATCCGGGGTCTTTCTCTTCCGAAATAAGGATATTATACGGCGGCAGCGTAAAACCCGACAATGCGAAAGCCCTCATGTCTGAAAAAGATATAGACGGCGCCTTAATCGGAGGCGCGAGCTTGAAACCCGAAGGGTTTACTGATATAATCAAGGCCACATCCAAAATTTACGAATAGAACGGAAGATAGGGGAAAAGTAGCGAAATGTATATTACACTTATAGTTATTCATTGTGTGGTGTGTTTAGTTCTTATAGCCACGATATTACTCCAGGCGGGCAAGGGGGCAGGGCTTACCGAAGCGTTTGGAGGCGGCGGTGACGCCATGCAGTCGGTATTAGGGACTCAGGCACCGGTTCTTCTTAAAAGAGCCACCACCGTAAGCGCTATTGTCTTTCTGCTGACATCTATTCTTCTTGGTATGGTAACTGCCAGAAAAGGCAGATCGCTTTTTGACGAAAAATGGGCCGTTGAGACGTCATCCACGCAGGCGGTGACTCCGGTCGCTCCGGTAAAAACGGAAACGGCGCTTCCAAAAGAGAAAACGTTACCGGCTACCGCATCCGAGTCGTCCAAGACCGTAAACAATTAAAATTTTTCAAAACATGGGATACACAATAACCGAGAAAATATTGCTCTCGCATGTCCCCGGCGCA
>CAZGOZ010000068.1:3510-5288 GCA_964528025.1 uncultured Planctomycetia bacterium
AAACATGGGATACACAATAACCGAGAAAATATTGCTCTCGCATGTCCCCGGCGCAAAAACAATAGCGCCGGGCGATTTCATAAAGGCTAAAGTGGACCTGTGCCTGGGGAACGATATAACAAGTCCGATTGCCATAAGAGAGTTTCGTTCTCTTGGCAGGAAGAAGGTATTTAATCGTAAGAGGATTGCATTGATTCCGGACCATTTTCTGCCGGCAAAGGACATGAAAAGCGCCAATCAGGCAAAAATGGTTAAAGAATTTGCTGAAGAATTCGGTATAACAAACTATTTTGAATTGGGCCAGATGGGGGTGGAGCACGCGTTGCTTCCCGAGAGGGGACTGATCCTGCCGGGAGATCTCATAATTGGCGCTGATTCCCATACGTGCACTCACGGCGCGCTCGGGGCGTTCGCTACGGGCATGGGCAGTACGGATCTGGCTTTTGCCATGGCGTTCGGGGAATGCTGGATGAAGGTGCCCGAAACGATTAAGCTGTGTTTTACCGGGAAACCCAGAAAATGGGTCGGAGGAAAAGATCTTATCCTCCACGCGATTTCGGATCTCGGCGTTTCCGGGGCTCTGTATAAGGCAATTGAGTTTACGGGCAGCACTATTGAGATGCTCTCGATGGATGACCGATTTACGATGTGCAATATGGCCATCGAGGCGGGCGCAAAGAACGGGATAATTATCCCTGACAAGATTACCGAGAAGTATATTAAGTCCGCTATAAGAAAGTATAAACCGTCGCGTAAAGGCTATAAAATGCTCAAAAGCGACGATGACGCCGTATACGCCGAGGTGAGAGAGTATAATGTTTCAAAACTGGAACCTATTGTTGCCACGCCCCACTTACCGTCAAACGGAAAACCCGTCAGCGAGTTGAAGGATATTAAGGTTAATCAGGTCGTTATCGGATCATGCACGAACGGAAGAATAAGCGATCTCTGTGAAGCCGCATCCGTGCTCAGGAACAGGAGCGTCAATCCTAACGTTCGTCTTATTGTCATCCCGGCCACGCAGGATATTTATCTTGAAGCCGTCAAGGAAGGATATGCGGAGACGTTCATTCGCGCGGGCGGAGTCTTCTGCACACCGAGCTGCGGGCCGTGTCTCGGCGGACACATGGGTATTTTGTCAGAGGGCGAGACCGCCGTGGCCACAACCAACAGAAATTTTGTCGGACGGATGGGGCATCCCAAAAGTTTTGTTTACCTTGCGAACCCGGCAGTGGCGGCCGCGAGCGCAATCAAGGGAACGATAGCGCATCCCGCGGATCTATAAACGTCCGCGGCGACTGCAGCAGAAACAGGAAAAGCATGAAGCTAAAAGGTAAAGTTCATAAATTCGGCGATAATGTGAACACGGATGAAATTATTCCGGCGCGTTATTTAAATGTGTCCGACCCGGAAGAACTGGCGAAACACTGCATGGAGGATGCCAATCGCAGTTTTGTCAATCAAGTGGAGCCGGGCGATGTTATCGTGGCCGGGGAGAATTTCGGATGCGGGTCTTCAAGGGAACACGCGCCGATAGCCATTAAAGCAGTGGGCGTATCCTGCGTGATCGCAGGAAGTTTTGCGAGAATATTTTACAGGAACGCGATCAATATTGGCCTGCCGATTTTTACCAGCCCGGAGGCCGTGAAAGTTCTTAAAAAAGGCGACAAGGTGGAGGTTAGCGTCGGTAGGGGCGAGATCTCCAAGTCCGACCGGAAGACGGTGTATAAAGCCGAAAATTTTCCGAAGTTCATAAAAGATATAATCAGGGCCGGGGG
>CAZGOZ010000069.1:0-5269 GCA_964528025.1 uncultured Planctomycetia bacterium
AAATAGGGACGTCACCCATTTATTAAAAATTAAATAGCTATTTAAATGGGTGACGTCCCTATTTACGCGGTTTCTTCGGGTTTTTTGCGATATCGGCTTAGTAGTGGGTGATGAACCACTTTTACGGCCATGTCGTCCATGATTGAATAGATACACGGTATAATAACAAGAGTAAGAACCGTCGCGAACATCAATCCCCAGCAAAGGGCCACCGCCATCGGAACAAGAAAAGGATCTTTTCCGCCGATACCGTATGCAACGGTTGAAAGCCCTCCCACGGTCGTGATGGTCGTCAGGATAACCGGCCTCAACCTCATCTGCCCGCCTTTTATTATTGAATCGTGCCTGTTTATCCCGGTTAAACGCAGTTTGTTAATAAAATCCACCAATACAATAGAATCATTAACGACTATGCCGTTGAGGCTCACTATCCCCAGAATGGCCATGAACGACATGGGCAAACCGTGCAGCAGAAAGGCCAGGATCACGCCTATAATACCGAACGGTATCGCGAGCATCACGACAAACGGCTGTATAATGGATTTAAAAAAGGATGCCAGAATGAGATATACTATAAGAAACGCGAAGAAAAACGCCCTCAGCAAGTTTCTCAGCGAGTCCATCGTTTCTTCCTGTTCTCCCCCGTATTTCACGCTGTAGCCGATATATTTTTCCGGTATATTTCGGAATTTTTTAGCGAGCTGCCTGTTCACGATCAATGAAGTCGTTTTATCCGAATCCACATTGCAGGAAGCGGTAACAACACGTTTCCCGTCCAGATGATGTATTGAGGTCGTCCCCGCTACCTTTTTGATCGTCGCTACTTTTCCGAGCGAAATAAGTTTGCCGGACTTATTGGAAATGAGAATGTCGTTAAAGACATCAATATCAACAACCTTATCCTTGTCAAACATAACGGTGACGTCCGTTTCCTCTTCGGCTTGCACGGGTTTTATCGTGGTGGCTATGCCGCCTTCAAAAACGTCTCTCACGGTCTTCGCTATACGCCCTATGGAAAGGCCGGCCCTTGTCGCCATCGCGTGATTAACCTCAACCCGTATCTCTTCTCTGCCCGGTTTGTGATCCCACGTGATATCCGTGGCCCCGTCAACTGTCTTGAGATAATTCATGTATTCCCCGGAAATCTGATCAAGAACATCAAAATCCTCGCCCCTGATTCTGGCTTCCACGGCCTTCCCCACGGGAGGTCCGCTCTGCGGCTGGTCAAACCTCAACTCCGTAAATCCTTCAACATTTTTCGCCTTTTCGCGAAGTTCCGCTATGATCTGATCCACTTTTCTTTTTCTGTCTTGCTCAGGCGTCAGATAAACGGTTATCTGGGCAAAGTTGCTCGCCTGGCCGGAAAACGGGTCTTGCCGGTTCTCCTGAGTTCTGCCGACACTCGTAACGTATGAATCAAGCTCGTTCGCAGGCAAAGTTGCGACTATATCTTCAATAGGCGCAACAAGCGCATTTGTAACTTCCAGAGGCGTTCCCACGGGGGTTTCCATCTTTACAAAAAAATAGTTCACTCCCGCGTCCGGAAACAGAACGAATTTAAGAACCGTCACGGCCAAAACCGTGCTTATAACAAGAACGGCCGCGAACCCGGCAACAACACGGTATTTGTGTTCAATAGCTGCCGTAACCAGCCAGGTGTATCCTTTTACCAGTTTTTTGAACCATGGAATATCTTTCGCAAGGGCCACCGGTTTACCCTTTTTGTCCACCTTTATCTTTACAAAATCCGCGAGATGACTCGGAAGAATGATAAGCGCCTCACCGAGCGAGGCCAAAAGCGCCACTATTATCACGGCCGGCATATCGCGCATGAATTTTCCGATTATACCCGTCATGAACAAGAGAGGCGAAAAAGCCGCTACCGTGGTAAGAATAGCGGTAACAACGGCGCCCATGACCTCTTCGGCCCCCTTGACCGCGGCCTCTCTCGGCGGAACGCCTTCTTCCATATAACGGTACGCGTTTTCGGCGACAATGATACCGTCATCAACCAGCATGCCGAGAACCACGACCAGGGCGAATAGACTGATCATGTTGATCGTTATGCCTAAGGCACCCATGACTATAAATGTGGCGAAAAAAGCAATAGGGATCCCCAGAACGGTCATAAGCGCGACCCGCCGCTGAAGAAATACCAGCATTATACCTATAACAAGAATGAGAGCGACCCAGATATTGTTTTTAAGAACATTAAGCCGTCTTTTCAAAAAGAAAGAATAATCATTGATAAACGAGATCTTGAGCCCGTCCGTTGTTCTTTTCTGAAAATTACCGCATATTTTTTTCACTCCCGCAACTATTTTTACCGCATCGCCTGATTCTTTTTTCATCACAACGAGATTAATTGAACGTGAGCCCATCGTCTTCGTGATGACATTCTCTTCTTTAAATGTGTCCTCAACATGTCCGACATCCTTAATCCTCAACCAGTTTCCCGAGTCATTGGCCCGGATAATAACCTCTCCAATCTCATCGGCGGTCATGAATTCGCCTGTCGTGCGTATACTGTATTCCGTCAACGCCGTATCTATTTTCCCCGCCGGAGAGCTCACGTTTCGGGAGGCAAGAGCCGCTTGCACCTCATCCAGCGAGACGTAATACTCTCTCAGCTTCACCGGATCGAGAAGTATCTGCACTTCTCTATCGCGATAACCATCTTTACTCACGCGTCCGACGCCTTTTATGTCCTCCAGTTCATCCGTAAGCGCATCGGCATATTTTCGGAGCTCATTCTCGGGCATGCCTCCGGAAAGCGATACTTCTATTATCGGATATCGTTTGCTGGTAATTTCTGTTACGACAGGGTCGGCATCAATCTCACGAGGCAAATTACTAACTCTCCGAACCGCCGTCTGGATATCCCGCACGACTTTTTGTTTGTCCGATTCATCGGGGTCTATCTTTACATGTATAAGAGACATCCTGTCCGCGGACGTAGAGCTTATCTCTTTTATTCCGTCCACTTCCTTGATTTCCTTTTCAATCGGAACAGTTACGAGTTTCTCAACGTCTTCGGGGGTGGCTCCCGGATACACGGTCGTTACGGTCACCCTGTCAAAAGCGACATTGGGAAATATCTCCTTGTTTATCCCGGAGACCACGATCGCTCCTATAATCAGGATAATCACGGATACCAGGTTTACAAAAAGAGAACGGTTTACACTAAATCTGGGCAGACTCATATTACCCCTTCATAACTCTCAAGAATAACATTCATTCTTCTTGCCAGTTCTACCGCCGCTACGACATGTTTAAGAAGAAAACGCGCATTTTCCAGCTGCGCAAGCAGAAGATCCCGCTGATAATCAACGACCATTTTAGTGTAAGACCTGCCGCGCATGAATCGTTTTACTTCCTCTTTGAGTTTTTCGTCTTCCAAATCCACGGCATTCTGCATGTATGCGATACTGATTTCATATGCGACCACATCGCGAAAGGCGTTCCCGACTTCCGTGATTATGTTCCTCTCAACCTCTTTCAGATTCACGATCGTTTTGCCTTTTTCGTATGTCGCCTTCATATATTCGCTTTTTGCCTCTTTGTTCTCCAGTGACACTTTCATCTCAACACCTATGTAATAATCAACATGATCCTTTTCCGTGATCTGGCTTGCGGCTTTTTTAAAGTCCGGGTCAATACCGTTTTTTGCCATGCTGGCCGTGATGTCTATCTCGGGCCACTGCATGTTCTGCTTAATCGCGACTTCAAGCCCTTCCATCTCAACATCCCTTTTCTTCATTTTGTAATCCCGCCTTTTAGCAAAGGCAGTCTTCAGGCAATCAGGAAGACTTTTTTTCATAAGGCTCGGCGTGAGATCCTCGGTGGGAACAATGCGCCTCGCCTCGTCCATATTCATAATAAGTTTAAGGTCTTCTTCCGCGCGCCTGTAACTATTGGCAACAATAATTACTTCCGCTTCTGTGGTAACGACATTTGACTGTGAAGCCAACAGATCCACCTTTTCAACGAGGCCCATATCAAAATTTTTCTTATCCGTTTCATATAGTTTTTCGGCCCTCTCCAGCATCCCTTCGTATATCTCAAGCGCGCGTTTCGCGAAGACAAAGTCCCAGTATGCCTTTTCTACCCGTGCGATAACGCCTTCTATCTTGTCTTTCATTTCCAGAGACGCATTCTCAATGGCCAGTTGCGCGAGAGTCACTTCCGTTCTGTCTACAAATCCGAACGCGTTTTTTCCAAGCGGCTGCACCGCCGTAAGGGTCAATTGCGCGGTATGCGCGAATTCTATCGGCATGAGGGTTGTCCACATTCTCTGTCTGTTATCATCCAACTCTATGGTAATATCGGTACCCACGGGCAGTCTGTTCTCTACGCCGGCATTCCATATATTTATGTAATTGTAATCGGAAAGAAATCTAGAGACCTGCTGACGTTTATCCTGGTCATAGCTTTTCCCGCCAAAAAGAAACATGTCAAAAACGGCTTCCGAGTACATGAGCCCCGTTTCGGTGATATAAAGATCAAGTTTCGCCAATTTTACTTCAAAACTGTTATTCACGGCAAACCTTACACAATAGTTCAGGGAAACGGGCTCAAAATCAACCATAACGGAAACTTCCGTCTTTGCGTCGGCGGCCTCTATCCGCCCCCACGAACCGTATACCGCAATGGCCATTATCATCGCCCACGTAACGGCGGATTTAAAAATTCTCTTCAGCTGCCCCATCTTTACCTCTTTATCCCCTTATATACCTTCTTCAGCAATCTCAGATATTCTTTCTTTTCGCCCGCGGTGAAAACGGAAAAAAGGTCGGCCGACATGTTCCTTCTCATTTCTTCCACGCGTTTGACCGTCTGTTTTCCCTTTTTTAGGATTGAAACCCGAACCACGCGCCTGTCCTTGTGCGAACGCTCTCTTTTGACAAGGCCAAGTCCTATCATTTTATCAACAAGGCCGGTCACCGCGCTCATCGTTATATTCAGCACCTTCGCCAGCTCGCCCATCTTGCATGATGTTTTTTCTTCAAGAAGATCCAGGATGACCACGTGCGGAACAGACAGCGTTCCTTTGGAAAAGAGCGACATCTGTTTTTTGCTTACCTCGCGCAGAATAAGCGGAAGTATTTTCGCGACTTCGCTGCCGAAATTATCCTTTTCGCGAACTGCCATGACAACTCCTTTCTACCCCGAATATTCAATTGAAAAAATAGTTCATTTACTTAACTATTCGCAGTTTAAAGTATATTCTACCGGAGGGAATTAGTCAACTATTATTGGACTAACGGGG
>CAZGOZ010000070.1:0-5195 GCA_964528025.1 uncultured Planctomycetia bacterium
GCGATCCAACAAGCGTCCGTCCGGCGCACTTGAATTTTATTGAGAACCAGTTAAGGTCTAATCTCCCGCTTTTGGGAATCCCCATAAAGATAAACATGAGAAGATCCAAAAAAGAAAGAAAGTAGTAGGGGCGGGTTCTAAACCCGCCCGAAAACTGAGGAAGAATAACATGCTATACATTATATTTTCAATTTTAATTGCGTATTTATTGGGCGCCATTCCGACGGCTTATATTTTCGGTAAATATCTAAAAAACGTAGATATTCGGGATCACGGCAGCGGCAACGTCGGCGCGACCAACGCGTTGCGGACGCTGGGAAAAATACCCGGCATTGCCGTGTTCGTCATAGATATCCTTAAAGGAACAGGGGCCGTTCTGCTTGTTCCCGCGTTTGTTCGGTGGGTCTTTCCCGACTCCGGCGGAACGCTTGACGGCCATATCCTTCTATTTCTGGGAGCGGCGGCCATAGCAGGACACGTCTGGCCGGTATTTCTGAAATTCAAGGGCGGCAAGGGTGTATCCACCTCGGCCGGGGTAATAGCGGCGCTTTCTCCCGTAATCTTGCTGGGATGCCTCGTGGTCTGGGGCGTGGTTTTTACTATTTGGAAATATGTTTCGCTGGCGTCCATCGTCGCCGCGATCGCACTGCCTGTCTTTGCCGTTCTAAACGGAAAAAGCATGGATTTCGTTGTTTTTTGTGCTGTTCTCTGCCTTGGCGGAGTGTATGCTCACCGGTCCAACATACGGCGTCTCATCCAGGGGACGGAAACCCGTATCGTTAAAGTCAAAAAAAGATAGTTTTCTTGCCTTGATTTGCCCGAATTCTTGGGTATACTCTAAATAGTTAGTGTTTTAAAAAGTAATAAAATATTAGGTTTTTTTGGTCTAACTCTAAAATAGGTGCGTTATGAAGAAACTTGTATATCGGGACATGATAGGGAATAACCCTCGCAAACATGAGGTTTCCATAGAAGAGGTCAATCACCGCAGAGAGGCTGATGTCTCCAAAAAGTGGATGTGTAAGTATTTTGTGAAAGAGTCGTATACCTCCACCGAGGTGGAAAGCCTTAAACGCTGGATACGCATGAAGAAAGAGAAGGGTTTGCATACGGATTGTCATATCCTCAGGCATCTGGATACACGTCACGGGTGGAACAAGGTCATATGCAAGGTATTAGGTGAATTTTTTATAGTCAACCGGCAGACCGCATACCGGATCGTGTATATAAACGAGGTTAAGATTGAAATAAGCAGCGCGAAAAAAGGCGAAGGAAGTCTATATGAACATTAATTTGCACACGATTGCTTATGCAGGCGCGCTTATACTGGCCATGTATAAGCTGAACATGATAAAATTGCAGATGTCGCAGTGTGAAGCGGCATCCAAAAAGCGGCAGATTTAGTCGTCCCGCAACGCGTACCATCCCGTGCTCCCCGCAGTAAAGAAGCCGGTTTCGCAAGAAACCGGCTTCTTTATGTATAGGTATGAATATTGACTATCAATTTTATATATGCTACACTTTGTTGATTATTATGGGAAAAATAAGTGTTATCGGGGATGGCGGATGGGGGACTGCGCTGGCGGTTTTATTAGCTTCAAAAGGGGGCGAAACCGTTCTCTGGAGCGTTTCGCCGGCATATGCCGCTTTTCTTGATAAAAAACGGGAAAATGTCAAATTTTTAGAGGGAGTGTCGCTCCCCAAGGGAATAAAAGTAACTTCCGACGTTGATTTTGCGGGGAAAGCTGAATACGCTTTCTTTGCCGTTCCGTGTGGATATTTGCGTTCGGTAGCGGGCAAGTTTAGTAAAGCGAAGTTTAAGCATGTTATCAGCGCTACCAAGGGTATAGAGAACGGTTCGCTAAAACGTCCATCGGAAATATTGAAGGCGAATTTCCCGGATAAAATAGTCAGCGTTCTGTCCGGTCCCAGCATAGCGTTTGAAGTGGCCAGGCAGATTCCCACGACGATTGTTGTCGCTTCTGAGAGTGAAGACGGAAGGAAAGTGGGCGGGCTTTTAACAACGGAGCGTTTTCGCGTGTATACATCCGGAGACGTTATCGGCGTGGAAATGGGGGGAGCCCTTAAGAATGTTATCGCTATCGCCGCGGGAATCTCTGACGGTATGGGGTTCGGGACCAATGCCAAGGCCGCGATACTGACGAGGGGACTTGCCGAAATAACACGGCTCGGGGTAAAAATGGGCGCTGAAAAATCAACATTCAGCGGGCTGAGCGGAGTAGGAGATTTGGCGACCACATGTATCAGCTCGCACAGCAGAAACCGCTGGTTCGGCGCCGAGATCGCGAGCGGGCGCAGTGTTGAGGAAATACTCGGGGATACGGAAATGGTCGTAGAAGGTTTTGGCACCGCCAAATCGGCCCATGAACTTTCAAAGAAATACGGCGTTGAAATGCCGATAGCGGAAAAAGTATACGAAGTTCTTTATGAAAAGAAGGATCCGGGTTCTGCCGTCAAGGAATTGATGACCCGCGATCCGAAAGACGAAGATTTCGGGACGTAGCGTAGCCTGGCTCAGCGCACTAGTCTGGGGGACTAGGGGTCGCCGGTTCGAATCCGGCCGTCCCGACCATATATCGTGGCTCATGGCTATTGGCTCATGGCTATTGGCTCATGGCTATTGGCTCATGGCTGTTGGCTCATGGCTGTTGGGTCAAACAGCTAACGGCTAACGGCCAACAGCCAAGAATAGAGTTTGCTTGAAGGAGTAAATATGAAGTCAGTAAATATCGGATTAATTGGTCTCGGCACCGTGGGCGGGGGCGTCTATGAGGCCATTGCTCGCAACGGACGTTTTATCAGCGAAAAAGCGGGTGTTTCTCTCGTCATCAAAGGCGTGTGCGATAAGGATAAACAGGCGCTTGAGAAAATTGATTGTCCCAAAAAAACATCGTCCGCTGACGATTTGATCAACGATAAAAGCATAGATATTATTGTTGAGTTGATTGGCGGGGTGGATGTCGCAAAAGACATTATTCTGAAAGCTCTTCGCAAAAAGAAACATGTCGTCACCGCGAATAAGGCGCTCTTGTCCGAATGCTGGAAAGAAATATTTGACACCGCCGCGCAAAACGGCGTGTTCGTGAAATTCGAGGCCAGCGTGGGGGGAGCTATTCCCATTATCCGGACCTTGCTGGTAAGTTTCGCGGCAGACAGGATCAGCACGGTTTATGGCATCCTGAACGGCACGACCAATTTTATTTTGACGCTGATGGCCGAGGAAAACTGCTCCTTTGACAAGGCGCTCAAGATCGCGCAGGAAAGAGGCATCGCGGAGAAGGATCCGGATCTTGACATAAGCGGCGCCGACAGCGCTCATAAGCTGGCAATACTTGCGGCGTTGAGTTTCGGCAGGGAGACATCCGGCAGCGATATTTACACGGAAGGGATCGCGGGCATTGATCCGCAGGATATCAAGAGCGCGGCGCGCTGGGGATACAGCGTCAAGCTGCTTGCCATAGCGAAAGACACTCCCGACGGATTGGAACTCAGGGTTCATCCTACGCTGATAAAATCCTCGCGTCTTCTTTCGGATGTCAGCGGTGATGATAACGCGATATTTGTCAAAGGTGATCTTACAGGGGAATCCCTTCTTTTCGGCAGAGGAGCGGGTCGGAAACCGACGGCCGGTTCTGTTGTCGGAGATATCATTGAGATCGCAAGGCATGTAGCTTTTGTCGGAAAAAACAGCCCTCTTCCGGCGTCGCCGGGAAACATTTCCCGGGATAAACGCCTCAAGAAGATGGAGGATCTGTCGGTCGCCTATTACCTCCGGTTTTCCGTTATAGACAAACCGGGGGTCTTGTCCGGGATATCTTCGGTTCTCGCGGAAAAAGGCATAAGTATCGCCAGCGTTTCGCAGGAGGAAAGAAAAGAAGGCGAAACGGTTCCCGTGATAATACTGACGCACAGAGCTTCTGAAGGGAGCATGCAGAAAGCTATTTCACAGATAGACGAGATGGAGAATGTAACCGACAAGACGGTCTCGATCCGGATAGAGGAATAATGGGAATAATAGAGAAATACAGAAAATATCTTCCCGTAAGCGAAAAAACACCGGTCGTTACACTGGAAGAAGGAGATACCCCGCTGATCAAAGCCGATTATATCGCGGAGATGATCGGCCCGGGAATCCGTGTCTGGCTGAAATATGAGGGACTAAATCCGACCGGTAGTTTCAAGGATAGAGGCATGACCCTTGCGGTTTCCAAGGCCGTCGAAGAGGGTTCAAAAGCGGTAGCATGCGCGTCCACGGGAAACACATCCGCTTCAGCGGCCGCTTATGCCGCACGAGTGGGAATAAAATGTATAGTGGTTGTTCCCGAAGGGGCAATCGCTCTCGGCAAATTGGCTCAGGCGCTGATACACGGCGCCCGAGTAATCGCGGTGCGCGGTAATTTTGACGACGCGCTGAACATAGTTCGTGAAATAACCGAAAAATATCCCGTGACACTTGTCAATTCTATCAATCCTTATCGGATAGAGGGACAGAAAACATCCTCTTTTGAGATATGCGATCGTTTGGGCCGCGCTCCCGATTATCATGCTCTGCCGGTAGGTAATGCCGGGAATATTACCGCCTATTGGAAGGGGTATCGCGAATATCAGGAAAAGGGAAAGATCAATAATCTGCCCAAGATGCTCGGTTTTCAGGCGGCCGGTGCGGCGCCGATAGTGGAAGGACACGTTATAGACAATCCGGAAACAATAGCAACCGCCATAAGGATAGGCAATCCCGCAAGCTGGAAACAGGCGGAAGAAGCTCGGGACGCCTCGGGAGGGCTTATAGAAAAAGTTACTGATGAAGAGATTCTGAGCGCTTATAAGATGCTGGCCGATAAGGTAGGCGTGTTTGTTGAACCGGCGTCCGCCGCCGGGGTGGCCGGGATTTTGAAAAAAGCGAAAGAAGGGTATTTTCGCGGAGATACCGCGCGTCGTGAGAATAAAGATATCGTATGCGTTCTGACCGGACACGGTTTAAAAGATCCTGACAGGGCCATAAAATGTACGCAGGCCCCCGTCGTGGTAGATGCGAATACGGCAAGCGTCGTGCGTGAAGCCGGATTATGAGTTATTCACAGAGTAGTTATCCACAGAGTAGGTCACCCTTAAGGGTGACCTACTCTGTGGATAACTACCATCAATAAAAACTGGAGAAGACATGAAATATATAA
>CAZGOZ010000071.1:0-5188 GCA_964528025.1 uncultured Planctomycetia bacterium
TAAATTTTTCGAGCGGGCACGGTTTCCGCAGGCCGAAGGCCTGCGGGAGAGCGAGGAAAATTTCGGAGATCAATTTCCTCGCTGGGGAAATTGATCGTCCCCGCGAGGAAGGGCCCGGGCAATTCTCGTGCCGCCCGAGTTGACCTCGCCGGGCGGGCACAAGGCCCGCCCCTACCGCTTATGCCGCTTTATTTTATTCGTCATTTTATCCGCTGCTACCTGTTCCTGCTCTTCCATCATCTTTCGGAGCTTGTCCATGCACGCGGCTTCAATCTGTCTGACTCTCTCCCGTGTGATTCCGAAATGTTTCGCTGTATCCCGCAGGGTATGCGAAATGCCGTCTTCGCCGAGGCCGAATCTCAGAACAAGGATCTTTTTCTCGCGTTCGGTCATTTTCTCAAGAAGCCCCTCTATTCTTTCGTGAAGAAGGAACTTTGAAAGCTCGTCCACGGAATTTACGATACTCTCGTCCTCAATGAGATCCATGAACTCGGAGTCGCCCGACTCGCCGATCGGCGCGTTGAGACTGGCGATGTTTGACGCCATGTGATTCAGCTGTTTTATGCGTGCCACCGGCATTTTCATTCTTTTTGCTATGTCACTCATGTGCGGGTCTTTTTTCTGTTTCTGCAGAAGATACTTTTTCACTTTCTGGAACCGCATCAGCATCTCCATCACGTACACGGGAATACGAACGGTCTTTCCCTGATTCGCAACGGCCCTGGTAATGAATTGCTTGATCCACCACGCGGCATACGTGCTGAAACGGTATCCTCTATCCGGATCATACTTGCTGACGGCCTTCATCAGGCCCAGGTTTCCCTCCTCTATCAGGTCAAGCATCGGCACACCCAGATAGCTGTACTTTTTAGCGATGTTGATGACAAGGCGCAGATTGCTTTTTATCATCTTCTGGCGGGCTTTCTTATCGCCTTTTTTGACCTTTGTGGCAAGCGCCTTCTCTTCTACGGCTGTTAAAAGCGGCAGATCGCGTATGTCCTTCAGGTAAAGTTTTATCGCATCCATTATGCCTCCGGTCGTAACGTATTTGCACGCGTCACGGCCGATCCTTTCTGTTTATCCGTTTTCCAGAAAAACTCAAGCCATCGAGGCCTATCCTTCAAGAACCGCCTGCGCCGCAGCAAGACGCGCTATCGGCACGCGAAACGGCGAACAACTCACATAATCCATCCCCATCTTATAGCAGAAAGATATGGAAGCCGGATCTCCGCCATGTTCGCCACATATACCCACCTTCAATCCCGGGCGAGCCTTTCTTCCGCGCCGGATTGCCATCTCAACAAGCTGACCGACACCCTCAATATCAAGAGACTGAAAAGGGTCTACCGGTAGTATTCCCTTCTCCAGATAAGGCACAAGAAACGACCCCATGTCGTCGCGGGAAAATCCGAAACTCATCTGGGTCAAATCGTTCGTGCCGAACGAGAAGAATTCCGCCACGTGCGCTATCTTATCCGCCGTCAATGCCGCGCGCGGTATCTCTATCATCGTCCCGACCATGACAGGGAGCTTTTTTAGATTATGCTTTTTCATCACTTCTTTTTTTACGCGGTCTATAATACCGTTCTGGTCCATTATTTCTCGGTCAATGCCCACAACCGGTATCATTATTTCGGGAGACACTTTTTTCTTCTCCTTCAAGAGTTCCGCCGTTGCCTCAAGAATAGCCCTGACCTGCATCTCGGTAACCTCGGGATACGTCACGCCCAAACGAACACCGCGGTGCCCCATCATCGGATTGCTTTCCTTAAGCGCGGCGATGCGTTTTTCAAGATCGGACATGTCAATATTCAGGCTCTTAGCAAGCTCCTTGAGCTGCTCTTCCTGATGCGGAACGAACTCGTGAAGCGGCGGGTCAAGCAGCCGAATCGTAACAGGCAGGCCTTCCATCGCCTCAAGCGTTCCTTTTATGTCGGACTTAACGTAAGGAAACAACTCCTTAAGCGCGGCTTCTCTTTCCTCCGCGGAATCGGAAAGTATCATTTTACGAAGTTTGAAAAGAGGCTTTTCAGACTTCTTTCCGTAAAACATGTGTTCGGTCCTAAAAAGGCCTATGCCTTCGGCTCCGAACTCACGCGCTTTCCGGGCGTCCTCCGGTGTATCCGCGTTCGTCCTAATCTTCATCTTCCGGACGGAATCGCAGATCTTGAGGTAACTGTACAATTCCTTATTTTCCTTTGTCGCGTCTATCATCGGCATCGAGCCCTTATACACGAGCCCTTTTGTTCCGTTAAGTGTGACCCAATCGCCTTCTTTCAGGACAACCTCACCAATCTCAACGGTCTTTTTGGCATAATTAATTTCCATATCGCTGCAGCCGACTATACAGCATTTTCCCCAGCCGCGTGCTACAAGCGCCGCGTGGGACGTCATGCCTCCGCGCGCCGTGAGAATAGCCTGAGCCGCTCTCATGCCTTCCACGTCTTCGGGATTCGTTTCTTCGCGAACAAGGATGACCGTCTTCCCATTTTTCGCCCATTCAACGGAACGATTTGAGTCAAAGACAATCACGCCTTTCGCGGCTCCGGGACCGGCCGGGAGCCCTTTTGCGAGAGGCCTGTTGCTTTTTTCGGCCGCCGGATCGATTATCGGATGAAGAAGTTCATCTAGCTGTTCCGGTTTCACCCTCATGACCGCTTCTTTTTTTGTGATGAGTTTTTCTTTCACCATGTCAACGGCCATTTTCACGGCTGCGGGACCGTTTCTTTTTCCGTTACGGGTCTGCAGAATAAAAAGCCGCCCGTTCTCTATAGTGAACTCAAGATCCTGCATGTCACGGTAATGTTTCTCAAGCCTTTTCTGGATAGTAGCAAGCTGTTTATATACCTTCGGCTGGAAATTCGAAAGCATCACCTCGTGCTTGTTGTGAGAACTTTGCGAGTTCTTGTTTATCGGCGCCGGTGTCCGCGTGCCGGCCACGACATCTTCTCCCTGAGCATTGATCAGATACTCACCGTAGAAACCGCCGGCCCCATTGCCGGGATTGCGCGTGAATCCCACTCCGGTGGCTGACTGGTCTCCCATGTTCCCAAATACCATCGTCTGAACATTAACGGCCGTTCCCCATTCTCCGGGTATATTCTCTATGCGGCGATACGACACGGCTCTTTTCCCGTTCCAGGATGAAAATACCGCTCCTATCCCGCCCCATAACTGTTCAGTCGCATCGTCCGGAAAAGATTTTCCGAGAACCTGTTTCACTTTCTTTTTATATTTCTCACACAGGTCTTTAAGATCTTTTGCGTCAAGATCCGTGTCAAGCTTAGCGCCTTTTTCTTTCTTTTTCTGAGCCAGCAATTTTTCAAGCTGCTGACGTATCCCTTTACCCTCTTCGGTCTCAATATCCGCCGCTTTTTCCATGACAACATCAGAGTACATGGTTATTAGACGCCGGTATGCGTCATAAGCGAACCTTTCACTGCCGGACTGCTTTATGAGACCCTCCATCGTTTTCATCGTCAGGCCGACGTTCAGAACCGTTTCCATCATCCCGGGCATGGATTGACGCGCCCCGGAACGCACCGAAACAAGAAGCGGATCTTTCGGATCCCCGAATTTTTTGCCCATTGCCTTTTCAACCTTCTTCATGGCAGCGTCAACCTGTTGCTTAAGACCCAGCGCATATTTTCCGCCATGACGGTAATAATAAGTGCACACTTCGGTGGTTATCGTAAACCCCGGAGGCACCGGTAACTTCAAAGCGGAATGCCCCGCCATCTCCGCAAGGTTCGCGCCTTTCCCCCCCAGAAGATTTTTCATACTGCTGTTACCATCGGCTTTCCCGCCGCCGAAATAATACACGTCCTTTCCGGACGCACTGCGTTTCATCATTTTTTTTACGTTCTTTTTACCCATTGGACCCTCTTCCTCCTCTTGTCTTTTTGCGGGGGTGAACCTCACCCCGTCTATTCACCCAACTTTTCTTCAAAAAACTTTTTAAGCCCCGCCGCCGCGACCCTTGTCTGTTCCATCGTATCTCTGTCCCTGACGGTTACTTTTTCGTCATTCAGAGAATCCACGTCCACGGTAACACAATACGGTGTGCCTATCTCATCCTGGCGCCGGTACAGGCGTCCTATTGCCGCCGTATCATCATATACCACCCGATAATTCCCTCTAATATCATCCCGGATTCTGTGCGCCATTTCCACTATCTCGGGTCTGTTCTTGAGAAGAGGTAGAACCGCCACCTTGATCGGGGCAAGTCGCTTATCAAGTGAAAGATAAACACGTTTCCTTTCCTTTACGGTTTCCGCTCTGTACGCGTCTACGAGAAACGCAAGCACGGCCCTGTCCACCCCCCCTGATGGTTCTATAACGTATGGAGTATAGCGCTTGTTTTCGGCGACATCAAAAAACCGAAGATCCTTCCCGCTTATTTTAGCGTGCTGGCTCAGGTCATAATCTTTACGGTTCGCTATACCTTCCAGCTCTGACCATCCCATTGGAAAAAGAAACTCTATGTCATGGCATTTCTTCGCGTAATGCGCCAGTTCTTCCTCGGCATGTTCACGCAGACGCAGATTTTCTTTTCTGATACCCAGCGAGGCATACCACTTCATGCGCTCCCCGAGCCAATACTCGTACCACTTTTCGTCTTCGTCCGGTTTAACAAAAAACTCAAGCTCCATCTGTTCAAACTCTCGACTACGGAAAGTGAAATTACCCGTTGTGATCTCGTTGCGGAAAGCCTTCCCTATCTGGGCAACTCCGAACGGAAGCTTGCGCCGGCTGGTGTTCAGAATGTTTTCAAAATTCACGAATATTCCCTGAGCAGTCTCGGGCCTGAGATAAACCTCTTGCGCCTCACCTTCCACGGCCCCGAAACGCGTCTTGAACATCAGGTTAAACCCTTTTGGATCGGTAATATCACCGCCGCATTCCGGACATTTTTTTCCCTTAAAAGAATCAATCCGGAATCTCTTCTTGCACTTTAGACAATCAACCATCATGTCCGCAAACGACCCGATGTGGCCCGATGCTCTCCATGTTTCCGGATTCATCAGGATCGCGGCGTCCAGACCTTCAACGTCATCACGGTCATACACCATGCTCTTCCACCACATATCCTTCACGCTCTTCTTAAGTTCAATACCAAGCGGACCGTAATCCCAAACGCTTCCGATGCCGCCGTAAATTTCACTGCTCTGAAAAATGAACCCCCGCC
>CAZGOZ010000072.1:0-1986 GCA_964528025.1 uncultured Planctomycetia bacterium
GCGGGACTCGAGCGGCGCGAGAATCGTCGAGTAGTCTTTTTAGATTGTTTCATGTATGGGACACTGTGTGAGTATTTCTACCGGACATAGTCCGTACGAAACACTCACACAGCGTCTTTTTCGTAAGTAACAATGCAAAGAATGGTTTGGTGATTCATCGTACAGTTCTTCGTCAGGGAGCAAAAATTTGCTGTGCAAATTTTTGAGGGCGCGGCTAAACGAGGCAGGCGTGGCGGAAAGGGGAACACATGGCGGCGAACATATCAGCCCAGTTCAGCACGGTTTTAACCTTTGGCATCATCCTTATTTTCGGATATCTGGCCGGACGCGTGGCCGAGTTGTGCCGTCTGCCGAAGATCACCGGGTATATCACGGCCGGTGTGCTTCTTGAACCCTCATTTCTGGGGCTTCTGCCGGAAAATTTCATCGCTGCTTCCGGACCGACAAGCAATTTTGCACTTTGTATTATCACTTACGCCATAGGCGGGTCGCTGTGCTACAAACGCATACGCAAACTCGGCAAAACCATATTGTGGATGACGTTACTGGAAGCGGAGGCCGCGTTCCTGCTGGTTTTTGCGGGTCTCTTTTTCGCGATGCCGTTCCTGGCGAGGTATACGGGCATGTCGGTGGAGCCGCGGTTCTATCTGCCGCTTGCGCTCTTCGCCGGCGCGCTTGCTTCGCCCACCGACCCCACCGCTATTCTGGCTGTAAGAGAAGAGTATAAAACTGCCGGTCCCGTGACCACGACTGTTCTCGGGATTGCCGCGTTTGACGACGCCACCGGTATAATCAATTTCAGCATTGCCAGCGCCGTCTGCGTTGCGGTGCTCGGCATCGGCGGTGGTGTTCTTGGCGCCGCCGGCTCCGGACTTGTAGCCACGGTGCTGTATCCGTTGGCGGGTATTCTCTTGTCGGTTCTCGTGGGCGCCGTGTTCGCGTTTTTACTGCTCATGGCCGCGCGCAAGGTCAAAGATACGGGCGTGATAATCGTTCTCATACTCGGGTCGCTTTTTGCGTGTTTCGGCACGGCGCAGTTATTTAAACTCAACGAGCTCATGTGCACGATGGTTTTGGGATGCGTCGTGGTCAATTTCGCGCCGAACTCGGAAAAATTCTTTATTTCAATAAGGGATTATATTGAAGAACTGGTGTTTGTCGTGTTTTTTGTTCTCGCGGGCGCGCATCTTCAGTTGGGAGTGCTTAAAAGTTCGTTGTGGATCGTGCTGATATTCGTGGTGCTGAGAATTGTCGGTAAGTTTGGCGGTGTTTTTCTGGGCGGGTTAATCGCAGGAGCGCCGGCGGTTGTCCGAAAATACACGGCGTTCGGCTTGATCCCGCAAGGCGGTATTGTTGTCGGACTTGCGCTTCTTGTTCGGCAAGATCCAAGATTTGCCGATATATCACTCCTGCTTCTGAATATAATACTGGGAACAACGGTTCTTTTTGAGTTTATCGGTCCGATTTTCGCGGAAGTAGCTCTGGATAAAGCCGGAGAGTTCAACAAGCGCAAAAAGTAAAGCCGCGAGACAAAAAAAAGCCCCGTTTCCGGAGCGACATGGTTTTAGTTAGCTTTTCTTTCACCTTTTTTTATTGTTTTTTAAGGGGGAGAGAAAAGCTATAAAAGACCCATTTCTTAAGAATCATTTCTTCTCATCCTCCACAATAAAGTATATCATCGCAAATCCCCCCAGGCAACTTTTGAGTTTACGAATCCGCCTGTCACCCCCGGATTATCTGTCACCCCCGGATTATCTGTCACCCCCGTGAAAACGGGGGCCCATCTGGACCGTTTCATGCTGGATTCCCGCTTCCGCGGGAATGACAGAAGTAGGGCACCTTTAAAGGTGCCCTACTCCTGTCATTCTGAGGCCCAAGGGGCCGAAGAATCTAGATCCTTCGTTGCTTCGCTCCTCAGGATGACGCAGCGGGGTCCGCTCCGCGCCCCTCTCGATTCCCGGGGACATTCCCGGGGGGGGACATGCC
>CAZGOZ010000072.1:2086-5131 GCA_964528025.1 uncultured Planctomycetia bacterium
GAGGCCGCGAAGGGGATACAAATATGGACGAGAAAAAGAGAATAGTGATCGCTGAGGATGACCACGAGTTGTGCTATATATTGAAAACCATCCTGGAGGGGGAGGGTTATAGGGCGGACTGCGTTCATGACGGGTTTGCGCTCATTGCCCATCTCAAGAAGAACCAGGACGTGGATGCCGTGATACTTGACCTTATCATGCCCGAGAAAGGCGGCATAAGCGTCTTTGAAACCATCCGGTCCGTTTCGCCCGTTTCAAAAATCATCATCCACACAGGCTATACTGATTATAAGCACTCTGTTTTCGCGAAAGCGGCCGATGCGTTCGTGACAAAAGGCGAAGGAGCCGAAAAAATCCTCGCTATTCTCAAGAAGCTTTTAACGTAAACCGATAATCACAGGGAGCGGGATAATGGAGAAAAAAGAATATTCATCCGAAGTATGGCGCAGAATTTTTGATTCCATAGCAAATCTGATATTCATCCAGGACGAAAATTATGTTATCGTGGACGCCAACAAGGCCTTTATTGAGGCGATGGGCGGCGACAGCAAAAAGATTATAGGGAAAAAATGTTATGAACTGATGCATAAACTGGACAGCCCGTGGCCGGGATGCCCGTTCACTAAAGCCAAGGAAAGCGGCACCTCTCACACTGAGGAAGTGGACGACAAGAATATAGGCGTCCCGCTTCTGGTCACGGTTTCGCCGCTTATGAGTGAAAACGGAAAATTCACCGGAGCGGTGCATATCGCCAAGAATATTTCCGATATCAAGGCAACAGGGAAAGAGTTGAAAGAAAAAGTGCAGGAACTGGAAAGGTTCAATAAGACTGCGGTTGGCCGCGAAACCAGGATGATAGAACTGAAAAAACGGATCAAAGCATTGGAAGAGGAGCTGGCGCAATGCCGGAAGAAATAAAAAAACGCGGCATGACCAGAACCGGTATCCGAACAAAGGTTACGCTGACCATGTTTCTGGTCGTGACGATAACGATGGCAGTGAGCATAACCCTGAAACATGCCGCGGAGGTTATTCTTCTGAGGGATACAATCGGACGCGGGAACCGACAGATGGCGCAGCTGCTCGCTACCGCGGTCGGCAGGATAGTAAGTCAGGAAGCAGAAGACATCAAAGCGCAGGCGGCCAATCGTTTTCGCAAGGACGTCGTTCAAAAAAACAACGAAAAATATGCCGACAAGGCCCTTCCGGATATTCAAAAACAGCTTATCGGCATGGATGAAGAATGGATCGCCTCTTCCCGCGAATCCCCGCTGATAAAACAGTATGTAGACAGTGATATTGCCGTCGGATTAAGGGATATCATCAAAGAGGCTCCGGAAGTAATAGAGATATTCATAACGGACAGATTCGGCGGTCTCGTTGCGGCATCCGGAAAGATAAGCGATTTTTATCAGGCGGACGAGGTGTGGTGGCAAAAGGCCTTTGCCGGCGGACAAGGAAGCGTTTACGTCGGGGATATCAGTTTTGACGTTTCCGGGAACGCCAACGGCATGACCATTGCCGTTCCCATGAGGGACGATTTCGGACACGTAATAGGAATAATGAAAAGCATTCTCCGGGCCGAGAGGGTTTTCGGTCATCTTGCCGAGTTTAATATCGGCAAAACCGGGCATGCCGTCCTCGTTGATAACGAGGGGTATATCGTGTTTCATGAGGGGACTGTTCCGGGTCAAGAAAAGTTTCTTGACGATGTTGACAAGAAAACGATCCATTTTGACGCCCGTGGGTGGTACATAGCGCGGTCTCCGCGTTTCAAGAACAAAAAAGTATTGGTTGCGTTCGCGGAAATAAAAAATGCATTGCTTATGAAAAACGGGATTAAATGGTATGTGTACGTGGAACAAGATGCCCGGGAGGTATTCGCCCCGATAAACAGGCTTTCTCGGTGGACGGTTGGAATCACCGTGCTTCTGATAATCATAATTTTGCCTCTTATATATATGTTCGGAGGGATACTCGCGAAACCGATAGAAAAACTGCGGCAGGCAATGGAGGAGATAACCTCCGGGAGTATCTACGAAAAAGTTCGGATTAAAACCGGTGATGAGATTGAGGCGCTTGCCGATGCTTTTAACGAGATGGGCGAGAACATCACCTCCAAGCAGAAAGCGCTTGAGGCGATGTCGACTGGCTTGGAGGAAAAAGTCGAGGAACGCACGAAGGAACTTTCCGAGGTTCAGAAAGCCACATTGAACATACTGGAAGACCTGCAAGAAACGAAAGGAAAAGTCGACAGGTATTCCGAAGAACTGAAAAAGGCGATGCAGGTAAAGTCGGATTTCACTTCCATGGTCTCTCATGAACTGAGAACGCCGCTCACGGCGATAAAAGAAAGCATCGCGATCGTTCTTGACGGCTCTTCCGGGCCCGTTAACAGTGAACAGAAAGATTTTCTGGAAACGGCAAAGAGAAATCTTGACCGTCTCGCGCGTCTGATTAACGACGTTCTGGATCTGCAAAAACTGGAAGCGGGCAAGATAGTGTTCAGAATGGAGCAGGGCGACATTAACTCTGTAGTAAAAGAAGTCGTGCAGATAATGGAACCGGTAACGAGAGAAAAGAAGCTGCGGCTCACGGTTGAAACGGACAATAATCTTCCCGCGATAAATTTTGACAGGGATAAAATCATACAGGTCTTGGTGAATCTGGTCAATAATGCCGTCAAGTTTACGGAAGAAGGCGGAATAACCATCAAAACGGCCGTGGTGAATAATTCTATTCAGGTTTCCGTGAAAGACACCGGTTTCGGTGTCAAGAAAAGCGATATATCAAAATTGTTTCAGCAGTTCGTGCAGCTGGAAACCAACGGAATAAGAAAAACCGGTGGCACGGGTCTGGGCCTCGCCATTTCAAAAGAGATTATCCTGAAACACCGCGGCAAGATCTGGGCGGAATCGGAACCCGAAAAAGGAACGACTTTCTTTTTCACTCTCCCAATCGTAGAACGCAGAGGGTAGGGGCGGCTTGAACGGCACGGAGAATTGCCTGAGGGCCTTGCTCGCGGAGAATGGGCATAGAAACCGC
>CAZGOZ010000073.1:0-5080 GCA_964528025.1 uncultured Planctomycetia bacterium
GGAAGACGAAATGACACATAAAACCCGTACGGGCGAATAACATTCGCCCTGGCGACGCGCCCCCCGCGCCCATCCGTTCCGGCCCGGGGCCGGAATAAGGTTTAAAATCGTAGGGGCGGGGTCCCCCCGCCCTTCGTCCGCAGGGCAGGGAAACCCTGCCCCTACGTCTTTTATTTATAATTTCGTTTTCGATGGAAAAGCGCAAGGGCGAATGATTATTCGCCCCTACGAATTCTATTTTCGACTTCGCGCCGAAAGACGAAATTACACATAAAAATCGTATGGGCGAATAATCATTCGCCCTTACTTGGCGCGTTTAGCTGACTCTAAACCACCCGTACCCTTGACAAAACCCACCCTATTTTGTATGATACTATGAAATTCAAATTTAATATTCTATAATATTATGAGCATAAAACAGGAGGGTATCATGGGAATGTGGGTAGGAAAAGGCCGAAAAGCCAGACGCAGTTACGGCTTTGATGAGGTAGCCCTTGTCCCGGGGAACCTTACCATAAACCCTAATGATGTTGATACTTCCTGCGAAATAGGCGGTATGAAATTCCAGATTCCGATTATGGCGTCTTCAATGGACGGGGTGGTAGATACGAATTTTGCTATCGCCATGGGAAAATTAGGCGGTATAGCCGTCCTTCATCTTGAAGGTATTTCCACCAGATATGAAAATCCCGCCGAGGCCATAGAAAGAATAATAAATTGCGATGACAAAGAAGTTACCAGGACAATACAGGACATTTATACCAGACCAATAAAAAAGAAGCTTATAAGCGAAAGAATTAAAGAAATAAAATCTGCCGGTGTTCCTGCTTTTGTCAGTTGTAATCCGCAGGTGGCGGGTGAATTCGGGCCGATTGCGCTGGAGGCGGGTTGTGATGCCTTTGCCATACAGTCCACGGTTATTAGCGTGAAGCACGAATCAAGTGAATATAAACCTCTGGATCTTTATAAATTCTGTAAAGACATGAGAGTTCCCGTGCTTCTGGGCAACTGCGTGAATTATGAAGTGGCTCTTTCCCTGATGGGAACCGGATGCGCGGGGATATTTGTAGGTATCGGTCCCGGAACGGCATGCACTTCCCGCGGTGTTCTCGGTATAGGTGTACCGCAGATTACAGCGACCTGCGACTGCGCTTCCGCAAGGGATTTTCACTTTAAAAAAACGGGCAAATATATTCCGATTATCACTGACGGCGGCATGGCCACCGGCGGTGATGTGTGCAAGGCCTTTGCTGCCGGAGCTGACGCGGTCATGCTGGGGAACGCTTTTGCCAGAGTCAAGGAAGCGCCCGGCGGGGGTTATCACTGGGGGATGGCAATGCCGCATCCTTCGCTTCCGCGTGGGACTCGGATTCATGTTGGTACTACGGGAACATTAGAGGAGATTCTGTATGGTCCTGCCGGACTTGACGACGGAACACAGAATCTAGTGGGGGCACTCGCGACAAGCATGGGAAATCTGGGAGCGCGCAATATTCATGAGATGCAGCTTGTTGATATGATCATAGCTCCTTCTATCCAGACCGAAGGTAAAGTTTATCAGACCGCTCAGCGTGTAGGGATGAAAAAATAAACGACAAATCACGGATGTCCTTAACCGCGCCAGACCATGACAAAACCGCATTCCGATTTCGTGCACCTGCACGTTCATACTCAGTTCAGCCTTCTTGACGGCGCCTGCCGTTTAGGGGAACTTCTTGATCTTACCGCTAAACATCAAATGTCCGCATGTGCGATAACCGATCACGGAAACATGTTCGGTGTTATAGACTTTTATGAAAAAGCCCTCGCAAGAGGGATCAAGCCCATAATAGGATGCGAGATCTACGTGGCGCCTGAAAGCCGTTTTGATAAAACGAGCCATGGGATCAGAGGAGCGTCTTACCATCTTGTTCTTCTTGCAAAAAATCTGACCGGGTACAAAAATCTCATGGAAATCGTTTCTCTCGGTTACCTTGAAGGGTTTTATTACAAGCCGAGGGTAGACAAAGAGGTGCTTTCCAGATGTGGAAAGGGATTAATTGCCACCTCTGCCTGTTTGAAAGGGGAAACGGCTTCTTTTATTCTGTCTGACCAACCGGAGAAGGCCGAAAAAACCGCGATGGAATATGCCGAGATATTCGGTAAGGACAATTTTTATCTGGAAATTCAGGATAACGGCATGAGTCAGCAGACCAAGGTCAACTCAGGCATAGTAAGCCTGGCGCGTAAGACCGGCCTTCAGATGGTGGCGACAAACGATGTTCATTATCTCGAAGCGGCGGATGCCAAGGCGCATGACGCGCTCTTGTGCATACAAACGCAGACCACGCTTGATGATACTAAACGCATGAAATTTCAGACCGACCAGTTGTATTTCAAGTCGCCGGAAGAAATGAAAAAGGCATTCTCCGAAGTTCCCGAGGCCGTGACGAATACCGTTAAAATAGCGGAAAAGTGCCAAGTGGATCTGGATTTCAACACGTTGCATCTTCCTCATTTTAAAGCTCCGGAGAACGAAGATAATACCATTTTTTTCGATCGACTCGTATCCGGGGGAATTAAAAGTCGTTATAAGACCGTGACGAACGAGATAAAGGAACGGGTCGCGCACGAGCTGGAGATTATCGAAAAAAGCGGATACGTGAGTTATTTTCTCATTGTCTGGGATTTCATCCGATATGCAAAAACAAAGGGGATACCGGTAGGGCCGGGTAGAGGGTCGGCAGCCGGAAGTATCGTAAGCTATGCATTGGGGATTACCGATATAGATCCGCTCAAGTATGGTCTTATCTTTGAGCGGTTTCTAAACCCGGCAAGAGTTACAATGCCCGATATAGATATAGATTTTTGTTTTGAGCGAAGGGGCGAAGTAATAGATTATGTTGTTGAAAAATATTCCAAAGAAAACGTGGCGCAGATAATTACGTTCGGGACAATGCTGGCCAAGGGCGTGCTGAGGGACGTCGGACGGGTTATGGGCATACCCTATGCCGAAGTTGACCGAATGGCCAAACTTATTCCGAACGATCCGGGTATAACACTGGAACGGACGCTTGAGATTGAGCCCGAATTTGAAGTCAGGTACAGGGAGGATCCCGTTCTGCGGCAGCTTATTGACATTTCCCGGCGGCTTGAGGGGCTTAACCGCCATGCTTCAACACATGCCGCCGGGGTAGTGATCTCGGACAAGCCGTTGAATAAACGCATTCCCCTTTTCAAGACGGCGGACGATTTGGTAACCACCGGATATGCCATGAAATCTCTTGAAAGAATAGGTATGCTGAAAATGGATTTTCTCGGTCTGAAGACACTGACCGTTATTGATCAGACTGTCAAGATAGTCAAGCGTACCAGAGCGGAGGACGTGGATATTGAGAAGATTCCTCTCGATGATAAGATGACTTTTGAACTGTTGGCAAAGGCTGAAACGGGAGGCGTGTTCCAGCTTGAGTCGGGAGGCATGCGCGATCTCCTGCGTAAGATTAAACCCGAGAAGTTTGAGGACCTGATAGCGATACTCGCGCTATACAGGCCGGGACCAATGGGAAGCGGGATGCTGGAGGAGTTTATAAAACGGAAACAGGGGCATATAGAAATCAAATATGACCATCCGGCGCTTGAACCGATATTAAAAGAGACATATGGAATAATAGTTTTTCAGGAGCAGGTCATGCAGATAGTATCCACTCTTGCCGGGTTCAGCATGGCGGAAGCGGATAATGTCAGAAAGATCATGGGGAAGAAGATCCAGGGCGCGCTGGAAGGCGTTAAACTCAAATTTCTTGAAGGTTCTAAGAGAAACAAGGTTGATTCCGTTACTGCCGAGAAGATATGGGATTTCATAGCATATTTCGCCGGCTATGGTTTTAACAAATCGCATTCGGCTGCGTACGCGATG
This sequence comes from uncultured Planctomycetia bacterium, assembly GCA_964528025.1. GTDB lineage: Bacteria > Omnitrophota > Gorgyraeia > Tantalellales > Tantalellaceae > CAZGOZ01. Next base: position 3,899 of record CAZGOZ010000073.1, read on the forward strand.
GTCAGTTACAGAACCGCGTATTTAAAGGCGCGTTATCCGGTTGAATTCATGACGGCGCTTCTTGCGAGCGAAAAAAATAATTCCGATAAAATGTCCGATTATATAAGTGAGTCCATACGAATGGGAATAGATATACTGCCGCCGGACATCAACGAGAGTTTTAAGGATTTCACGGTGGTTGGCAAAGGAATAAGATTTGGACTTTCGGCGGTGAAGAACGTTGGGGCCGGGTCTGCCGAGTCCATGATTGTCTCCAGAAAAGAGAACGGTAGATTCGAATCAATATACGATTTTGCCCAGAAGGTCGATCTCAGGACGGTTAATAGGAAAGTTGTGGAGAGTCTCATAAAATGCGGGGCATTTGATTCAACAGCGGTACGCAGATCACAGGCGATGGCAGTGCTGGACAAGGTGTTGGCCATGGCTGCCAAGGCCGCGAAGGATAGAAATATCGGGCAAATGTCATTTTTTGACGATAGCGGTAAAGACGAAAGTTTTAGGGAAACTTTCCAGAATATGCCGGATATTCCGGAATGGGCGGAACATGATCTTCTTGCTAACGAAAAAGAGATGCTGGGGTTTTATATTTCCAGTCATCCGTTAACTAGGTTTGAACGACTTCTCAACGCCTATTCCACATGCAGGATTTCGGAACTGCCGGGACTGACTGACGGGCAAAAGGTTCTCATCGGAGGAATCATTAATAAAGCGCGCATAACGGTGACACGTAAAAAAGCCGAAAAGATGGCCATTCTTAACTTGGAAGACCTTTACAATTTTGTTGAGGTGCTTGTTTTTCCGAAGACATACCGGAAAACGGCGGAGCTCGTAAAAGAAGATGCTCTTGTTTACGTGTACGGTCGTCTGGACCTTCGGGAAGAAGATCCGAAGATTATCGCCGAGGAAATTATGCTGCTGGAAAAGGTCAAGGAGAAATTTACGAAATCAGTCCTTATAAAGATGTCCACGACCGGCCTTGAGGAACAGATGATGATGAGAATCAGAAACACGATTGGTAAATTCAAGGGAACAACTCCCGTGTTCGTGGAGCTTGTTTCTCCCGAAGGGCGCAGGGTGCGCATTTCAACGGATGAGGGTCTCTTTGTACATCCGACGGGAGACCTCCTTGAAGAGGTCGAAACGGTAGTTGGCAGCGGTAATGTAAAGTTTCTGACAAAATAG
>CAZGOZ010000074.1:0-4936 GCA_964528025.1 uncultured Planctomycetia bacterium
CAACTCTCTGCCGTCTCGGCGGACCTATCGCGACTTTCGCGAACGCAGGTGAGATTAGTTTGACTGCTCCTAATTGGGCCTCACTCATCATCCGGGTTGCCGCGCTCTTATTTGAAAAGTCATCATACTCCTGCTTACTCAACGCAAGCGTGCGATTGGACCTGGCCATTTCTAATTCTCCCCGATACAGCAATTCTTCCTGTCTGTTAATTGATTCTTCGGTCTGAGTTATGATTTTTTTCAAATATTCAAATCTGGGCTCTAAAGTGTTTATCTCTACTTCTGTATCAACAATACGTGTTTCAAGATTACGATAAATGGGGTTTATCTCTTCGGCGCTCACTCTTTTACCCTCTAGAGCTCCAATATCTCCATTTTCTGAAACATGATTCCACAGAACGTCATCCGCTATGCCCTTGGAAATGACTATAAGTTTATCCTGTTTCGCTATCCCTTTTTTAAGCGCCGCAAGGTGGTCCTTTTTAGTCGTCAAGTCAAACTCAATGCCGACAAGTTGGCTTTTATAAGAATTTAACTTGTTTTTTTTCAGGCGTATTTCCGACGTCAGCAAATCAAATTTATACTTGTTTTTTATTTCTGTGTTTTTTTTCTCGGCGGCGTTGAGATTTGCTTGGGCTTTTGCAAGCTGACCCGTTATAAAATCGCCGGCCCCTTTTATCTCCCCCATCATTATCTCTTGGCTATATCCCATATACTCTTTGGCCCAGGCATTTACTATGTCTTGTGCCTTTTGTGGGTCTCCGTCTATGGCTTCAAGCGTGACGAGATTCGTTCCTTCTTTATTTGTAACGGTCAGTTTTCCGGCAAAAAGCGAGGGATTAAGCGCTTTCCCCGCGCTATCAGTCAGCTTCATCGCCTCAATTACCCGTTTTACAACGATATTGGAGGTTAATAGCTCCATGTGTGTGGCAAGCTGAACAAACGCATTATTTTGTTTTTTTTCAAGCAGATTTTCCCCTATCATCGAAACTTGTGAAGGCACGATCATAATAGTGGCATCTGATTTATACGTTTTCGGAGTTGAAAGAGAAGTAACAATCGCCGCGATTACGGTAACAATGAAAATAGTGAAAATAACCGTTTTTTGCCTCACAATCACATCCAAATAATCCCGCAGATTTATTCCCTGTTCCTGCATCGGTTCTGTCGTCATGCTTACCTTCTCCTTTTTATGGGTTTTACTGTAAATGATCTTTCACGCATATAATCTTTCAAGCCCGTTCACGTATTTTGAGCTTCTTGTCATCCGAAACGGGAAATAGTTCGTTATGCAATCTGCCGACTCATCCTGCGCCTTGTTATATTTCAGCTCCAAGATAACGCCCGTACGATTAACTACCCTGCGCAAAAATCTGTTCTCATGAGGAGACAACCCGTATGCCATTACATCTCTGTCAACCGTAACCCGGTAATTCCTATCCGATGAGAGGAAATATTTCCTCGTATAACTATTGAGCAAAGAAAAGTTTAATTCAGAAAGATGCGGCCGGATTGCCTCGCTGATGGATGATTCGGCAAAAACACGCCGGATATCGTTTATTGAGAAACCGGCATCCATGACAAATTCTTTTAACGGATAAAGAAGCTTGCCTACATGAAGATTATGTTTCAATTTTAATTCCAGTACGGGTTCCTCAACGGTTCCGAATAAGTCACCATACCATCGTATTCGCATTTTTAATCGCATATTCGCGCCGTTGACGTTATCAAAATAGTGCCTCATGTTGAATGAATCAAAATAGATATTGTTCACAACGCGCTCATGGAATATTTCGCTGAATGTAGCGGGATGGAACCTTATCATGGCTTCTACTTCTTCTGCTGTGCGCCCTTCAATGTTGAACTTACGTTCATATCGGAAACGCTTGACGTTTGAAATCAAAAAGTTCCTCATATCCCCGAATACCGTCCCCTTAAAGAATTCCCTTGTTATCCAGAAAAGTTATTTTCACGGAATCATTCAGTTTTTGCAGTTCGGCCTTAGCCGCATATAACTTCTCGGTCCCGTCAAACTCTATCAAAAAGGACGCCTCAAGCATATCTTTGGCTTCGTCAAACCGTTTCATATCAACAGCGGAACAGTGTTTTCTCAATGTCTCAATTATTTTTTCAAGAGACAGATTCCCTGTCGCTCCGCGACCTGAAACCGTCAGGTAGAGATTCTGATTTTCTTCCGTCTCATGGCGGCGTTTTCGCAATACAGTCACTCCGCAAATTATCGCAAAAGCAACCAGAGTGATTACGCGCTGGTCTGCTCCCAGGCCGAGTCCTATCGCAATAGTAAGAAAGAGATACGCCAATTCTTCCGGTTCTTTTATGGCCGCACGAAACCGCACGATAGAAAGCGCGCCGACAAGGCCGAGTGACAACGCCAGCGACGATTTAACAATGGTTATGATCAGCATTGTCGTCATCGTAAGCAGAATGAAATTTCTCGCGAACATCCTGCGATTTGATAAAGAGGTGCCGTATCTTACATAAACGCGGCTCAAAACAAACGCGAGAAGTGCCGCAAGTAAAAGATTTAAGATAAACCCGAAAACCGGCACTTGGACACTCTGTGTGGCCAAAAACTGCTGGAATGTCTGCATTCTGTTCATGTATACCTCTTCTGGTTCGGATGGGTCAACCCTACGACACTACCGTTTTTGAGTATAATATTATAGCACGATAGCTTAAAAACGGAAGCGAAAAAGGAGGAAACGAAATCTAGCTTTTTGATTTAATAACATGGCATGGCCGTACTTAAGTTTCCCGGCTGAGGCGAAAATCTCGGGAATCGTTATTTCGTCTGGATCGTCAACAGGAAGATGTCGTCGGCCTGGCGGCCGGACTGGAATTCTCTGACTTCTGAGACAAGCTTACGGTTGAATTCTTCGGCTTTGAGGCCTATATTGTTTTTCGCGGACATCTCAAGCCGTTTATAGCCGAAAAACTTCTCGTTGCTGTTTTTGGCCTCCACTATACCGTCGGAGAAGAGTATAAGCCTATCGCCCCTTTTAAAGATGACCTCGGTGCTATACAACCTGTTTGCGCCCCCCATTCCCGCACCCATGAGAAACGTTTGTGGCCTCATAAGCTCTATCTTATTCGTCTCCAGGTGAAGCAATATCTGAGGCGGATGGCCGTAATTTGAGTAAACAAGCTTGTTTCTGGCAAAGTCCAAAATGCCGCAAAACGCGCTCAGAAAAAACCCCATCTTTCCGAAATCTTCGTTCACAAACCTCTCAAGGGTGTTGAGAATATTTCCGGGGGTCATATCTTCCGAAATCAGCTGTTCCACTTCAATGTGAAGCCTGTTCACGAGTAGAGCCGCCGACACTCCGTGCCCGGTAACATCAGCCAAAATAAAAAAAAGCTTCTTATCGTCCATGAAATGGACATTGGCATAATCACCGCCCATGTAAAACATCGGTTTATGCGTTACCGCTATGTCCGCGATGTCCGTTGAAACGGAACGCGGCATGAGGCCCTTATGTATCCTCTTCGCTAATTCAAGTTCTTTCGCTACCATCGCGTTCTTCTCTTCTATGTGCTTAAGAATTATAAAATTCTTTATTTTCAACACTTCTTCGCTTCTCTTGACAATCGCGCCGATAAAGGCCGCGTCGCCTAATAGAACGATATTTATCGCAAAAACGTCAATGTTTACAAATGTTCCCATGACGCGGTATATCCAGATAAAATTTACCACGGTGAATGTCCCAATCACGGCCGCTTCCAGCCAGGTCCACGGCAGGAGAAGAACACTTGAAAGAAACGCCAGAAGTATCAAGGCACTTCCCATGTACGGCATCACGTCCGGACGCGCTTGAGCGGCAAGAATAGCTATCAATATCAGCAGAAAACTGAAAAAGAAGGCCCTTAGTTTCTGGAAGTAAAGTGAATCGGAAAGTTTTCCCGTGGCCAGAAGAAGCGCCGAAAAAAACATTCCGCCCGCGACTCCCGGAATGTCTTTCGTGTCCACCACGTTGCTGAAGAAAGAGAACGAAAGTATGATTTCAAGAAGAAAAGTGGATATTGCGATGTAACAGAAGAGATTTACGCGGGAATAAAAAAGACGGCTCAACCTGAGCTGATATTCATCTCTGAACTTTTCCGGTAAAACGCCGTTTTTCATGCTCATTCCGGATTGTACTTGATAAAATCCCACGCGGCTATCCGGCCGCGGGAAGCAACCTTGTTTTCTTATTTATCCAGCGTCAACACTTCTACCGTGGGAGAAGCAAGGCTGCTCTCTTTACCGGTATATTTCAGCCATTCAAAGCGGGGAACGGTTGAATGCCATGTATACGCTTTCGGCAAAAGACTCTTGAACATATTCAACACGCCGATGTCCGGGTCATAACACAGTTTATAAGCCATTTTGGTTATACCGTTTAGGTAAATTTTTTCTTCACCGAGCATTTTAATACTGAAACTATAGAGCGCCGGTTCATCGCTTATTATAGAAACCTCCTGCTCTGTTTTACCTTTTTCAAGTAACTGTTGAACATATAATCCCAACATGATTCGCGTGACTACATCCCTCTCAAAACTGAATGTCTTTTTTGTCTTTTTGTTCTTTACAAGATCCTCGCGGACACAGACAACCTCATTTTTATTAAAATCGTATTTTTGTGTATCTCTGCGGATCTTCTGCCCTCCAGAGTCAAAGACGTCTCTTTCCATATTAAGGGGACGAAGTGTTCCTTCTTTCTTCTCGCATTCCAATGTCGCTACCCAGGACACATCGTCCTTGAAACCGTAATATCGCCCCTCTCCCTTTTCAATAAGCGTATGCTCTTTCTTGCTGCCGGAAGGGTTTATTATCTCCATCGTAGCCGTCCATCGTGCTTTACCGTTATCATCAAAGCACGTGTACCCGGTTTTATAGAAAGGTTCCGCCACATCTATAGCCGCGGCTGTGTTCCAG
>CAZGOZ010000075.1:0-4890 GCA_964528025.1 uncultured Planctomycetia bacterium
TGTCAACGGCAGTTACCATGTAGCGCCTGTTCTCTTTATTTATCTTTTCTGCCTTAAGGCCTTCCATATATTTTTTTGCTTTATTGGTATAGTTAATGCGGTATTTTTCGCTGATAGTGTGTATTCTCAAATCGTAAATACTCTTCTCGGAGAGCTCAAAAGATTCCGCATTCGCGAATAACCGGACAAGGACGCCGGATATACGCCTGAGTTCGTCTATATTTTGAATTTTTTTAATGTTTTCTGGCGTAAGCTTCGCTATTTTGGGATTCATGAGATTGATTATGTCTTTACGCGTTTTATCCGCAAAATCACTCACGAGTGCCTCTATTTCATCAACATCTACGTTGGCATTATCAATATCCAGCAAAGCGCTTATGCCTCTGGCCGCGGCCGTCTTGGAGTCAAGATCTGCCATCATTTCCGCTTGAGTCGCTCCTTCTACCCTTACGATGCCGTCAACTCCGGGAACGAGGCGGATGCGTTCAAGACTGTTCTCTTTTTCCAAATAATCATATATCTCTCGCCGGATACCGATTGTGACGGCATATTCATTCATCTGTTTTATCCTGTCTATTACTCTTTCGGCGATTTCTTTTATTCCCGGTTTTGTCTTTTTACTCGTAACATATGTCTGGAGTTTGGCAATGGACGAGGCCGTCGGGATAAGGAACAAAAGCCTTATAGTCCGGTTAGCGACATCCGGATATTTGCCGCACTCTTCTGCCGTCTGTAGCCGCGCGGCGGCCATTTCGTATTCTTTATACGCAATCAGAGCTTTTGTAATCCCAAACCTTAGCATATGCGTTTGCCCGGTTGGATCCGTGGTTCCGAGGTAATCCACAAAAAAGCTCCGCACTTCGTTTTGAATCCCGGGATTAACACTTTTCAGCGCCACTTTTCTCAAAAAAGACATGAGTTTTGTTGAATAGATAACATCATACATGCTCGTACTATCGCGTTTAAACATCTCGATGACAGAGCGGACATCCTTTAAAGTAATCAGGCCGATAAAATCCCGGTTTTCCGCCATGGATGAAAGATATCCCGCGGCGACTACTCTTTCAGCATACATTTGCTGGTTTTCGGGAAGATCATTTCCGTTTTCATCACGTTGCGTATGAAATTCACCGGCAGGTTTCGCCAGATGCAGTCTTTCAAAGAGGAAGTCTACACTTTCCCGCTTGGCGGGGTTCTTTTTGGCCTGCAGGGAACGGGTGAGGATATCTTCGTTTATTATCGCAAGCAGATCCAGCTTCTTATCGTCAATAAGTTTCTCGGCTTCAACCGGCATGCCCGGCATTACCATAGGACGCACCTGGATAATCCAGAGATTTTCCTCGTCGTCAATTACCCATTCTATATCCTGCGGCCTATACTCATAGAGAGCTTCTATGCGTTCTCCCGCATCTTTAAGTAATTTCATACGTTCGGGCGTCCATATTTGCTCGCGCCTTTCTTCGGGAGTGACATAGTTTCTTGTGAAGACCCCGTTCTTAAAACGAAATTCAACGTCAACCAGTGATTGCGTCTGTTTAATGAATGTGCCGTCTTTTCCGGCCAGCATTTTATTAACTATAACCTCGGCCGGACGGCCTTCTGCACTTACGACCGCCTCACCCTGCCCGCGACTCCCCTTCATGGCCAGCTCAGTTAAATCGTTGGATGCGGGATTGGCCGTGTCCATTGTTCCCGCGATATGCGCTTCAGCCGGCACCTGTATTACAACGGACGGTATATTATTTTCAATAGGTATTTTGCTCTCACACATTTCCCGGAAAACTATCTCATTCCAACCTGAAGCGGCTACCATCTTTATCGCATTCAGAATGCCTTCATCACTCATTGTATCCTGCTCCTTACTCATTGTATCCTGATTCTTACTCATTTTATCCTGCTTCTTAACGGTAGGATAAGAATCATAATACCCGGAGGTTGAGTTTTCGGTAAGATCCTCAAAGGGGAACGAAGACCTTATATAGAAACTTACCCGGCCGTATTTCTCGCGCATTTCATTAATATACACAAACATCTCATTCTTCAATTCTTCGGGAACCGTACCGGCCATTATAACTTCTCTTATTTCAGTAAGGACGGATTTCAGCTCCGCATCGGTTGAAATTATTTTTCCGTTTTCGGTTTTTATTTCCGCCCTTAATTGCGCTATTTTCTCAGTAAGGCCGTTTTCTTCGTAGAACCGCGCCCAGAACGTGTGCGAGAGATCTATACCCTCAGGGACTTTTTCGCCGTTATTAATCATTTCGCCGAGATTTGCCGCCTTTGAGCCCACAAATGAGACGAAATTTTTACCAATGGCTTTCAGTCGATAAAAAGGCTTTCCATCTGTGCGCGCGACCGGAACTTTCACGGTAATTTTCTCTCCAACAAACGGCGTGCCAACCTCATTTTCAAATGCCCTTCTAAATCTCACGTCGCTGCCCTCAACCCGCAACATACCTTTTTCCCCGTCATGGTTCTTCAAAAGTTCTATCGCGTTAGGAAGCATAGCAATCGGTATTCCCTGCTTTCTACTGCTGGCCAGGGCGTGATTGTTTCCCGCACCACTAATAATACAGCCAACACCCGGTATCCCGGGCCTCGTGCTCGGGAGGTTTGATATAACCCATATTTCGTCGCCTTTCGCAGAGGCAAATGCTTTTTCTATATCGTCGTCGTTTACAACCCTTACCGTGCCGACAACCCGGCCCTCTCGCTGGCCGTCTCCATGATTATATATGCCGTATTCAAGGATATAGGATTCAAACACCTTGTTTATTCCTTCGGCACTAGCCAGAAACAGCGTGGTTTTAGGCATGCTCATAAACTGCCGAGCCGGCTCATCCTGCCGCTCTTTTAATCCCCGAAATTCATACATCAATTCTCCCCAATATTTCGCCGCTTCATCAAAATCATATTCTTTCACGGCCTCTTTAAACCGCAAGGCATTGTCATAACTGTCTACAGCCGGCGTAAAACGCGGCATCTTCTCTTTGAGCTCTCCCAACATTCTAATGATTTCATCACACATTGCCGTGTCTATCGCATAATCTTCACTGATTTTCATTTCATACGTGTGAACCGCCTTTATCTCATCTTTAATTGTGTGTTTTCTGCGAAGGTCCGTCATTATATTCCGCACTTTTTCACTGTTTTTATCACCAAAAATCAACGCGTTAGTTTCTCTGTGCCATGCCGTATGCCTCGCTATAGCCATTTCTACCTGATTGATGAGTATGTCCACGACAAGCTCCGTGGACATGTCGGTGAAGAGAGCGCGTGTCATATAAACAGCCTGTTTTTGACCGCCATGTGTGCCGGACCATGCAAAACAGTGGGTTTTGCCCATTGAGCAGAGCATGTGCGGATGAATGAATGATTTTAGTCTATGAGACGGCTCAAGCAGATACAATGTAAGGTTCTCAATAGATACATCATGTTCTGCCAGAAACTCCATCAGACGCGTGTTTTTATTGAGTTCATGAATCCGTGACATAAGCGCATCATCTATGGGCGAAGCTTTCGTGCCGATTCCGGACTGCCTTATAACAAGGCTTCCGTTTTCGAGTGTTATTTGCGCGAATCGCCCGCCGTCTATGTCATTCTTTATGCGACTGCGCACATGGTCATTTTGATAATCGGCGTTATGCATGCCCGTTGAGCCGATATCGGTTATATCCAGGGTGGAGTCGCTGCTTTTATCTTTACCGTTACCTCCGGTAGAAAGAGCTACCGTTGCTGCCATCATAACCGCCGCTGTGTCGGCTGTTTTGGATATGACAAGCTCCGCTATCAAGGCCCCGAGAGATATGAAAAACATCATCTTTGCGGTAGGAGGCTGACTTTTGATATAATTGACTATGGCGCGCGCCGTTCTCTTGAGCAAGCCGGGTTTCGCGGGTTCCGTGGGTCCTGCGGCGCGTAACTTTTTCATAGCTTCATAACGCGCTTTATTATCATCTACCGGCAGGCGCGTGGTCACTTTCATCTCGGCTACAACTTGCTCCAGGAATTGCTGAGGATTGGCATTAAAATGATCAAAAGTTTTGGCATCGGGTATCATAATATACCCCATAGTATCGGCGCCGTTGTACGTTAAGAGCGCGTCCCCGTCTACTCCATCATTACTAAACACGGTGTTGACTTGACTCAGTATTACCTTCAGGGTGCCGTCTTCTTCCATTATCCAGTCAAGCCCGTGCGGCAGATTCATCTGGATTAAGCCTTCCACATTTTCCCAAAGGACGGCTGAAAGCTCCGCAATATTCTTTCCTTCAAATATGAGAGGAGACCCGGGCCATCCGTGCAACCGTCTGATTGAAAAGCCATCTTCTACTACACCACCGGACGCCTCAATACTTCCATCCCTTAGATTACGCCATATAGGTGTCTCCGGCGTCTTTTTGTATTTTGAGTGAAAATGCAACGCTGACGCTCCACCTTTCGGGCTGATGTACAACCCCGAGAATTCGCTGCCCAGGGCTCTCTGAAAAGTCAATAAATCGGTTATTTTTCCCAGAGAGAGATACTGCGGTTCGGGTGTGCCCGCAAAAAGCGAGACATGCCCGTCAAAATAAGGATTAATATTAACCGCAAGTTCATACGATCTGCCATTGACCATGACGGTTCTTATCCCGTTTATGTTTATGATTTCTTTATCCGGTAGGCGGCAAAACTTGCAGTCGTTCGGATGAGGCATTTCCACCGTCGTGGGTTCTTCCGACGACGCGGAGCCGTGCGATACGGCTTCGTATGCGGCTCGCGCCTCATTATAAAGCACCGTCATGCTGAGCGTTCTCGTAATTTCATCGACAGTAACGGTTACTTCCGCGTTCTGAGTATCTCTTTCCGCGTTAAAATCAAATCTGTATACTGACGGATCAATATTCCGAA
>CAZGOZ010000076.1:0-4838 GCA_964528025.1 uncultured Planctomycetia bacterium
TTCAGTGTTGCAAGGGTTCAGTGTATTCAGTGTTGCAGTCTTTCTGTGTGTTCAGTGTTGCAAAGGAGTATATTCATGAGGAAACTGAAATTCAGTGATTTAAGAAAAAAATGTGATCCGGCATTGTTTCCGTTCAAGACCACAGAGGATTACACTTTTGAGAACGAACCCATGCATCAGGAAAGAGGGGTCGGTTCCATAGATTTCGGTCTGAACGTGAAGTCCGACGGATATAATATATTTGTCTGCGGTCCAACGGGCACGGGTCGTAATACACAGGTAAAAAAGGCCGTTAATGAGATCGCCGCGGGACAGAAAACCCCGAATGACTGGATATACGTCTATAACTTTATCCATGAGGATGAGCCCATTGCCATAGATCTTCCTGCCGGAAGAGGGATAATGTTCAAAAAAGACATGGAAGAACTGGTGGGCGAGCTGAGGGTTGAAATTCCCAGGGCTTTTGAAAGCGAGGATTACGAGACCCGCAGGCAGGATATGCTCAAGGGATACAAGAAAAAAAGGGATGTCACGCTTGAACAAATAGAGAAAACAGCTTTTGAAGAGGGATTCATGCTTAAACAAACCGCTACAGGTGTTATCCTTGTCCCCCGCAGTGGCGATAATCCCATAGAAACCGAGGCATATGAAAATCTTCCGCCCAAAAAGAAGGATAAAATAGAGAAAAAAAAGCACGAGCTGCACATAAAGATTGAACAGGTATTGAGTGAAGTGCGCATCATGGAAAAAACCGCAAAAGCAAAACTTAAAGAATTGGAGAAAGAAGTAACGCTGTTTTCCGTTAAACATATAATTGATGAATTGCGCTTCAAATACAGGGAATTTGAAGGAATAGTTGAATATTTGAATCACGTGCAGGAAGACGCAGCGAATAATATAGATGCTTTCAAGGAAGACGAGGAAGAAGCCCCGCCCATCCTGTTCGCCGCTAAGGCGCCGTCTAAGAAGAACACGTTTCAGAAATACCGGGTTAATTTATTGGTGGACCACAGACATTCAAAAGGCGCGCCTGTTATTAGCGAGCCAAATCCGAACTATTATAACCTTATCGGAAGAATAGAATACGCGTCACATTTCGGGGCCATGACGACAGGGTTTACGATGATTGCGCCCGGCGCTCTTCACAAGGCTAACGGCGGGTATCTTATTCTTCAGGCAACGGACGTTTTAAACAGTTTCATGGCGTGGGAGGCCCTTAAAAGGGTTATTCGAAATCATGAAATAAAGGTAGAGGATATAAACGAGCAGTTTCGCCTGATAAGCACTACCAGTCTTAAACCGAAGCCGATACCTTCGGAAATAAAAATAATCATGATCGGTTCACCCTGGCTGTATCAGCTTCTTTACAGGTTTGACGCGGATTTCCGCAAGATGTTCAAGATCAAAGCGGATTTTGACATAGAAATGAACAGAGACAGGGATATGGTGCAAAAATACGCCGCTTTCATAAAGGTCAGATGTGATGAGGAATCACTGCGTCATTTTGACCGGAAAGCGGTGGCAAGGGTCGTAGAATACGGTTCGCGGCTCATAAGCGACCAGGAAAAACTCAGCGCCCGCTTCATGGATATTGCCGATATAATCAGGGAAGCGGATTACTGGGCGGGCAAGGATAATGCGGAATATGTTGAGTCGTCACATGTGGAAAAAGCCATATGTGAGAAAATTTATAGGTCCAGTTTGATAGAAGAAAAAATAATTGAGCTGATTGATAAGAATATTCTGCTGATAGATACCGCGGGCGCGGTCACGGGACAGGTTAACGGTCTTGCCGTGCTGGATATCGGGGAATACATGTTCGGCAAGCCGTCACGGATAACGGTAACGACTTACATGGGAAAAAGAGGGGTTATTGATATAGAGCGACAGGCGAAAATGGGAGGCAGTATTCATTCAAAAGGAATGATGATCCTCAGCGGATATCTCGGAGAGAAATTCGCGCAGGACATGCCGTTAAACCTGAACGCGAACATATGTTTTGAGCAGTCATATGACGGAGTAGACGGTGACAGCGCTTCGAGCACGGAGGCCTACTGCTTGCTTTCATCGCTTTCGGCAGTTCCTATCAAACAATCAATCGCGGTAACGGGATCCATGAACCAGCATGGAATGGTACAGCCAGTCGGGGGGATAAACGAGAAGATTGAGGGATTTTATCATGTTTGTAAGGTTAAGGGCGTTAGCGGGGAACAGGGAGTGATAATTCCGGAACTTAATGTCAGTCACCTCATGTTGAAAGATGAAGTAGCCGATGCCGTAAAAAAAGGAAAATTCCACATATGGTCGGTGTCAAACATTGATGAAGGGATAGAGATATTGACGGGGAAGAAAGCCGGAAAGAAAGACAGTAAAAGTAATTATCCGAAGGGAACTATCAACTATTTGGTAGAACAGAAACTGCGCGAATATTCCAAGAAATCATCTCATCCTGGCGCGAAGAAAAAAAATAAAAACAGCAAGAGCAAGTCAGGTTCCAGAAACAAAAAGAAATAACCTTTCGCAAAAATCAGGAAACAAGAAACATGAATACATTGCTAATCATAGGGGTAATTATACTGCTTGGCATGGTCGGAGCCAGAGTATTCCGCAAGTTGAATCTGCCGGGCATAACAGGGTATATGGTGATTGGTCTTGTGCTCGGGGAGTCCTTCGGCGGTTTTCTGAGCGGATCCGTCATAAGCGAATCATTCAGTCCACTTATAAGTCTGGCTCTCGGGATTATAGGGTTCATGATAGGTTCAGAACTGAGATTTGATCGGTTTAAGAAGTACAGTCGTTCAATATACACTATACTTTTCGCCGAGACGCTTGTGACCTTTTTTCTCGTTGCCACGGTAACCACTCTGCTGACGCAGAAGGTATACATAGGACTCGTGCTTGGAGCGATCGCGTCAGCCACTGCGCCGGCGGCGACATACAGCGTTCTTGGAGAATATAAGGCAAGAGGGCCCGTGACGATGACGACGCTTTCCATCGTGGCATTAGATGACGCGCTGGCGCTTCTCTTATACGGATTCATGAGTGTATTCGCCAAGTCGCTTATTATTCACGAAACCCCGTCGTTCGCTGCTTCTATGATGATGCCGTTGTTCCATATCGCACTTTCGGTCGTCATAGGCGCCGCGTCCGGTTTTGTGCTGCACAAGATCGCGTCCAGACAAAGAGAAAGAGAAGGTATACTTTCGGTCGCTCTCGGAACAATTCTGTTTGTCGTAGGCCTTTCAATATATACGAAGGTGGATCCGATACTTGCATCAATGGCTCTGGGTGTGACCGTGTCAAATCTCCAGCCTCCCGAGAAACGGGAGATGTTTGACCTTATAAAAAAACTGAGCCCGCCTGTATTTATTCTGTTTTTTGTTCTCGTCGGCGCGCGTCTTGACGCCAGGATTCTCATGAAAACCGGGGTTCTTGTTCTTGCCTTAGCGTATATCATAAGCCGGGGCCTCGGGAAAATAACCGGCGCCTATATCGGCGGAAAAATTTCCGGAGCAAAAAATACCGTGACCAAATATCTCGGATTTTGTCTTTTTGATCAGGCCGGTGTGGCGGTTGGTCTGGGTATTGCCGTGTTCCAGATGTTCAATTCTCTGGGACCGGAGGCCCGCGCCGCCGGGATCCTTGTGATAAGTATCGTGACAGCCACAACTTTTTTGCTGCAGCTGGTATCTCCGGCAATGATAAAATACGGCATCAGGAAAGCGGATGAAATAAACAGAGATGTAACGGAAGACGATATAATTGCGGAGCACAAGGTCGGCGATGTCATGGAAAAAGAATTTCCCGTCTTAAAGGAAAACGATAATCTTCATCAGATAATGGATGTCATGAAGAAAAGCGACGCATATAATTTCCCGGTGGTCGCGTTGAACGGCGATTTTATCGGGATTATTTCACTGGGTGAAATACGCGATACTTTCTATGAAGAGCAGATGGATCAGCTGATTCTCGCAGAGGACATAGTCCGCAAGGTGGACATAGTCGCATATGTGAAACAGGAATTAAAAACGGTAATGGATATATTTAACACCAAGAACATCGGATATATACCGGTTTTAGAGAAAGAGGGTTCGTGTAAGCTTGTCGGTCAGCTGGAATACCGAAAGCTGGGGGCGTATATCGCCAAGGAAGTTTTGTTTCGCCAGCAGGAGATTGAAGCATAATGAGCGGCGCCGATTATTATACAGTACTTGGAGTTCCGAAAGACGCGAGCGCGCAAGAGATTAAAAAAACTTATCGCGCGCTTGCGGTGAAATATCATCCGGACAAGAACGCGGGCGATAAAAAAGCCGAGGAAAAATTCAAGGAAATATCCGAGGCCTATTATGCGCTCGGAGATCCAAAACGCCGAAAAGAGTATGATAATCTCAGGAGATTGGGAGGCCAGACCGGTGGTTTTTCATCGGCTCAGGGATTTGATCCTTCCGAGTTTTCACGGCATTTTTCCAACGGCGGAGGGTTTTCGGAGGATTCCATCTTCAGCGACATTTTTAGCGATCTCTTTTCCGGCAGGGCCAGCTCCGGCCGAAAGGGCGGGTCTTCGTACTACTTTACAGCAGGGCAACCACGCGGCGGAGCGCGTAGACAGAATGCCGGAGTAGATACCGATGTAAAAGCGGTGCTTCCGGTACCCCTGCGGCTTGCCGGTAAAGGCGGAGAAGCCAAATTTAAACTTTCCAGCGGTAAGACCATAACCTTGAGAATACCGACAGGCATAAAAGACGGCCAGAAAATGCGGTTAGCCGGTCAGGGCGAAGAATGCCCGCATTGCGGACACAAAGGCGATCTTATCGTCACAGTAAAAATAAAAGATAAGT
>CAZGOZ010000077.1:0-4548 GCA_964528025.1 uncultured Planctomycetia bacterium
GATTTGAGATTTTGGATTTATTTTGGATTTTGTGCTTTGTCATTTGGATTTTACTGTTCACTACTCACTGATTACTATGTGTTCGCCTTTGGTCATTGGTTATTATTTGTATCTTGTAACTTGGTTATTGGTTATTGCGCAGTATAGGAGAGAGATCCCTCGGTAAATTTGCGGATAGTTATAGACCCGGCGTAATTTTCGGCGTATACTTTTATTAGTATGAATACTCTTAATTACATTCTGGAAAAGACGGTGAAGTTGAGCGCGGAGAATATCAAGACAGATTCCCGTCGTGCACGTCCCGGCGATATTTTTATCGCGATAAAAGGATTTGAATATGATGGACATGATTATGTGATGAAAGCCCTTAGAAAGGGCGTATCGCGTGTGGTATGTGAAAAAATGCCCGACAGTGTGCCGCCGCGGTTCCGTGAAAAAATAACGGTTGTTAAAAATGCCCGGGAAACCCTGGGACATATAGCCAGACGGGTTTTTAAAAACCCGTCTAAAAAGCTCGCCGTTTACGGTGTTACGGGAACGAACGGCAAGACGACAACGACGTTTTTGATAGACAGCATATTGAATAATGCCTCCGTCAAGTGCGGTTTAATCAGCACGGTTTTCACGCGGGCCCGCGGTGATGATTTCGCGCGGTCTTCCATGACCACGCCGGATATCATGACGCTGAATCGGCTTCTTGCGGAAATGGTCTCCGGCGGCAGAAAAGCGGCGGCGCTTGAAATATCAAGCCATGCGCTCAGTCAGAATCGGGTAGGGGAGATAGGTCTGGACAGCGCCGTTTTTACGAATATTACCCCGGAGCATCTGGATTATCATAAAGACATGGGGACATACCTGAAGGATAAAGCAAAGATATTTCGCAACTTGAAACCCGGCGGCACGGGCGCGCTTAACCGAGATGATCCCTTCGTGGCGGGTCTTGCGGGAGCCGTGGATATTCCGCGCTTAATAACGTTCGGGGTTGATTGCAGCGCGGCGGACGTTCGCGCGGAAAATATCAGCTTATCCGTGGGAAAGACAGAGTTCGATCTCATTGCCGGAAAACTCGGTTCCGTTCGCGTATACAGCGCGCTTACGGGCAAATACAACGTGTATAATATTCTTGCCGCGGTAGCGGCTCTTTTGAACAGCGGCCTGTCTCTGATAGAGATAAAAGAAGGTATAGAAACCGCCTCTCTCGTTCCGGGGCGCTTAGACGCAGTGTGTGAGGAAGCGTTGCCTTTCAGAGTTTTCGTGGATTATGCGCATACCCCGGATGCCTTGAAGAACGTTCTGGGAGAGTTGCGGTCCATGACAGAGGGACGGCTCATTTGCGTGTTCGGCTGCGGAGGTGATCGTGACAGGAAGAAGAGGCCTCTTATGGGCGCGCTTGCTTCAAAAATAAGCGACCATGTAATTCTGACGAATGACAATCCCAGAGGAGAGGATCCTGTCGAGATACTGAGTGATATCGAAAAAGGAATACCGAGAGGAGCCTCATACACTGTAATACCCGACAGGCGCATCGCAATCCGCGAATCGCTGGAAACGGCCCGGAAGGGCGATATCGTGATTATCGCAGGAAAAGGACATGAAGATTATCAGCAGATGAGCGGAAAAACAATCCGTTTCAATGATAAAGAAGTTGCGCATGAAGCTCTGCTAGACCTCGGGTATTAAGAAAAGTAGGGGCGGACCCATGTGTCCGCCCTGCGAGCAGTCGTAATATGAAACAATTTACAGTAAAAGAACTGGCGAAAATTACAAAAGGGCGGTTATTCTCAAAAAATCCTGAGTATATTCCCGGAGGATTTTCAACGGATTCCCGCACGATAAACCCGGAAGAGTTTTTTATAGCCATAAAGGGAAAGCGTTTCAACGGTCATGATTTTGCAGGCTCTGCTGCAGCTAAGGGCGCCTCAGGGTTAATATCGGAACGTTCCGAAACATTATCTCAGGTTGAAAAGAGATTTGGGCACGTTATAACCGTAGATGATGCCCGCGCCGCCATGGGTATGGTCGCAAAGGCGATAAGAAAAAGAAGCGGTGCAACCGTTGTGTGCATAACCGGCACTAACGGGAAAACTACCGTGAAGAACATCCTGGCCATTCTGCTTTCCGGAAAATATAAAGTTCTTAGGAGTGAAAGTTCATTTAACAATCTGATAGGGCTCAGTTTGACGATGTTTAAAGCGGACACCGCACACACCGCCATGGTCCTTGAGCTCGGGATCGGTTGTTCCGGTGAAATGCTTTCTCTGGCGGAGATAGCCGCTCCGGATATAGCGGTAATTACCAATATCGGTCGCGGACATCTGGAAGGACTCATAGACCGAAGCGGTGTTTTTCTTGAAAAAGCGCGTCTTTTGGAGGTTTTGCCGCGTGCCGGAGTCGCGTTTCTTAATGGTGATGACAGTTTTCTTGCAAAAGCGGACGTAAAGTATGCCGCAAAAAAACTTTATGGAACATCAGGCGGCTGCGACTCATTGATTACCGGTCTTTTGAGAAAAAAAGACGGCTACGATTTCTGTATAAACGGCGAAAAATATTTCCTCCCGGCGCACGGGGCGCATAATGTTTTAAATGCGGCCGCGGCCGTGGTCGTGGCGGAACATCTTGGCGTGGACAGGCGAGAGGTGCGGGCGAAGCTGCGGGAAATATCTTTGCCTGCGATGCGTCTTGAAAAGGTGGAGGCAGGCGGTTTTTTCTTCATCAACGATACTTATAACGCCAATCCTGATTCTTTTGAGAGCGCGCTTGACGTTTTACAGGACGAACAAGGTCGTGAAAAAGGAGTTGTAGCCGGTGACATGAATGAACTCGGCGCCGGAAGCGGGGAATTTCATGCGATGATTGGAAAAAGCATGGCGGCCAGGGGTGTGGATTTTCTCGTGGTTCTCGGAGACATGGCAGGACATATTGCTCGCGGCGCGCTTGATGCGGGGATGAAAAAAAAACGTGTACTGTATGCCCGGAGCCATCGAGAAGCGGCGGAGATGATTGTTCATGCGGCGTCTCCCGGAGCGGTGATTTTATTAAAAGGGTCGCGTTTGGCTAAAATGGAGGACGTTCTCAGATGTTTTACTACTTCCTGTATCCTTTAAACGATATTTGGTTTGGGTTCAATGTTTTTAAATATATCACGTTTCGCGCAAGTATGGCTGCGGTTACATCATTCGCGATATGTGTTATCTTCGGACCGTTTATTATAAAACATCTCCGTGCCCTTAATGTCGGGCAGTTTGTCCGAAAAAAACATGTGGATGCCTTGTCCTCTTTTCTCAAGGATAAAGAAGGGACGCCGACGATGGGCGGGCTCTTGATAATTGCTTCTGTTCTGGTTTCGGTACTTGCATGGGGGCGCCTCTCCAATGATTATCTCCTGCTCGTGCTTGGCGGCATGGTCTGGCTTGGAATGGTGGGATTTGCGGATGATTTCATGAAACTTCGAAACAAAAGTGCCAGGGGAGTGAAGGCGGCAACGAAGTTGACAGGGCAGATTATAATCGCTCTGATTGTCGGGATTTTTGTTGTAAAAAACCAAGCGCTTGGATCAGATCTCTACCTTCCGTTCATGAAGAACGCCGCTGTTAATCTGGGCATATTTTATGTATTGTTCATTCTGGTGGTCATCGTGGCCGCCTCCAATGCCGTGAATTTAACAGACGGACTTGACGGATTGGCGATTGGCTGCGTGATTTTTATTACTCTCACCTATGCTATTATATGCTACATCACGGGACATGCCGATATCAGCAAATATCTGCATGTTTTTTATCTGCCGGGTGCCGGCGAATTGACTGTTTTTTGCGCGGCGTTAACCGGCGCGGGACTGGGGTTTTTGTGGTTTAATAGTCATCCGGCTACCCTCTTCATGGGTGATACCGGAGCTCTTTCTATCGGAGGATCGGTGGGCATCGTTAGTATTCTGGTCAAAAAAGAGGTGTTGTTGTTGATCGTGGGCGGGGTGCTGGTAATGGAAGCACTTTCGGTTATTCTGCAGGTGTGTTCGTTTAAGATGACGAAAAAACGGATTTTTCTGATGGCTCCGATTCACCATCACTTTCAGGAGAAAGGCTGGCACGAGTCCAAAATAACTGTGCGTTTTTGGATTATCGCCGCCATTCTCGCGCTTATCGGTATGGTGACTCTGAAGGTTCGGTAGTATAGTATAGTGATCTGTGAGCAGTGATTTGTGAACAGTGAGTGTGGGGTAACACAATTGAGAAACGAAAATAGAGAGGACAGAACGAAACTTGGGTTGGGCGCACCAAAAAGTCTTCGGGATTCCCTTCCCCAAGCAATCCTTCGCCTGTGTCATTGTGTAGGACACGTTGGGAGTGTTTCTACCGGACATAGTCCGTACGAAACACTCCCAACGCGTCTTTCGCGATAGAGAGTAGTGTATTTTGGGTGTGTTGGTTGTTCAGAGAGCTTTCTTACTTGTGACGGAGACCGTATCACCGTATTTAGTGTTGGGCGCACCAAAAAGTCCGCGGGATTCCAAGGGGCCCCTTGGAGGGTTTTAGCCTTTTCTCTCGTTATTAG
>CAZGOZ010000078.1:0-4496 GCA_964528025.1 uncultured Planctomycetia bacterium
TTTGCTCCTGTTTGATTATGGTTCGGCTTCGCTCACCATCCTTCGAACCATCCTGCCTGCCCCGCCTGTCCCGAGCGAAGTCGAGGGGAGCGCAGCCGAAGGATTGAACTTTGGTTATTGTTTCTTGTTTGGTTATTGTATCTTGTATCTTGTTTCTTTCCGCAGGGGTGTCCCCAAAAGGCATGTCCCCGGTTCTATACAAATAATACCCAAATCACAATAACCAAATGACAGACTTTTTCTGGATTGTTTGGTTATTCGAATTTGAATATTGGTTATTATTTGGTTATTGTATCTTGTGCCTTGGTTATTTCCGCTCGGGATTAACTGAGGGTTAGATTTTATCAAGAATCATTACTTTGGCTTTTTCGAGGGCAGTGTCGCTTAGGGAGCTTATCGTTATCTTAGTGCTTTTGTCCGTTACCGGTTCAAAAAATATCCCGACACGGGTAGTGTTGACCTGTTTGGGGAAACCAATAACGACAATATAACGCGCCGCTTTGCTTTCGCAAAGGATCGGCAGCCCAACCTCTTTCACGACAGCCATTGCTTTATCATAGGCGTCGCTATAGGAAAGAGGAATCGTTTTCTTTTCCCCGGTAACGCACGCCGCGCGGAGATCGTCCACATTAACGCCCATGAGAGACGCAAGATTGAACTTATTGCTATGCGCGCATCCCGCGGACAAAACAACCGACAATAAAATTGATAATACGACAGCTCTTCTCATTTCCCACCCATATTACCACCGGCACATGCCCGAGGTCAACATGGAAATAAGTGAGCAACAAAAGACGCAAGGGCGAATGATTATTCGCCCATACGTCTTTTACTTTTAATCTCGTCTCCGGAGGGAAGATAAAAATAGAATTCGTACGGGCGAATAATCATTCGCCCCTACGCGCTTACGTTCATGTCTCTGGCCGCTTTTGCTTCGTCCGGGCGGTGAATTGGGGCGTTCTTTGGGAACTTTTTGAAGGCGCCGGGATCTTTTTCTGCCAGGCGCGCCAGGCGCGTCATGACTTCAATAAACCGGTCCAATGTTTCTTTTGACTCGGTTTCGGTCGGCTCTATCATCATCGCTTCCTTAACTATAAGCGGGAAGTACACGGTCGGAGGATGGATCCCGCTGTCAATAAGCGCTTTTGCGATATCCATAGCGCGCACGCCTTTTTTAGCCTGACGTGCGGCCGAAACAACAAATTCATGCAGACAGTTCCGGTCATACGGAACATCGTAATGTTCCATCAGGCATTTTTTCAGGTAACACGCGTTCAGAACGGCATTTTCAGAAACCTCCGTAAGCCCGTCCTTCCCGAGCAGGAGAATATACGCATACGCCTTAAGCATGACGCCAAAATTCCCGTAAAACGGCGATATGTATCCGATAGATTGTGGCCTGTCAAACTCAAGAACAAATGCCGCCTTTTTTTTGACAATCCTCGGAATGGGCAAAAACGGCGCGAGTTCGCTTTTCACGCCTACCGGGCCCGAACCCGGTCCGCCGCCACCATGCGGCGTCGCGAATGTCTTGTGCAGGTTAACGTGAACCACGTCAAATCCGAGATCACCGGGACGCGCCTTTCCCAGTATCGCGTTAAGATTGGCGCCGTCATTATACATGAGAGCTCCGGCCGCATGAGCAAGGTCGCATATTTCCCTGATATGAGGGTTAAAAATTCCCAATGTGTTCGGGCATGTCAACATTACCGCTGCCGTATCCGGACCGAGTTTTTTTCTGAATGCGTCAATATCCATGACGCCGTCCGGGCCGGTCGGCACGGTTTTAACCTCGTATCCGGCGATAGCCGCCGAAGCAGGATTCGTTCCGTGCCCGGAATCCGGTATAAGCACATACTTTTTCTTGTTGCCTTTATGCCGGTGATACGCCGCGATCAGCATGACCCCGGTAAGTTCACCGTGCGCTCCGGCCATGGGCTGAGTGGTAAACGCATCCATTCCGGCAATCTCGCAAAGAGCCTGCTCCAGATTGCTGATAATCTCAAGCGCGCCCTGAGTAAGCGCCGCGCCCGGCGCGAGCTGTGCCTGCAGTGGATGAAGAGAAACAAATTCCTCAAATGCCGCTATCTTCTCGGTAAACTTGGGGTTGTATTTCATCGTGCACGACCCGAGCGGATAAAAATTGGCGTCCACATTGAAATTCATCCCGGCCATACGCGTGAAATGTCTTATTACTTCCGGTTCAGAAATACTCGGGAGTTCGGCATCGGCGGATCTTTTATATCCGGCGTCCAGCCGGCATTCCGCGGGAACGTCTTTCAGCGGCAGCTTGACGCCTTTTTTCCCGGGTTTTGATATTTCAAATATCAGCTCCATAATGCCTCCTCCACCGCCTCCGCAAGCAGAATAATCTCCTGCTTTGTCCGCTTTTCCGTCACGGCAACAAGCATGTATTCGGCCATGTCTTTATAATATCTTCCGAGAGGAAACCCCGCCGCGATACCTTTTTTTACAAGTTTTTCTATAACTTCATCGGGAGAGCGGGGAAGCTTGACAATAAACTCGTTAAACGTCGGCGAGCTTCTCTTAACCTCAACACCCTTGACGGCCTCAAGACGCTGCTTGGCGAACTCGGCTTTATCCATGCACAACTCGGCGGTTCTCTTCAGCCCCTCTTTTCCCAAGAGACACATGTAAACCAGAGCGCGCAGAGCGCACAACGCCTCGTTTGAACATATATTAGACGTAGCTTTCTCCCTGCGAATATGCTGTTCACGCGTCTGAAGAGTAAGCACGAAACTTCTTTGCCCTTTTGAGTCAAGCGTTGCGCCCGCTATACGCCCGGGCAAATTGCGAATAAACTTTTTTCGTGTCGCCATGAATCCGAGATAAGGCCCGCCGAACGAAAGCGGAATACCAAGGCTCTGCCCTTCGCCGGTCGCGATATCAACGCCCATCTCTTCCGGAGTTTTCAAAACCCCCAATGAAACGGGATATACGCTTTCTATGACCAAAGCCCCCAGCTTATGACATTTTTCCGATATATCGCTGTGGTCGTCTATCGCGCCGAAGAAATTCGGGTTTTGAAGTATAACCGCCGCGGTTTTATCGTCAAGAAATTTATCTATTTCCGCGCGAGTGGCTTGCCCGTGCGTCACGGGCGTTTCCACAAATTCAATAGACAAGTTCGTCGTATAACAGTACATCATCCTGCGGTATATAGGATTCACGCCGCCGTCCATTATGATCTTGTTTCGTCCCGTCAGGCGTATAGCCATCATGGCCGCCTCATAAAGAGCCGTGCCGCCGTCATAAAGTGACGCGTTTGATACTTCCATGCCGGTCAGCCGGCATATACAGCTCTGGTATTCATATATAGCCTGAAGAGTTCCCTGCGATGCTTCGGGTTGATAAGGCGTATATGCGGTATAAAATTCCGGCCGTGAAACAACGGCATCCACGGCAGCCGGGATAAAATGATCATAGAACCCGCCACCAACAAAATTCACGAGATCTGTAACGTTCTTCCGCGCCAGACCGCGCAGATATTTTTCCACCTCATACTCCGATTGCCCGGGATCAAGATCAAACGACGATGCCCTTAGCTCGGAAGGTATTCCCTTAAAAAGCTCTTCCATGCCGCCGGATCCCACGCCTATGGTCTCCAGCATCACGCGTCTTTCTTCGGGAGAATGCGGAACATAACTCATTATGCGGATTCCTTTAAATATTTTTCATACGCCTCGTCATCCATCAAATCTCCGGTTTCCGAGGAATCAGTAATCTCTATACGGCATATCCAGCCTTTTTCGTAAGGCGACTCATTCACGAGTTCCGGATGGGCCTCGAGCGCGTCATTGGATTCTTTTACTTTTCCGGAAAGCGGCGCGTAAATGTCACTTGCCGCTTTTACCGATTCCACGGTAGAAATATTTTCGGCCTTTTTGACTTCGCGTCCTGCATCCGGAAGTTCAACAAACGTAATATCCCCCAATTCTGCCTGCGCATGATCGGTAATCCCAAAAACCGCCTCGCTTCCTTCTACCCTGACC
This sequence comes from uncultured Planctomycetia bacterium, assembly GCA_964528025.1. Taxonomy (GTDB): domain Bacteria; phylum Omnitrophota; class Gorgyraeia; order Tantalellales; family Tantalellaceae; genus CAZGOZ01. The sequence goes on from CAZGOZ010000078.1 coordinate 4,014, forward strand.
CACTCATGTTCTTTGGTATACTTAAGTTCTTTTGGTACCATGTTCGTCCCCCTTTGATAAAAACAAGAAAAATCCAAATGACAAAGCACAAAATCCAAAATAAATCCAAAATCTCAAATCCAAATAACAAAACCCTGGTTTTTTCTGGTTTTGGATTTTGTCATTTGTTATTTGAGCTTATTTTGTGCTTTGAATTTTGTCATTTGACATTATTCTGTTCTACTCACTGTTCCCTTCTGTATACTGGTATTCCGTGAATCACCGCTTCTATTTCTGTCTTTCCGTCGGTAAGCGTCACTGCCGTACCTTCGCCGGAAAGATCTTTATCAATATAACACAGACCTATTCCCTTCTCAAGGCATGGAGAAAATGCTCCGCTCGTAACCTCGCCTACAGTTTTTCCCTTTGCCAATACGGCAAAATGCCGGCGGGCGCTTCTTCTCGCCTCACACACAAAAGCGGTCAGAACGCGAGGGGTGCCTT
>CAZGOZ010000079.1:0-4439 GCA_964528025.1 uncultured Planctomycetia bacterium
GGTATTGAGTGCAGCGATTATTTTTCTCCCATTCATTTGCAGCCTTTTTATCGGAGCATGTTCGGATACAAAGAAGGGGACTTTCCCGTTACGGAAGCAGTTTCCGAAAGAACTGTCGCGTTGCCGTTTTATAATAATCTTGAGCGTGGTCAAATAGAGTATGTTGCTGAAAATCTTAAACAGGCGCTTTGTGAGATAAAGAGGGAAAACTGATATGCCGCAGAAATACAAAAAACCTGTCACGGTTCTTACGGATCTTTTTTTGATAAACATGTCGCTGCTTTTGGCGTTCATGATTAGGTTTGATTGGCAGCTTCGCCCGGAGATTATGAACGCGTGTCTGTATTTAATGGTCTGGGCGAGTATCATAAAGATAGTTCTTTTCAACGCGTTTGATGTATACAGATGGTCATTCCGCTACGGGGGCGTAGCGGAGGTGATAAACATGGCGAAAGCGGCCTCAATAGGGACTTTTTTGCTTATAGCCGTGGCTTTTTTAACGCAGCACGCCAAGATCGGGCGGTCCGTGCTGTTGATAGACTATCTGATCTTTCTTTTTGCGGCGGTAATTTCACGATTTTTGCCGAGAGAAATAATGAAATTCCGGGAGACCTGTCGCGGTAATTTTAAAAACGTGCTTATTATAGGCGCGGGTTCCGCCGCCGAGATGGTTGCGCGTGAACTTTTGAGAACGACGAGAAGGATCTACCGGCCGGTGGGTTTTATTGATGATGATCCCGCAAAGAAAAATCTGCGCATACACGGGATAAGGGTGTTGGGCACGACAGACGACATGAGAGATGTTGTAAGAAAATATGGTGTGGAGGAAGTGATTATAGCGATTCCGTCCGCCGCCGGCAAGGTAATAAGAGACATAATCTCAAAGTGCGAAAAAACAGAGGCAAAAATTAAGACCGTGCCGGGCCTGCAAAAGATATTATCGGGAGAAACAACGATAAAACAAATAAGAGACGTGCGTCCGGAAGACCTTCTCGGCAGGGAAACCGTCCGAATAAATAACGAAGATATAAGTTCTTTTATTAAAGATAAAACCGTTCTTATAACAGGCGCCGGCGGAACGATAGGGTCCGAGTTGTGCAGACAGATCGCCAGAGTTGATCCGCGCATGCTCATACTGTATGACCATAACGAAAACGACACTTATTTTCTTGGTCTTGAGCTCAGAGAAGAGTATCCACGCCTTGAGTTTAGAACGGTTATCGGGGACATAAAGGATATAGGCCTTCTTAAAAAAACTTTTTCACGATACAGTCCTGAAGTTGTTTTTCATTCAGCCGCGCATAAACACGTGCCTTTCATGGAGGAGAACCCCTCCGCCGCGGTCAAAAACAACATTATAGGAACAAGGAATTTCATGTATGCCGCGGAACACTACGGCGTGAAAAGTTTTGTCATGATATCCACAGACAAGGCCGTTAACCCCACGAGTGTCATGGGAGCCTCAAAACGCGTGGCTGAAATGGTAATACAGGCCAAGGCAAAAACCGCCCGGACGAAATTCATGGCCGTAAGGTTCGGCAACGTTATCGGCTCGAGCGGCAGCGTGCTTGCCATATTTAAGCGGCAGATCAAAAAGGGCGGGCCCATAACGGTGACACATCCTGACATGAAACGGTTTTTCATGACGGCAAGCGAGGCCGCCCAGCTCGTTTTGCAGGCAGGAGCTATCGGCAATGGAGGCGAAGTTTTTGTCCTTGATATGGGAGAGCAGATAAAAGTCGCGGATCTTGCCCGGAACCTTATACGCCTGTCGGGGTTTGAGCCAGGAGAGGATATAGAAATAGAGTTTATCGGGTTACGCCCCGGAGAAAAAATGCACGAGGAGATGCTGCACGATACGGAGCAAGATAAGGCGACGCGATATGACAAGATATACGTCGCGAGTCCGAAAGATTTTGATCCCCTTAAATTGCGGCGGGATGTAAAGGAACTTTACCGGTTAGCAACGCTCGTGGATGACGATGCGATAATCGTGAAAATGAAAGAAATGGTGTCAACTTATACCCCGAACAGAGTTGACACCGGCCAGAAACAATGTCCAAAGAACGAACGTGGCGTATATGAAAGAAAAAGCAATAGCATGGTTTGACCGGGTGGTAGAGATCTCGCTATGCGTGCTGATATTCTCTCTGCCGTTCTCTAAATCCATGATAGAAGTGTTTTTCGGCATCGCTCTTCTCGGCTGGCTCGGAAAGCGTTTCGTGCGGCTCGGGTCCGGGGTTTCGTTGGTAAAAGTGTTCAAGCCGATAGGAACCGCGTTAAACCTGCCTATCGCGGTCTTTGTCTTTATCGGTTTTTTATCCGTTCTTACCAGTGTTTCGCTCAAGTTAAGCATCGAGGGGTTCTTTTTTAAGCTTTTTGAGTGGATAATGATATATTTCATGGTTGTTGAGGTCGTTAGCAGCAGAAAAAAACTTAACAGAATACTGGTTGTATTGTTTTTTTCTGCGTGCGTGGCGGCCGCGGACGGGATTTTTCAGTTTATAACGGGCGCGGATTTTGTAAGGCAGTATACTCTTTCCCGAAGCGCGATTAGCGCCTCTTTTCATAACGCAAACGATTTCGCTGGCTGGCTTGTGATGCTAATGCCTGTTTTTCTGAGCCTTGCTTACTTTTGGAGAGATAAATGGATTTCTTCGGAGAGATATAAGCATTTCAGAAAAGCCGCAAGGCCCGCGTTATGGGTTCTGACGTCTTTCCTGATGATTTGTCTGGCATTGACCTATTCAAAAGGCGCCTGGATCACGGCGATATTAGCGCTTCTTTTTATAGGGTTTCTCAAAAGCAGAAAACTCCTGATAACAGTTATCGCGTTGGTGCTTATTCTGCCGTTTATTGCCCCGAACTCCATGAAGGAACGTGCCTTACAGATATTTGAGTCCGGGGACTCATCCAGCGTCGGCGTCAGGACTAATTTATGGCGTGAAGCGTCGCACATCATAAAAGATTATCCGCTGACCGGATGCGGCTTGAATACATATAGTATTGTCGCTCCGGGGTACAAGGTAACTGGAAAAACCGGTTTTTATCCTCACAACTCTTATCTTCACATGGCGGCGGAGACGGGGCTTCTGGGCCTTGGCGCGTTTTTATGGATAATTATTGCTCTTTTCCGGACGTCACTGAAGCGTCTCAGAGAGATTACTGATGATTTTCATGGCGCGTTTCTCGTCGGCGCCCTTGCCGGTCTTTTCGGATTTCTGCTGCACAGTTTCGTTGACACTAATTTTTATTCACTCCAGCTTGGCGGCCTCATGTGGTTCGTGATGGGGCTCGTCATTGCCATCCAAAAGATATCTTTAAATGAATAACGGGCTTGAAAAGCACCCCATGACCGCAAGGATCGTTCTTGCGATTTTTGGGATATTGTTTTCTTTCTTTCTGGCAGAACTTGTCCTTTCGGGCATGGAATATGGCCAGTACCGGAAACCTTCCAATCGCGTTTTATTTGAACAGTATAAGAAGATATATAGTGATGAAAGAGGCAAGAAGGACTACGTTTTCGGGCATAAACCGAACGCGAGTGTCAGGTTAACGAACGGTGAATTTGATTTTACCCTCAATACGAATTCTGAAGGATTAAGGGAGCGCGAGGATTATGGACATATAAATAAAAGTGTAATCTTTTTAGGGGATTCAATCATAGAGGGGGCTCCGGTTGAAAACGAAGAGGTAATTGACGAAATATTTGAGAAAAAAACCGGCATGGTGTCATTGAATTTCGGTGTCGGGTCTTTCAGCACCGCTCATGAATATTATTATATAAGGGATAAATACAAGGATGAGTATAACACGCGGCTGATCATTCTCGGTTTTTGCCTGAACGATTTTTTTCAAAACAGCTATTTAAGATATTTTGACAGCGATAAAGGGAACTGGAAGCTGTATAAATATCTTGACGCCGCTCCGGCGAGTAAACACGACAGGGGGCGGGCTGCCGGATTAAAACAATTTTTAAAGAGATCAAAAACGATAAGTTTTTTTTACCGCGCGTTTCGTCAAATTATCAACAGGAAAGTTGATAATCCACAGTACGATTACAAAGGGATAACTTACGAAGACAGGTATTACACGGAGCTATACATCAGGAAGATCAAGGAGTTTTCGGAAGCGATAGGGGCGGAGTTTGTAGTGGTGATCTTTCCCGGAGAAACACAGCTTTTGATGGAATACGCCTCTTCTGACAGAAGCCAGGATGTTCTAATAGAATTGCTCCGAAAGAATAACGTGCGATATATAGACCTCTATGATGTGATGAAAAAGAACTATGCCGCCTCTCCTGACATTAAGTGGTTTTATGACGATATACATCCGAATAAAGAAGGGCACCGATTGATAGGAGAGTATCTTGCCGATGAGCTGCCGAAAATCTTTCCCGAAGTCTTCCGGAACAGCTAACACAAATCCGTCGCTCTATT
>CAZGOZ010000080.1:0-4438 GCA_964528025.1 uncultured Planctomycetia bacterium
ACGGCTCCGGTGGAGGCGGAGGTTACTTGACGGGCGTATCTGGCTAGATAGCCGGTTTTGACTTTGCAGCTTGGCTTCTTCCATTTATTGAAGCGTTCTTTTATCTCTTTATCGCTTACCAGAAGTTCCAGCGATTTGCGGGGAATGTCTATCATTATCCTGTCGCCGTCCTGCACTATGGCTATGACGCCGCCTTCCTGCGCTTCGGGCGAAATATGACCTATACAGGCGCCGCGTGTTCCTCCGGAGAATCGACCGTCCGTGATAAGAGCTACGTCTTCGTCCAGCCCCTCGCCCACTATGGCGGCAGTCGGACTCAGCATCTCCCTCATTCCGGGTCCGCCCTTCGGTCCTTCAAAACGAATCACGATGATATCGCCTTTTTTTATCTTCTTGCCCATTATGGCTTTCATGGCGTCTTCCTCTGAATCAAAAACACGCGCGACACCTTCTCTAACGAGCATGCTGTCTTTGACAGCCGATTTTTTCACGACCGCCCCGTCTGGAGCCAGATTCCCGAAAAGAATACTCAGGCCTCCGTCCGGAGAGTATGGAGTTTCTATCGGACGTATCACTTCCACGTCAAGGTTGCGCGCCCCGTGGAGATTCTCTTTTACCGTTCGGCCGGTTACCGTCATGATGGACATGTTTATCAGTTTTTTCTTGTCCAGTTCCGCCATGACAGCGGATATCCCGCCTGCCGCGTCCAGATCCTCAAGATGCTGTTCTCCGGACGGGGAAATCCGGCACAGATTCGGTGTGCATTCGCTTATTTTATTGAATAACTTTAGGTCAAGCGTAATGCCGGCTTCTCGCGCTATGGCTGGGAGATGAAGAACGGTGTTCGTGGAACTTCCGAGAGCCATCTCAACACTGATGGCGTTCTCCAGGGCTTTCTGCGTGACTATGTCTCGCGGTTTGATGTCTTTCGTGACAAGCTCCATTACTTTCATGCCGGTTTGCTTGGCCAGGCGCAATCTTTTTGCCGCGGCGGCCGGAGTTGTTCCGTTACCCGGCAATGCCAGGCCGAGGGCCTCACTGAGACAATTCATGGAATTCGCGGTAAACATGCCGGAACACGATCCCGCGCCGGGGCATGCCGTATTCTCCAGCTGTCTCAATTTCTCTTCGCTGATCTTATTCGCCGCGCGCGCGCCGACACCCTCAAACACGGTGATTAGATCAACCGTCCTCTTTCCCGCGCACCCCGCCATCATCGGGCCGCCGCACACGAAGATCGCGGGGATATTGAGTCGAAGCATCGCCATCATCATTCCGGGCACGATCTTGTCGCAGCTCGCTATGCAAACCAGTCCGTCAAAAGGATACGCCGTGCCCATTATCTCTACCGAATCCGCGACGATCTCACGCGACGGAAGAGAATATTTCATTCCTTTATGCCCCATGGCTATGCCGTCGCATACCCCGATAGTGTTAAATTCCATGGGCGTTCCGCCGGACATCCTAATGCCCGCTTTGACCGCTTCCGCTATCTCCCCGAGATGACTGTGTCCGGGGATAACTTCATTCGCGGAATTGGCAACGCCGATAATGGGCCTGGCTAGTTCCTCATCGGTATATGCAAGCGCTTTAAAAAGAGAACGGTGCGGAGCCCTCTCGAGCCCTTTTTTCATCTGATCTGAACGCATTTTTAATCCTTTCACTCTTATTTGTTATTCGAATTTGGACCCGTTGAAATACCCTTTTTATGTCATCCTGAGGCGAAGCCGAAGGATCTGACGGATTAGATCCTTCATTCGCCTTCGGCTCATTCAGGATGACAACACTTGCGCCGTCCGTCGTTTCCGACTACTCACAGATCACTATTCACTCGTACGCGGTTCCCTTGAGTTTCTCTACATAATGCTGTGCGGAAAACGCGGCAACCGCGCCATCGCCACAGGCAGTAATAACCTGATTCAATGATTTTTCACAACAATCGCCGGCGGCGAATATTCCGTCCTGCGATGTTTTCATATCTCTATCCGTTATGACATGCCCGGTCTTGTTCATTCTGGCGCCGCTTTCTCCGAGAAAATCCGTGTTCGGCCGCCATCCCGTAAAAATAAACACGCCGTCGCACGGGATGTCGCTTTTCTTGCCCGTTTTAAGATCTTTTACCCTGACCTTTTCAACCGTCTTCGCGCCTCTTATCTCTTCTACAACCGAGTTCCAGACAAATTCCATTTTCTTATTCGCGGAAACGCGTTCACGCAGTATACCGGATGCGCGCAGACGGTCACGACGATGAACAATGGTCACTTTCTTGCCGAACCGCGTCAGAAATAACGCTTCTTGCACGGCGGTATCCCCGCCGCCAACAACAACAATGTCTTTCTCTTTAAAAAAAGGCGCATCGCATGTTGCGCAATAAGAAACTCCCCGCCCCGCGAACTCCTCTTCCCCCGGTACTTGCAATTTTTTCGCCCTTGCTCCCGAGGCAATGATGAGTGCAAGCGATTCATTCACGCCGGTTTCATCTTCAACCCGCCAGACGAGACTTCCGCTTTCATCACGTTGTGAAATATTTTTTGCGGTTTGCTGACAGCATTCAAGGCCGAATGCTTCGGCCTGTTTTTTAAAGGACATTACCAGCTCAATTCCGCCTGTTTTTTCCACACCCGGATAATTCTCAATAACTTCCGTCATCGCCGCCTGCCCGAGAACCGAAAGGCTCTCAACCAGAAGAACGTTCATCCGGGCTCTCGCGGCATACAAACCGGCCGTGTATCCCGCAGGGCCTCCGCCTATAATAATAATGTCGCGCATGTTTTTCTTCATCGTTCTCCGAAAATCTTTGTGCCTATCCGCACCATGTTCGCGCCTTCTGATATGGCCACACTGTAAGAGGCCGTCATCCCCATGGAAAGATGCCGCATTTCCACACCCGTTATCCCCGCGGACTTTATAAGATCAAACGTCTTCTTTGTCTCGGCAAAATACGGCCGTGACTCCTCCGCCTTATCTAAAAACGGACCCATTGTCATCAGCCCCATAACCTTTATCCCCGTAAACGCCGACAGGGTTTCCACCAGTTCGCGGGCTTTCTCGGGAAATATGCCGGATTTCTGCTCCTCCCGGCCGCTATTAACCTCTATAAGCACCGGCATGACAACCCCGGCTTCCTGACTGCGCTTATCTATTTCCCTCGCAAGATCAACGGAATCTACTGTCTCAATCATATCAAAAATCTCCACGGCCTTCTTTACCTTGTTCTTCTGGAGATGCCCGATAAAATGCCACTTCACCGCGTGTCCGATAAGGGAAAAGGCCTTCTTGGCCTCCTGCACGTAATTCTCGCCTATGATCTTCACCCCGCCCGATATCGCTTCACGCAGTTCTTCCGGGGTTCGCGTCTTGCCAGCCGCCACCAATTCTACACCGGAGGGAAGTTCCTTTAATATCTTTTCGATATTTTCTTTAATTAAAGTGGAAGTCATTTCACGACAAGAGTTCTGGGCCTTTTATCTCCACTGTGGTTTTTTGGCGCGCGAATTTTTTTTAGCTCTCCCAACCGATTAAGCCCCTTGAGCCGCTCGTATATCAGAGTCCACGTACAATCCATATCAGTATCTATCTCGCACTTTCCCTTTTTAACACCGCCGCACGGACCGTTTACCAGAGATTTTGGACACCTTGTTACCGGACATATCCCGCCGGTAAACTGCAGCATACATTCCCCACACAGTGAACACTTCTCGTCAAACTTTGCCCTTTTTATTGTCATCTCCGTTATCTCACCCTGAAAAAGAGTATCATTGGCCGGATAGACATTTTTATCTTCAAAAACCGCGGTTACCGCCTGGGTGCCGCCTCCGCATGCCAAACTTAAAATAGCATCGGCCTTATCAACATTGTTCTGCTCTTTTCGGCGAAACTTCTTAATCTCAAGACGGCTGCAAGCCGGATCCAAAACGGCCCATCCAACGACTGTTTTTCCGGCTTTGCGAATATTTTCCGCCGCGGCCTTTATCTGGTCTTCCCCGCCGGTTTTACACGTCGTAGCGCAGACAGCGCACCCGACCAGAAATATGTTCCTGTCATTTTTTATGAAATCAAGTATCTCGCCAAATGGTTTCTGTCTTGTAATTATCATGTTTACTCCTTTAGAGATCCTTCGTCACTTCGTTCCTCAGGATGAGGGGTCGGAAACATAACAAAAGCCTCTCCGACCCCTCAATTATATAACTTCTGGGGCTTTTAGACAAGCTTCCTTCTCAAGAGGTTTCGGAGGGCGCGCCCCGAAGGGCGGGGAAACGTTAGTGATCTGTGATCAGTGAGGTGTAATCTGTCGTGGAGGTGCGGGAGTTTTCGGGGGGCTTGCAATTCCGCGCTCCCACACAAAAAACCACAACCCCGTATTTACACTACATTTTGCCAGACAAGACGCGTTGGGAGTGTTTCGTACGGACTATGTCCGGTAGAAACACTCCCAACG
>CAZGOZ010000081.1:0-4195 GCA_964528025.1 uncultured Planctomycetia bacterium
CTGTCCCTATTTTCCCTGCGCGGTTATTCTGAGGGCTAAATGTTGACTTGAAATGGCAGGTTGACTTATTTCAATTTATCGTATAAACTTGAAATAACGAGGATCGTTATTTCAAGTTGTAGAGAGGAAACCATGTTCATAGCCGGTAAATATAAAACCCACCATCATAAAAAGGAATATCAGTATAAGAGCTTCAGTCCTTCTTTGATTAATCAGAAATTTGAATGGCGCGATGACCGAATCACAGTTGCTTTAGAAGAAGCTGTCCGGCTTCTGGAAAAATTAAATTCTTATTCTGCTTTCATTCCCGACATAAATTTCTTCATCAAAATGCATGTGGTAAAAGAAGCTACTACTTCCAGCAAAATTGAAGGAACTAAAACAGAAATGGCCGAGGCCCTTCTGCCGAAAGACCAAATTTTACCCGAAAGAAGAAACGATTGGGAAGAAGTTCACAACTACATTGAATCCATGCGACATGCAATTAAAAATTTAAAAAAATTGCCTTTATGCATGCGTCTGATTAAAAATACTCATAAAATTCTTCTCTCTAAAGTGCGGGGCCAGACAAAGCAACCCGGACGCATAAGAAAAACACAGAATTGGATAGGCGGTTCGAGTTTAAAGAACGCTTTTTTTATTCCCCCACATCACGAGGAGCTCGCTAACCTCTTAAGTGATCTTGAACATTTCTGGCACAACGAAGATCTCGGTCTGCCCATATTAATTAGAACAGCTTTGACACATTACCAATTTGAAACTATACATCCCTTCTTGGATGGTAACGGCCGCATGGGAAGGTTATTAATTACCTTACAACTAATCAGCAACAATATTCTTACATTTCCCACTCTATACATTTCAGACTTTTTTGAGAAACATCGGGGAGCTTATTATAATTCGCTAAATATGGTTAGAGCCTCAAATAATATAGAACAGTGGATCAAGTTTTTTTTGTCGGCGATAATTGAAACGTCAAAGAAAGGAATAAATACTTTTGAAAGAATTATAGAACTACGGGGGAAATGCGAAGAAAAGATTGATTCTTTCGGACGTCGAAGAAAAATAGGCAAAAAATTGCTTCTATTCCTGTTTTCAGATCCAATTATTAACGCCAATCAAGTCAGCAAAGAGCTGGGTGTCGCATTCAATACCGCAAATAGTATTATACAGCAGTTCGTTATCGCAGGCATCTTGCAGCCGAAGACCTCTTCCCAACGCAATCGTTCTTTCGTCATGAAAGAATATTTAGACTTATTTACAGAATAATGGCGAATTTGGCTGTTGGCTCATGGGGACGGCTAACGGTAACGGTAAAATAGGGACACCTATTTTACACGCGACTGATTACTACTCACAGATCACTGTTCACTAAAACGTAGCGCTGATTTCCATGCCCAGAACCAGGGCGTCGCGGATGGTGTTATCTCCGTTGGGATTGATGACATACTGAATGTCCGGCGTGATATGGAACCATGGCCCTGCCTGAAATCTGTAGTTGAGTTCCAGAACCGTTTCCTGGCTCTGTTCCGGCAGTTTATCGCTGAATTTACCGATGATAACGGCAAAAGCGGCCATGTCACGCTCGCGGCCCGGGAACATTCCCTGATAGGTCAAGCCGGTGGTGAGCTGATACGTCTGCGGGTTGATATACGCCTGCGGAGCGAGATACGCGCCGCCCCAGACAGTCAGACCCACGGGACGGTCTATGGCAAAGGCGGTTTCCGGATGATACGGCTGTTTGACCTTCTCGGAATATCCGGCTTCCGCGCGCATGTGCGAAGGCCCCTCAAACACCGGCCAGTCACCGCGGTATATCATCTGGTCAAATATGAGATACGTGCCGTAATTACCGCGCCGTTCCTTGTTCGTGTTGATTAGCTCCGGGAACTTGCTGCTTTCGTAATAACCGCCGATGCTTATGCTTCCGGGAAGACCCGTGCCGTCGCGGTCATCATGATGATACTTATGGGTCAGCTGGACCATGGCAAGATAACCGAATTGGGTCCTGAAATTCCAATAGGAGCCGTACTTGTCTATATTCTGGACGGTCGGATCCGCGTTATATATGGCTCCGACAAGATTCCACTCCTTGGTCGGCTCATAACTGGCCCTCACACCCCATGTAGCTATGTTGTAGTGAGGAAAGAAGATGTTGGTCTCAAGGCACTGGAAGTTAGAATTGATTCCGCCGCTCACGTAGTATTGCCACAGATCGGATGTAGCAAAAACATCGCCGGCGAAAATACGGCCGACTTCCATGATCACGGTGTCGCTGAATACCGATTGCGAGAGAGCGAGCTGCCCTAAGAAAAAGCTCCCGGGAGCATAGATCTCCTGCACTCCGAAGAGGTTGCCTATCGCCGCGGACAGGTTCCTTCCTGTCACGTAATAAGTGCTCACGGCCAGGGCCAACCCTTTAAGAGAAGCGAGCTTATCAAAATCCAGCGAGAGGCCGAGATCCAGAAAACCGGAATATTTCGCGCTTTGTTTCACACCGCCGGAAGGATTACCACCGATATCCGTGGTAAAATTTGAAGAGATCTCTACGCCGCGTTCCTTGAGATCGTCACGCGTCCCGTCCCAGCCCCCCGTAGCCTCTTGTTCGCTCATCCAAGACCGAACCCAAGAAACTTCCGTACCGGGCTCACTGACAGGCCCGCCCTGCGCGCCCGCATACGCGGCCACAGCCGTTACCAAAACTCCCGTTATAAAGATTCCAAATGTTTTGCGCATGAGAATTTTAACGTAATCCCATTATCACATATGGCAACCAGCAAGACAAGAGTTTAATCAACGTCCGTATGCATGCTTTTGTACCGTTTGGCATTTTAATCTTTCACCGTGTCCCCTTTTTTAAGATTAAGACTGTCCCCGTGAAACTTGTCCACATGAAAACATGGACCGGGAAACGAGTAGCTGTCCTTATCAAAATATCCGGCTGTTTATCTCAAAACAGCATTTTTTATTATTTGTCACTTTTCACTCATTTTTTTCTAACTTTTTTGAAAGAATTTCGGCTTGAGAATTGTCTATATATATAGGGGGTAACTATGTATAGAAGAGTAAATTTTTAACAGGGAGGGTTTTTATGGCCAGGGTTTCCAGAACTTTTATTGACAATGCGTGCTACCACTTAAGGGTCAGGGGAAATCGGAAACAGTCCACCTTTCGTTGTCAGGAGGATTATGAAAAATACATACACATACTCAAAAGGGCTAAACGCAAATTCAAAATTATGCTTTATTTTTATTGCATTATGCCCAATCACATTCATCTCTTTGTTCAGGTTCAATTTTCCAGGGATATATCCAAATTTATGCATTGGATAAACAGAGGTTATACTGCCTATTTTAACGCTAAATATGACAAAGTCGGACATCTCTGGCAAGGACGATTCAAGAGCAATCCCATTGTAAAAGGACAATACTTGATCAATGCCGCCACGTATATTGAAAATAACCCTGTCAGAGCCGGCATCGTCAATGATCCGGCAAACTACAAATGGAGCAGTTACAAGGAGCGATGTCTTTTGGCAGAACGGAACATACTGGACCCGTTGAAAATGGACTGTTCTTTTTCAGGATAGAAAAACACCTATATATATACGGGAACTCATCGCTATCTTTCCGCCGAAGGCAGACCCGCCTCTGCCAGGCATGGGGACAGCTTTAATCTTGAAAATGGGGACACCCTGAAGGTTCAGAATCGCAAACGGTACAAATTTGTGCAAGGATATTCCCGAGGAGGAATGTCGGGAAAGCAACGCAAGCCCACGACGCGAGGGGGACGAAGCGAGGGGGAGAAACCGCGCGAGCTTACGAGGCGAAGGAAACGACGCGTGGGAGACCCCGCGCGAGCTTACGAGGCGAAGGAAACGACGCGTGGGAGACCCCGCGCGAGCTTACGAGGCGAAGGAAACGACGCGTGGGAGACCCCGCGCGAGCCTACGAGGCGAAGGAAACGACGCGTGGGAGACCCCGCGCGAGCCTACGAGGCGAGCCCCAGCAAGGGGCCTCCCTCTCTCCAAGGATATTCCCGAGGAGGTCTGCCGGGAAAGCATCAGCTTTCCCGACAAACCGACGAGAGCATATCCATGTAATTGTGTGAAACACAATTACATAGCCATTTTTTAAAAACCCCCTCACCGTAAACACGATGAGAGGGTTTTTTAAAAATGGCGGAGAGGGGGAGA
>CAZGOZ010000082.1:0-4076 GCA_964528025.1 uncultured Planctomycetia bacterium
CTCTTTGCCGGACAGACCGCGTTTGTAAATACAATGAGCTCTTACGCATAGAAGAAACCCTGGGAACGCGGGCTGTATACGGCGGACGAATATGGAAGGAAAGAAAAGGATAATATTGGGCGTGTTCGCCCTTTTTGCGGTGCTGGGCCTGGTCTTTCTGCCGGGATACTCGCGATTGCAGAGGCTGCGTGAGGAAAACGAGCAGTATCTGAAGCGTATTGAGTTTCTGGAAAGCCGCAATGTGCAACTCGGAGAAGAGCTTGTAAAGATGCGAGAAGACCCGGAATACGTAGAGAGAAAGGCCCGGCAAAAGCTCGGAATCGTCAAAAAAGGCGAGCTTGTTTACAGTCGTTAGTGTTTAAAAAAGTTGGCACATCTTCCTTTGACTTCCCCCCCACAATAGGTTAATATATCATAATAGTAGGGGCGAATAATTATTCGCCCCTACGGGTTTTGTGTTACGCGAGAGCGTAATATTTTTTTCTACGCAATGTTAGACGAGCAAATAGCAATATATGACTAAAACGATGAAATTATACCCAGGTACACACAGAATATGGTTTAAAACCGTTGCGATAAGTATCGTGATGCTCATGGTGCTTCACGATGTTTCGTCAGCCGCCGGACTGCGCCCCGGGCAAGATGCCACACAAACACTTAACGCGCCCTCAAGTTTCGCCCTTACCACAGCTGCCTTCCGGGACGGTGCGGCGTTTTTATATTTGGATAAGCTGATAAAAGAAGCCCTGACCCTTTTCGGAGACAAGATCAGCCCGGACGGAATTAAAGATCTGCTTGCAAAACAGCTGTCCCGCACGAACATTTCAGGATTTCAATTGGAAGAAATATACAGAGAGGGTAATACCCTATACCTGCCGTATGTTGATGAGGATAGCGGAGAAAGAGGGGAGATCCCCTACCCGCTACCGGGAACAGCGTCTTCCGAAACGCCAGCCGGCGCCGAAGAGATTGAGACCATAGAGAAGGGTGAGGACAGTCAGCCTCGCGCCGGAGGGAAAATGGAAGTATATAGGGTTGAAGTTCCCAAAGCCGCCCTTTATGAGATCACAGGTGTGCTTGCCAAAAGCGGGATGGAGATAAGAGGACTTACGCCTCACAAAACCCGCGTAGTGAAAACCGTTATTAAAGAATTGTTATTGAATATTGAGGGGCATAGCGGCGGAAAAGGTGGGTGCACAATATCTGTAGAAAGAGAGCAAAGTGCTTCTAACAGAATTATCGGAATAAAGATTGTTGCGGAAGATAACGGGAGAGGGCTTCCACACCCCAGAGACTTGAACGTTCTCATTCGAGAAAGCCTGCAGCGAGTAAAACTTGTAAACAGGGGCTATGGGATGATATGGATCACGTTTAATACGGACAGTACAGACAGCGTAACGATTGAGTCAAAAGGGAAAAAATGGGAAAGGGTTAGCGCCGAAGAGGATGTAAGGCCGTGGTATAAGCAAACAGGCGCAAGCGATGTCATCCAGGGAACGAGGATCACGGTAGAATTTCGCATCAACCAGCCCGAACTGCTTCCTAAAAAAAGCGCCTCCGCGGAACTCGCGCCCATTTTCAAAAACATGAAAGGAACATGGACCGGAATGCAGTACGCGGTGTTTAAAGAGCAGTACGAGGATGTTCTTGAGCGGTTTTCTGGGATGGACCCGATTAATGAGTATCACAATTTTCGTCACACGATGCAGGTTATCAGCGTAGTGGCGCAGGGCCTCTCAAGGATGAGAGAGCAGGGCATGCCGATTAACACTCAGAGCGCGTTCAAGACACTTCTTGCCGCGCTTTACCACGATATCGCTTACAGCGAAAAGAACACGCGCACGCATGACCATGTCGGAAAATCCGTGAATCAGGCCGAAAAGATTCTGCAAGGCCTTTCGGAAAAAGAACCCGTTTTGGACCTGACCCCCGAAGACATAAGCGATATTCTCGTCATGATAGCGCACACGAGCATAACCCCTCTTCCTTTTGAAAGCCAAACGCGCGTGAAAGAACTCAGAGAAAAAGGCATCGCGCCAAGCAATCCTGCCCTTATCAGAATGAAGAACTTGCTCATGGCCGCGGATCTCACGGGAGCGGCGATACGTCCCGAACATTTTTCTGAACTCATACCGCTTTACAGAGAGTACGCCGCGAGCGGCAAGTCGGATATGTTCGGCTCGGCCTTGCAGCTCATGGTAGTAACAAGAGCTTTTCATGAGGACTTTGCTATCGGCACCGTGCTTGAAAATAACATGCTACCCGGCGAGGACGCCGCCAGTTTTCTTGAAGCGCTATTCACCCCGGAACAAATGGACCGCTTCAACGAGCACATGAAAACAAATGATATTATCAAAGCCATATATGACGGCCTCAAGGAAGGAAAGGCGATTGATGAGACAGAAGAAAACAATCTGATAGAACAGTTAAAAAGACGCAAAGATCTTTTCGTGGGCCCGAATATGCCGCGGAAAGAAAGGCGCGACGACTTCAACAATACGGTATTCCTCCTGAGAATGATGAACCGGATGGTTAAAGGCGAGAGCTTCACGGAATACATGGCACAGCGTCTCCGGCTTTTGCGCAAAGACCCGGCGTTTGAATGCGACGCCTCAATAGTGCTTCTGCATGTCTTGACGCAGAATGCCGAAAACTTTACCGAAAAACAGGCAAAAACGTGCGTGCAAAAGCTAAAAACGATGTTTGCGCGTATAGAAGAACTCACCGGCCGAAAAAAAACCAACGGCGAACGCTCTTACGGATTTGACCGGTTTTATGATCCGACTTTCACGGTAAAGAGTACAGCAAAAACCCCGCCGGGTGCGCTTTTACCCAACATCGCATTGAAATCCTATAGTGAAATGGCGGAGAGCTATATTGAAGAGGCGAAGGCCGCCACCGATGACTGGCTAAAATTTCATAAATTACGGGTTGCCCGCGCGATATTCATATTAAAAGAAGGGCTGATAGGAACGCTCTCCGGAAGACGCGAAATACTGGCGCAGGCATACATGGAGAACAGGCGAGAGGAAATAGATCGGCAGGTAGAGACAATAAAAACTTCTTTTTCGGAAAAGCAAAGCGCGCGTATAGAAATTATTGAAGCGCTGAATAGAACGAAAGAACAATACAGAAATTCGCTCAAAAGATCCTTAAAAGACTATGGATTAAGCGAAAGCGACGCGTCAGAAACCGTTAGCGATTATAGCTTCATAATCACGAGGTTCGGCTTTCCGGATGTGCTAGGAGAGGAGCATGACACGCAGTTTGATTTTATTTCTGGTGATTTCAAGAATATTATTAACAAGAAGAAAGAAAAGAATGACAGGTCTTTTACGGTTTTCGCGGCAGGTGTCGGAAGTATTCCGCTGGAGATTGAACGAATCCTGCAAACTTTTTATAACGCGCTTACGCATATCGGGGAAGACCCCTCCGCGTGGGCGGTTCGTGTTTATGCGATTGACGCGACCGAGGAGTATATACCGGTTACAAAAGACGCAATAGACGGACATCTCTTTACCGAGACGCTTAAAGTCGCGGGAGTGTCGCCGTATAAAAATCCGAACCTTAAGATTTTTCCCGTTCATCTTAATATTCTGGATAGCGAAGGAATGCAGGCGCTTCTTGAGCACAGCGGGGAAAGGCCGGATTATTTTTTCATAAGGCGGCTTTTATATGTGACCACACAGCATGAACTCGGAAAATCAAACCCTCACTTGGGAAAAACGAACACTCTAAAAAAATACATCACCCTAAGCAATATTTTCGCATCGGCGAAGCCGGGCACAAGAATCGTATTTGAAGCATCAAAAAATATTCTTTCGGGAGAGAAGCCGGGCATGTCTGACTTTAACCCCGCGCCCAAAGGCGCCGAAGTTCTGAAAAGAGGCATGGGCATACTGAAAGTCACCAACCCGAAAGCGTTTCCCCGAAAGGTTGAAGATTTCATAAAGAATCTTGACGCAGAAAATAAGCCCTCCAAGCCCATGCCACCCGGCTCGCCCTACGCGATGTACGAACTGCTCCTTAAGAAAACCGCCCCCGTCACCGCGAGAGAGGTTGCTGAGGAAACGGGC
>CAZGOZ010000083.1:0-4039 GCA_964528025.1 uncultured Planctomycetia bacterium
AAGCGGTCATGCTTGACTTTTTAACGCCAGTTGCTACAATAAGGGACACGGAAAAATTGACGAAACGGAGACCAGACATGAATGAGCAAACACTTGTTTTGATAAAGCCCGATGGACTTAAGAAATCCCTGACGGGTAATATCCTTACGAGATTATCGGAAACGAAATTGGAGATTATCGGCGCTAAAATGGTGAAGGTATCACGGGAACTTGCCGAAGAACACTACGAGGCGCTTAAGCAGAAGCCTTTTTATGAAGATCTCATGCGGTATATCATGGGGGAGCATCATAAAAAGAAAGTCATGGCCCTTGTATACTGGGGGGATAACGCGATTAACAAGGTGAGGGAGATCTGCGGAGGCACCAACCCCGAAGAGGCTGACGCCGTTTCCATAAGGGGCGCATACGGCAGAATTACCACCGCGGGCGTCTACGAGAATGTCATTCACGCTTCGGCCAACCCCGAAGACGCGGAACGCGAGATAAAACTCTGGTTTGCCCCGGACGAGCTGCTTGCAGACATGTATTCGGTCAAGACCGTTGAGGAAAAAATAAAAACCCGAAAGTGGGCGTAATTTCCGCCGCGAGCGGAATGCACGTCGTCAAAAAATGATAAAATCAATGACCGGTTTCGGAAAAGGCGAAGAAAAAAGTCCGTACGGAAGCATAATCGTGGAAATCAAGACGCTGAATCACAGAAGCCTGGACGTTATCTGCAGCCCATTTAACGGGCTTTTCCTGCTGGAAGAGAAAATAAAAAAGATCGTTGAGAAAAAAATGTTTCGCGGAAAGGTTTTCGTGCGGATAGAAAGAGAAGAGGCCGACGGCAAAGAGAGCGCTCGAAGAATAGAAATGAACGAGAATGTCGCGAAAGAATATCTCCGAAAAATCAAAAAGGTGCAGAAAAGCCTGGGCGTAGGAGGCGAGATACAGATCGGGGATTTAATCGCGTTTCCCGGCGTCATGCGGAGAAATCCAGGCAAGGAAGAAGTAAAACTATGGCCGTATATAAAAAAAGCGGCTGAAAAAGCGCTTAAAAACCTGTTGGCATATAGGAAGAGCGAGGGAATGAGTCTGGCCAGGGATTTTAACTCGCGTCTGAAAAAGATCAAGCAAAACATGACGGCTATAAAGAAATTCGGAAAACGAAGAGTGGCGGAACACCGAAAAAAACTCGTCAAATCCGTCAAGGATATCGCGGCCGGTCCCGTTTCAGACAAGAGCCGCCTGGAGACGGAGGTTGCTCTGTTTGCCAGAAACTGCGATATAGCTGAGGAGATAACGCGTCTCTCCGGGCATCTTATCGCGTATAAAGAGACCATGGACAGAGCAAAAACGGATACGGGAAAAAAACTGGATTTTATTGCCCAGGAGATGCAGAGAGAAGTGAACACGATAGGCGCGAAATCCAACGATTTCAGTATATCAAAATCCGTTATCAACATAAAGAGCCAGATAGAAAAAATGCGCGAACAGATTAAGAACGTTGAATGAAAAATCCCCTCATTATTGTCGTTTCCGCGCCATCGGGAAGCGGAAAAACAACTATTGTAAGCCGCCTGCTGGAGACAACGCCCGGAACAAAAAGGTCTGTGTCTTATACGACACGGCCGCCGAGGAAAGGCGAAACTAACGGTAAGGATTATATCTTTATCCGGGAAGAGGAATTCAAAAAGAAGCGAGAGCAGGGCGAATTGCTGGAATGGGAAGAGAACTTCGGTAATTGTTACGGCACGTCCAGGCAGCAGATCTTAGATGCCCGGGAGAAAGGCGAGGATATAATCCTGAACATAGATGTCAGGGGGGCCAGAAAGGTGAAAGAGGCCTTTCCGGAGAGCATAAGCGTATTCGTGATGCCGCCTTCCCCCGAAGAGCTGGGCGCACGCCTGAGAGGGAGGAACACGGATCAAGAAAAAGACGTTTCTCTGAGGTTGAAAGAAGCAGAGCGGGAGATCGCCGCAGCAGAAGAATATGATTATCTCATCGTGAACGATGATATTGAAAAAGCAGCGAACGAATTAAAAACGATCATAGAAAATGAGAGGAAAATAAGATAATGGAAAAAACAGCACGCGAACGAATGATTGAAGAAACAGGAAGTCTTTACAAGCTTTGCAATCTTGCGGCGATGAGGGCAATGGAACTCAACGCCGGCATGAAAAGCCTGGTAGATACACATCCCAAGGAAAAGAATACCACGATAGCTATAAGGGAGATCATTGCGGGCAAGGTTACAATGAAGGTGATAAAATAACGCGATGGACGCAGGAAAAAACATAGTTCTGGGCATCACGGGCAGTATTGCCGCATTCAAGGCGTGCGATCTTATCGGACTTTTCCGCAAGAGAAACCATTCCGTGCGGTGCATGATGTCTGCCGATGCCGACCGGTTTGTCACGCCGCTTACTCTGGAGACGCTTTCGGGAAGAGAAGTGGCTGCCGGTATGTTTGACTCGCGGAAAGGCCGGGATATCCGGCACGTTTCCCTTGCCGAAGAGGCGGATGTCATCCTTATTGCGCCTGCGAGCGCCGATGTTATCGCGAAAATAGCCGCGGGCATCTGCGACGATATACTTTTGTGCGTCGTATGCGCGGCGCGGTGTCCCGTGGTGATAGCCCCTGCCATGAACGACGGCATGTTCAACAATAGCGTCATCCAAGACAAGATCAAATATCTTCAGGGGAAAGGATACCACTTTATTCCTCCCGTTGTAGGCCGCCTGGCATGCGGACATGAAGGCCTCGGGCATTTGGCTCCGCTTGAGAAAATAGTCCAAGAGACGGAAAAGGTTTTATCCACATGACACGCAGCGCTGCTTTCTTCGGAAAGATCCTGGTAACTGCCGGGCCTACCGTGGAACCGCTGGATCCCGTCAGGTTCATATCTAATCATTCCACAGGAACAATGGGATACGAGATAGCCGCTGCATGCGCGCGGAATGGATTTGATGTCTGCCTCGTGAGCGGGCCCGTGGGCCTTGAGGCGCCCGCCGGCGTGAAAATGGTGAACGTTCTGACTGCGCGGGAAATGAGACGCGCGGTAACGAAACATCTGAACGGCTGCGGTTGTATCGTGATGGCCGCGGCGGTTTGCGATTTTAGCCCGGTGAAAAAAAACCGGAGCAAGATAAAAAAAAGAGAAACATTGACGCTGAAACTCAGAAAAACGCCGGATATCCTTGCGGAAATACGTTCTCGGCGCGGTATCGCGAAAGTGGGGTTTGCCCTGGAGACGAATGACGCGCTCAGGAATGCGCGAGCCAAGCTTAGGGCGAAAAAACTGGATCTTATCATTGTCAACACACTGGACGCGAAGTCAAACCCCTTCGGAGGCGGCATAAAAAAGTACCGAATCCTGGACAAAGACGGAATTATCCGGGATTTTGGCAGTATAACCAAAAAACGCATGGCCTCGGTCATAGCGCGAGAGGTAAAGAAACTACTGAGATGAGAATGAGCGAAACGAAAAAAAACGGGTTTACCATAAGCGAATTGCTGTTGGTGTTCGGCATAGTTATTATCATCGGCGCCCTGATGTTGCCGCTTGTCCGTTACAGCTACGGAAGGACGGAACGAACGGCGTGCACGAATAACCTGCGACAGGTGGGCCTGGCCTTGTATATTTATGCGGTGGAACATGAGGGTAATTTTCCGCCTTCCTTGAAAACGCTTTACGATGAACAATACATCGGCGACAGGCGTTTAATGGATTGCCCGGCGAATAAGGGGCTGGGTACGCCCGAGGAGCCCGATTATGTGTATGTGTCCGGAGAGACGGTCAGATCCGATTCAATGAACACTCTGATGCGGGACAAGAAAGATAATCATCCCGGCGGCGGAGAGAACGTGTTATGCGTCAACGGCGTAGTAGCCTGGCGAAAATAGCCCTGTTTGACATTTTTTCAGGGTTATGTTAATTTATTTGGTTATAGACAGTTAAGAGCAATAGAATGATTAGAAAAGGGGCGCGGTGGCCGAGCAGCTAGGCAGCGGTCTGCAAAACCGCGTACACCGGTGCGATTCCGGTCCGCGCCTCCAA
>CAZGOZ010000084.1:0-2285 GCA_964528025.1 uncultured Planctomycetia bacterium
TGCTGCTTGAGATATTTACTGATGAGGGCACGGGCACGGAAATAGTGCAGGGATAAAATAAATACGGGGACTTGCTAAAGTAGTTTATGGCTGTTGGCTCATGGCCGTTGGGACAAACGGCTAATGGCCAATAGCAAAAAAGAGCCGTTGATTAGTTTGAGGTGTTACGGAAGGAAATGCCATGGATATGAATAGTATTAAAAAAATGTACGACGAATATGTTCTGCCGACATATACCCGACAGGATTTGTGTCTGGTCAAGGGCGACGGCGTCTGGGTTGAGGACGCCGAAGGGAAAAAATATATGGATTTTTTTCCGGGATGGGCCGTCAGCGGTATAGGACACAGGCATCCGAAGGTTGTAGAAGCGATTGAAGGGCAACTTAAGAGGATACTGCACGTATCTAACAATTATTATAACGATGTTCAGCCGCTCTTGGCTAAAAAAATAATAGAACACGCGTTCTCCGGAAAGGTATTTTTCGCGAATTCAGGAGCTGAAGCGAATGAGGGCGCCATAAAACTGGCCCGTCGTTATGGGAAGAACCGGCGATACGAGATCATAACGATGAAAGGATCCTTTCACGGGCGGACACTGGCGACCCTTACCGCTACCGGACAGGATAAGATTAAAGAAGGGTTTTCACCCCTTCCCGAAGGTTTTAGTCATGTTCCTTTTAATGATATCGACGCGTTTGTCTCGGCTGTCACGGATAAAACCGTTGCCGTTATAATTGAACCCATACAGGGAGAGGGTGGTATTAACGTTCCTGATGAAAAATATATGCGTGCGTTGAGCCGTTTCTGCGGTGAAAAGGACATTCTTCTTATTGTTGACGAAGTCCAGACGGGCATGGGGCGAACGGGCGAGATGTTCGCATATAAACATTTTGGAATCGTGCCGGATGCCATGACACTGGCCAAATCTTTGGGCGGAGGGCTTCCGATAGGGGCCCTGGTAGTCGGTGAAAAATGCGCGGATGCTCTGGGAGCAGGTTCGCATGCCTCAACCTTTGGGGGAAGTCCAATTGTATGTGCTGCGGCTCTGGGCGTGTTCAAGGCCATAGAGGAAGAAGGTCTTTTGCAGAATGCCGTTGAGATGGGGCGGTATCTTGCAGCTCGGCTTAATGATATGAAAGAAAAGAATCCAATGATACGCCGGATAAAAGGAAAAGGGCTGATGGTGGGAGTGGAACTGGACATTGAAGATGCTTCAGTTATCACGGACAAGTGTGTTGAAGAAGGTCTTTTGATAAATTGCACGCAGAAAAATATATTGCGGATAATGCCGCCTATCACGGTTACAAAAGAACTTATTGATGCCGCTCTCGGAAAAATCTCAAAAGTGCTGGAGAAATCATGAAGATGAAAAATCTGATTACGCTTGAGTCCATGACATCCGGAGAGATATTTGATATTCTGAAGACCGCCCGGAAACTAAAAAAATCGCCGCTGTCGAAAAAAAAGGTATTCAAGAACAAGATACTCGCGCTTTTGTTTCAGAAACCGTCTAACCGGACAAGGATATCGTTCGAGGTGGCAATGGTGCAACTGGGAGGGTATGTGCTGTATCTCAGTCCGCGGGAGATCAATATGGGCGCGAGGGAATCCGTGAAGGACGTTGCCTGTGTTGTTTCGCGGTATGTGGACGGCATCGTGGCCCGTGTTTTTTCGCACCGGGACATCGTGGATCTTGCGCGTTATTCAGACGTACCCGTGATTAACGGGCTGTCCGATTGTGCGCATCCGTGTCAGGCACTCAGCGATATTTTTACCGTCATGGAGAAAATGAAGACCTTGAAAGGCGTCACGATAGCATATGTCGGCGACGGGAATAATGTTCTTAATTCACTTCTTCTGGTTTCGGCCAAGACCGGCGTGAATATGAGGGTCGCCACTCCTTCTGCATACCGTCCATCGCAGGATGTTGTCGAGACGGCGTTAAAAATAGCCGCCGAGACAGGGGCAAAGATTGAAATGTTCAGCGATCCCTACGAGGCCGTTAGGGGCAGTAATTTTGTATACACGGATGTGTGGGTAAGCATGGGGAAGGAAGAGGAAAAAGAGAAGCGCCTCAAGGATTTCGAGAATTTTCAGGTAAACCGCCGGCTAATGAAGGCGGCCGGTGATGACGCATTTATAATGCATTGTTTGCCGGCGCACCGCGGAGAAGAGATTACTGACGTGATTGACGGGAAAAATTCTGTTGTTTACGATCAAGCGGAAAACCGTATGCATGTCCAGAAGGCGATATTGTTGAAGATGTTGCAACACTGAGGACACTG
>CAZGOZ010000084.1:2385-4020 GCA_964528025.1 uncultured Planctomycetia bacterium
AAACTGCAGAGGACACTGAAACTGCAGAGGACACTGAAACTGCAGAGGACACTGAAACTGCAGAGGACACTGATTCAGTGCTCTCAGTATTGCAAGAGGCGAATTGGATATTAAGCGTGTAAAACTATAACACCGAAAGCATTGAATTCAGTGTTCTCAGAAGATTCAGTGTTCTCAGTGTTGCAAGGGAGTACTCATCATGGGAAAGAAAAAGATAGTATTGGCATATTCGGGCGGGCTTGATACCGCCGTGGCCGTGAAATGGCTCATTGATCGAGGGTATGAGGTCGTTTGTTATATGGGAGATCTCGGTCAGGGTTCGGATGTCGCGCGCAGTCGCGATAGGGCTCTTAAAACAGGAGCGATAAAATGTATTGTGGGTGATCTTAAAACAAAGTTTATCAGGGATTATGCTTTTCATGCCCTGAAAGCAGGCGCATTATATCAGGGCAGGTACAATCTGGCTACGGCACTTTCCAGGCCTGTCATCGCGGACGCGATGGTAGACGTTGCAAGGAAGGAAAAAGCCGTTGCGGTTGCGCACGGCTGTACGGGCAAAGGCAATGATCAGGTTCGCTTTGAGACGACCTTTCATATTAAAGCGCCGCAGCTTAAGGTAGTTGCGCCCGTCAGGGAATGGGAACTCACCACGCGTGAAGACGAAATTGATTACGCAAAAAAACACAAGATACCTATTGAGCAAAATAAGAAAAAACTTTATAGCGTGGATGTAAATTTGTGGGGGACGAGTCTTGAAGGGGGAAAGCTGGAAGATCCGTGGGTAGAACCTCCATCGGACACGTATATAAGCGTCGTTAACCCGGAAAAGGCGCCGGCTAAGGCGCGGTATATATCCGTTACTTTTAAAAAAGGCGTTCCGACGGCCCTGAACGGAAAAAAATATGATTCCGTGATGCTTCTAAAGAAACTGAACGATATAGGCGGCGCGCACGGCGTAGGGCGTGTTGATATGATTGAAGACCGCCTGATCGGGATTAAGTCCCGTGAAGTATATGAAGCGCCCGGGGCCACTATTCTGCATGCCGGTCATACGGCTCTTGAGGAACTCGTGCTTGACAGGGAAACCGCAAAGTACAAAAAGATCCTTTCCGTCCGGTATGCGGAACTGGTTTATAATGGCCTGTGGTTTACTCCTTTGCGTGAAGCCATAGACGCTTTTGTGGACGAGAGCCAGAAGGATGTTTCGGGAGAAGTGAAACTGAAACTTTATAAGGGAAATGTTACGGTTTGCGGCAGGAAGAGCCCGCATTCCCGGTACGATTCATCCCTTGCCACGTACGGCGAAGGCGACACGTTTGACCGTTCTCTGGCGAAAGGATTCATCGACTTGTGGGCGTTACCATATAGCAGAAGGAAATAGCCAATAGTAACTCTTGATGGTTACTAACAGTTACTATTGACGCGTTAACGATAAGTAGTTACCAACAGTTACTAACAGTTGCAATTATTACGTAACCATTAGTAACCCCTAGTAACTGTTAGTAACCCCTAGTAACTGTTAGTAACCTTTAGTAACCACCAGTAGTAACCCCGAACAGTTACCAATAGCTACTGTTTGATTATTGCGCCATTAGGAGGAACGAATATGACTAAGTTATGGGGCGGAAGGTTCTC
>CAZGOZ010000085.1:0-3732 GCA_964528025.1 uncultured Planctomycetia bacterium
ATGCTATTTTTACTATACTCAATCTTTACGAGAAAATCAAGTTTTTTTATTTTTCTTTTAATTTTTTGTATTCCTATATGGGAAAGGTTTCCTTCCGAAACTCGCCACTCCAAGATTTTGATGTCTTTATAACACGAATTTGTGTAAAAATCAAGGGCTTTCCGTGTGAATTCTTCGGCGCCTTGCTTCTTCCCTCGGCTTCGCTCGGGGGCACCTTAAAAGGTGCCCTACTTCGTCGCTTCGCTCCTCAGGATGACCCTGTACCACTCGCCCTTACGGGTTCCGGATCGGGGCCATCGGCCCTTTGGGCCGCCCTTCGGCTTCGCTCGGGGGCACCTTAAAAGGTGCCCTACTTGAGACGGTTGTGGGCGGGGGAACCCCGCCCCGATATTTACCGGATACATTTAGATCCTTCGGCTTTGCCTCCCCTCGACTTTGCTCGGGGCAGGCAGGATGACGAGGGGTGATGGATATTATGCTGCTAGGTAGATGTTGCGGACTCGTTCGTAGAGTTCGCGGAGGTTTTGGGTTTGGCGTATCATTTTGGGGAGAATTGCAAAGATGCGGTTTTCTATCATGTTGCTGAGATCTTCTAACGTGATTGGGTTTTCTGCGATTGAGTCGTAGAAAGATTTTATGCTTTCTAAGTCGGCATTTAATGCGGCCATGAGGGTTAAGGTAATTGATTCAAGTACCGGGATATATATTTCTTGACCTGCATTGGAATCATCTATACCTGTTATCCAGGCGGCGCCTTTTAGTGAGTCAAATATGTTTGTGTCAATATTTGTTTGTTTTACTGCCAGAAAAAGGTTGTTTGCGTCAAATGTAATATCCGGATTTTCTGTTAAGGTTTCTTTTATTCTTTGCATCAGGGTTCCATCTGAAGCGCTGCCTCTTATGCCGTGGAGTTTCGGAAATGTTTTACTACCCTTTTCATCTGTCATATTTTCGAGCTGGTCAATAACTTTCCAGAGAGCGGCGATGTCGCCGGCTTGTTCTATCCCGCCGATGTCTGTGTCTATCGCAACTCCGAAATCTACATTGGGGTGCTCTTGTAGTAGTTTGACTAAGGCATATTTAAACTGTTCTGCACGGTACGCAATTCCATCATCCGAGAAAAACAGCGCATTTTGCATTGTTGCCCGTTGTGCCTTATATATTTTCTCTAATTCTTTCATGCTAAGGTGTTTAAACTCGCGTTTTACAGGGATAATTAAAGCGTCTCTTCGTGAGATATCAGCTTTTACTTTATCAGCATTATCTTCAGACACTACTATTATAGCTTTGGCGTGTGGTTTTTCAATGAGATTTCGCTGTACTTCCTGCGTTAAATCCCGGAGTGAAGCTCTTGCAATTACTTTCACGTTTGGAGCACTTAGATCCCTCAATCCTCTGATAATTTTATTTACCTGAGCAGACTCTATACCATCTGTATCTATCCCCACTACAACCAGTGTATTCGAAGGCGCTTCACCAATCAACGACAATATCTGCGCAGCAATTCCTTGCTCATCTGGTACATCTTGTTTGGCTGATTTGGCTGAAGCCGTTCTTAGTAGCATCGCCCGTCGCACCATATATATTTTCTCTAATTCTTCTATGCTCTTTGGCCTTAAATGCTCGCTTGCCGCCTCCTTCGCCCTTTGGAATTTTTGACCGACCTCAACTCTTGCAGGTATATTTTCTGGATTATTTATAAGAGAACGGAATATTTGGCCTAACCGCCTGACGTCATTTTCATCAAATATGGGAACTTGAATCTCATTATATACAACCCTATGATCTTCCCTGTCCACCTCTTCCCCATCTGAATGTGGAATCTTAAAGTGTTCCGGTATGCTCTCATGAAAAATATACTGGCCTAACAGGCTCGGTGACATGGTGTATAGTATATCTATCAGCTCTATGCTTAGCCCAACCGTGCCCTCATGATTAAATCCTAACAGATAGTTTTCACTATCCTCGACGACCATATTGAACAGATGTAATTTGCTGGAAAGATTTTGCTTGAATTGAAACATTTCCTGCAAGGTCTTTTCAGCTCTTTCTTGGTGTTTTACCGGTACGTCTGCCTGATGTGATAAGTATAACCAAATAGCAATTTCTGTAGACTCTCGCAGTTTTGCATGAATGGATGCTATATGGTTCTTATCTTTGATCTCTAACTTAGGGATACCACTTATCCCTTCTCGCAATAATTTTACAAGCGGTCTGCCATTGCCTATAGCTCCGGGCTCAAATTCTTTTGCGATTTCGTTCTGAGTATCTCGCATAGGGTTATCGTCAGTTGCCAGCCAACCAGATAGATTTTCATAGGCAAAGCTTGGCTGTATTTGGCCGATTGAAAAAATAAGCACTAATGCGAGTAGAATGGTTTTTTTCATGATGGGGTATACTCTAGCGGAAAAGCCTTGTTAGGTCAACGTAAATGTTGCTGGGTATTTTATTCTTAACTTTGGGGGGGACGGGGCACGGGGGACGGATGGATTCCCGCTTCCGCGGGAATGACAGACGCCGCGGGAATGACAGATGCTGGGCGGGGGGACCCCGCCCTATACTCACCAGATACATACACCCGCTCCACTACTGAGCTTCTTGCTATGTCGGCGGGGGAGGTTATGTCGGCTTCGGGGACTTGGGGGACTATGTTTAGGCCTCCGCCGAGCTGGAATGCTTCGTAGCATAGCTCGGAGCAGAAGTAGTCGCGGTCTTTCTGCCAGGCGTTGGCTGCGGTTTTCAAGGGCAGACCTATCTTCGCCAGCACCTTTAGAATCCCCAGGAAAATCACGCCGAAACTATCATATCGTCCGTTCAGTTTATCCACCAGGAAAGAGATAACGCCGTTAAGGTCATACACGCCGTTTATCCTGAACACGTCGTATTTCTCTTTTATCACGCGTATATCGCGGGCGCGGATGCCGCCTTTGGTGTTTGCTTCAATGGCTAGGTTCATCTCGGGGGATACGCAGATGGCTACGTGGGAATATTTGCTGCCTGTTCCCCACTGGATGAGGCGGGCTATGCCGTCTTCGCCTTTGAATAGTAGGATGTCGCCTGGGTTCATGGCACTCATTGCATCTTTTGTCCGCATACTTGTTGTTTTACTTGGCCGAACTTGCCGAAGCAGATTAGGGTGTCGCCCGGCAGTATTTTTTGTTCCGGGGTTGGGGTTACGATGGAAGTTGTGCCCCTTTCCAGGGCTAATATTATGATACCCTGGCTTGCAAAGCCGGCTTGCTGTAACGTTTGGTTGGCTACGGGATATTTTTTTGTAACTTTAATGCCGGTTATATCGTAACCCGGGGTTGCGATTAGAAGCTGTCTGCAGGGTTCTACTACTGAGCGTTTTGCTATAAATTTTCTTAATAGATCGGTTATTTTAACGGCTATTATTGTTTTCATGAAAAGCAGATAACAGACATACACGGCCGTTGCCGCAGCCAGCACTCTTACCGCCGGTAAAAAGATCGGCTCGCCTTCGTTACCCCCGACAAGATTGGCGAAAGACGCGATTAGAGCGACAAGGCCCGCATGCCCCAGGATCATGAGAATAGAAGCTATCCGGCGCCTTCTGGGATACCTGGTGATCAGCTCGGCTTCACTCGTGGTGTATCCGGTGGTAGTAAAACAGGATAACGCCTGGAATTTCGCCAGATGCCATTCAAGCCCGGTTAACTCAAAAATAACACCGGCTATCCTGACCACAAGAAACGAACCGACGACCATGAC
>CAZGOZ010000086.1:0-3541 GCA_964528025.1 uncultured Planctomycetia bacterium
GCCCCTACGTCTTCTATTTATGTTTTTACTTTCCAATGCCGGGACATTCTGATAAACTATGAGGAAAGAAAGAGAGGTGTTGAGGATGAAAGCTGTGATAGATAAGGAAAAATGTATAGGGTGTGGTCTGTGTGTTCAAGTGGCTTCCAGCGTGTATGAAATGCAGGACGACAAAGCAGTTGTGATAGGGGATGAGATTGCTGAGGATAAGGTAGAAGAAGCCAAAAACGGCGCCGATCAGTGTCCCGTAACCGCTATTGTCATATCGTAATGCGACGCGTTACGAAAACAGTTCATTAGTTATTCCGGCTCCTCGAAAAGCCGTATAGAAACGGTTTTTTGAGGAGCCGGCGTTGTTTTTAATGGCCGGGGGGGGGGAAGTGTTTAATATTAAAATATGGAAGAGAACGGCGATTGCGAGTCTGGCGCTGGCCATTCTTTGTTCGGCGTTTTATTTTTTTGCAATGAGGCCCCGCCGGGTGGTGCCCATATTGATGTATCACTCTATCAGCAACCAGAAGGGCAGCTCGCTGCACGTCAGCCCTGAAAATTTTTCACGACAGATGATGTTCCTGTCAAAAAGCGGTTATTCCGTTATAACCCTTGATAAACTCGTTGAGCATAGCAAGAGCGGAACAAGGTTTATTCCGCGGACTGTAGTCGTGACCTTTGATGACGGTTTGAAGGATAATTATATTAATGCTTTCCCTGTCCTGTCAAAATATAACATACCGGCGACTATATTCCTGATAACGGATTACATGGGCACCCGGCCGACATATTTAAATTGGGATCAGGTCCGTCTCATGGCGGAGAACGGGATTGATTTTGGAGGGCACACGAGAAGCAATGTTTATCTTCCGACAGTAAAGAATCCCGGCCTTCTTCGGGATGAGATTGCGGGTTGTAAAGAAGATATAGAGCTCAATACCGGCATGGCGGCGCAGTATTTCTGTTATCCTACAGGCGGATTTAACGAGGAAATAAAAGAAGTTGTAAGGAAAGCGGGTTATAAGGGCGCCTGTACGACAAACAGGGGTTATGATAAGTCCAATCTTGATATATATGAACTGAACCGTGTTAAAATAACAAATTCAGATACAACAAAACCATTTTCTTACAGGGCAAAGTTATCCGGCTATTACAATGTTTTTAGAAAGTTCAGGAAAGGGGATTAAACGTGATTAAAAAAGGCGTGACGTATGATACGGCGCATCTTGAGGGTTTTGTCTCCGAAAAGGACATGGGGGATATTTTCGCCGAAGTGAAAAAAGCCCACGCTTTTTTGGAAAAGCGGAACGGCCCGGGGAATGCCTTTCTTGGATGGATGGATCTCCCCGAAAACATCACAGGAAGCCTTGTTGAAGAGATGGAGACAACGGCAGCCGACCTGAGGAGCAATTCGGACGCAATAATTATAATCGGGATTGGCGGATCATATCTCGGGGCGCGCTCAATTATTGAGGCCTTTTCTCCGGGGGCTGTAGGAAAGAAGATATTTTTTGCCGGACATAATTTGTCCGGCGATCGTCTCAATGCTCTTCTGGACGCGTTGCGGGACAGGGATGTGAGCGTTAATGTGATTTCCAAATCGGGGACGACGATTGAGCCGGCTGTCGC
The DNA here is from genome assembly GCA_964528025.1 of uncultured Planctomycetia bacterium. Lineage (GTDB taxonomy): Bacteria > Omnitrophota > Gorgyraeia > Tantalellales > Tantalellaceae > CAZGOZ01. The sequence continues at coordinate 1,621 of CAZGOZ010000086.1, forward strand.
TTTCAGGGTTGTTGAGGATTTTTTGCTAAAAAAATATGGACCTATCGGCGCGAAAGAAAGAATAGTATGCACGACAGACGGGGAAAAAGGCGCTTTAAGGGAAATCGCCCGCGAAAAAGGATACAAAAGTTTTAAAATACCCGCTGACGTTGGCGGCAGATTCTCGGTTCTGACGCCGGTCGGCCTTTTTCCGGCGGCCTGCGCCGGTATCAATATCGTTGATCTTATTGCCGGGGCAAAAGACCAGAGAGAACTCCTTTTGCACTGCAATCTTGGGCGCAATATGAGTTACAAGTATGCGGCCGTGCGCAATATCCTTTACCGCAAGGGGAAAAGGATTGAGATTCTTTCGAGTTTTGATGACAGGCTGCATTATATTGACGAATGGTGGAAGCAACTGTTCGGTGAAAGCGAGGGCAAGGGCGGCCACAGCATTTTTCCCGCTTCCTGTGATTTTTCGACGGATCTTCATTCTATGGGACAGTTAATCCAGCAGGGGGAGAGAAATTTATTTGAAACATTTATCGTTGTTGAAAAGAAAGAAGAAAGATGCAGTATTCCCAGGCGTGAGAAGGATGTTGATGGCTTGAACTATCTTGCCGGAAAGCAGGTTGATTACATTAATAGAAAGGCCTACGAAGCCACCGCCGAGGCGCATTTTGAGGGAGGCGTTCCCAATTCCACGGTGTTGCTTGCCGAAAGATCCGTTTATTGTCTGGGACAGCTTTTATATTTTTTCGAGAAAGCGGCAGCTGTTTCAGGATATATTTCCGGTATTAATCCATTTGATCAGCCGGGAGTGGAGTCATACAAACAAAAAATGTTCAAACGTCTCGGAAAACCGGCCATAGGGTGAAGCACCCCGACATGTATATGAGGAGTTATGGATTTTTTATCCACTTTTTTTATTGTAATCTCAGCCATTGCCAAGCTTTTTATTCTCACGCTTGTCGGGTATGTTCTGTACCGGTACAAGTTCATTGACGAAAAGTTTACGGATACGCTCAGTCTCTTGCTTGTCCGGGTGCTCTTTCCGGCTTTGATCATTTCTAAGACCATCGGCCATTTCAGTTTTTCGGAATATGCATATTGGTGGCTGCTGCCGATTGCCGGAGCCGTGTTTTCCCTGACGGGAATGTTGTTAGGGACGGTTTTTTGCGGATTCCTGAAAGGTTTTTCCGCGCGGCGTGAGTTTATAAGCAGTTGCGGTTTTCAGAATTGCGGATATCTTCCGATGAACCTGGTCCTGTTTTTGTTTGCGGGCGCGATGGGTGATAGGATGTTGATTAACGTGTTTCTTTTTATTCTTGGGTTTAACGTTCTAATGTGGTCCATGGTTCCGCTTTTTCTGTCCGGCAGGCCCGGAAAAGAATTCAAGATAAGCCTTTTATTAAATCCGCCGGTTCTCGCAACCGTGTTCGCGCTGTTATGGGTGGCAATTGCCGGCAAGGGAAGCCTGCCATCCCTTCTTGAGGGGCCGGTTAAAAGCCTTGGCCAGGCGGCATTCCCGCTTGCGATGTTGACTTTGGGCGCGTATCTCTGTAAATACCGGGCGCATGTCCCCCGGAACAAATTGCCGCTGGTCGCCTGTATGGTCATCAAGCTTTTGCTTTTTCCCATGCTGATTATGGCGGTGCTTACGCGGGTCACGCTCCCCGTTGATTACAAGTTTTTGTTATTTTTGCAGAGTATAATGCCTGTAGCAGTATCCCTTGTGGTTATCGGAAGTTATACGAAAGCTGATAATAAGTTTTTAAGCAGCTGCATATTTTATACGCATGTGGCGTCGGTTTTGACCATTCCGATCTGGCTGACGATATTCAAGATGGTCACAGGATAGAGTATCCTGTGATTCGGCGCCGGCGACATTTGACTTCAGGGCCCGCATGATGTATTTTCGTTGTTGCAACACAGAGAACAC
>CAZGOZ010000087.1:0-3171 GCA_964528025.1 uncultured Planctomycetia bacterium
GCGTTTTTGTGCCAGGGGGAATCTTTTAGGAGTTCCGGGGTGTTGATGCCGGGATGCACGGCTAGTTCGTTCACGCCGGGCGCAAGATTTCGCATGATGAAACACAGCACGTCATCGTTGATGCGGCCTGCGTGAAAATGGCCCCAGAAGGCGTCGTTGTGTTTTATTCCTTCACGTGATAAGAATCTTTTTCCCAGCAACGCGAATGGTTTCAGCTCCATGTGCCGCAGAATGTCTTTTGCGTTAAATCGTTTTCGCAGAACGGACCCTTTTTCAAGCGAGAGACGGATATACGGTATCTTGAATTCCACGGCAAGGGCTGCGAGAATCTTGAGAACGGCCGGAAACATGTGTATATGTTCGTGGCTGTCCATGTGCGTTATCTCAAGACCCGCGTTCCGCGCTTTCTTTATCTGCCGCGAGAACACCTGGTATACATCGGCAAGGTCTAACCCACCCGAAAAATACAATGCCGCGAAATTTCGGACGCCGCCCGGCGCGGGATACGCAAGATGTATTCCCACTTCGGGTTTCCCGAGCTCACGCAGCATGGACGCGGCTTCTTTAAAGCACCGGCCGTCTGCCATTACGCTCACGCCCGTTATGGCCTCTTTTTCATAGCATGTTTTTACGGCCGCGTTTATCGCGCCGGAAAGGCCGACATCGTCCGCGTTTATAATTAGCTGTTTTTTCTGCATGAGAGGATCTTTACCTTTAGCATATCCCGAAACGTGGCCAGCATGATGGGAAAACTGGAGATACAGGATTTGCCGCCGAAACGCGTGCGGAACACCAGTGGGAACTGTTTGACCTTGTATCCTTTGCGCTTGGCTTCCAGAAAAAGTTCAACGTCAACAAACGGGCTGCGCGAGACAAATTCCATGTTTTCGGCGACGCGCCTTCTTACTATCTTATATCCTGAATTGATATCTTTGATCTTAAGGCCGAACAGCGCCTGCACCATGAGGTTATATATCCCGGATATGATCTTCCGCTTCAGCGTATCGCCTTTCCGCACCCTACTGTATCCGGTAACGATATCGGCGTCGGCTATCAACGGGAACGAGGCCTTCACGTCTTCCGGTTTTACCGGCATGTCAGAATCCATATACACGATAACTTCTTTTGCGGCCGACTTGAATCCCTTAGCGAAAGCCCCGCCGAATTTACTGTTCTCCGGAAGACGAAAGACTTTTACCCTGCTGTCGCTTACCGCTATCTCTTCGGCGACATCCGCGCTGCCGTCCGTTGACGCATCGTCCACGAATATGATCTCATAATCATTCGTGACCTCGGGAGCAAGAGAGCTTATCTCTTTAACCGCATAGGCAATATTATCGCGTTCGTTATACATCGGCAGAACGAACGATACGCTTAAATCCTTAGGCACCTGTCTCCTCACTTCCGGGTTTATTCGTGACAACCACGTATTTGCCGGACTCAAACAACGGTTCTGAAACTTTCCCGGGCATGAACTTCACCATCTGCTCATAATGCTTGCGCTGGATTATGCACCACACGCGCTCCTCGCGCGAAAGAAAGGCCTTTAGCGATGAAAACGGGTGTATATCCACGATATCGGTTCTTCCGGTATAAAACGCCACTCCCCGGCAATGGTCGCTCTCTCCCCCTATCGCCTCGCCCGGAGCCGCTATCTTTTTCACTTCCAGGGATAACACCTTGCTGGCCTCAATCTTTTCTATCTCGGGCAGTATACGCAAGATAAGAGGAAACGACGCAAGAACAACCGTCAAAACGATAGCGTAAAACGAAGAACTCTTCCTACCGCGGATAAAGAGCATCCATGACACGACGAGTCCCGCCGCAAAAACGGCGCCGGTCAGCACCGTCCCGCTCAGCGCCTGTATATATCGCTGGTCCTTGTAAAAACCGACAAAAAGACAGATACCTGCCAGGGCCACAATGCTGACCGCGATAAACACGGTGAACGATATCTTCATGTGTTTCCGCAGAACGCTGTCTTCGGCGCCGGCGACAAACCTTTCCCAGAACCTTCCCGTTACAACGGCCATTACCGGAAAAAGCGGGAAAATATACGTAACAAGTTTTGTCCTTGAGATTGAGAAAAACACAAAAACTACGAGAAACCAAGCCGCAAGAAACAATCCGTGCGCTTTGACGCGCGAGGCGGCGTTTCGCTCCTTATATATGTGCCACGCGGCCATCGGCAAAAAAATGCTCCACGGGAAAAACCCTCCGAGCACGACGGGGAAATAAAAGAACGGCGACGTCCCTATCCGGTGTTCCGGCTTTAAAAATCTGGTAATATTCTGAAATCCGAAAAATTCGTTAATGAACACGGCGCCGTGAATGCGCGCGGCCGTGATATACCATGGAAGGCATATCGCTAAAAAGATCAGCGCGCACCATCCGAACGGAACGTCTTTAATCTTTTTCCACTGGCGACTCAAAAGAACATAAAGGCCTATCGTGACAACGGGAATAAAAAGCCCTATCGGGCCTTTCGTAAGCACGGCAAGAGCCGCCATGGCCGCGGAAAAGAAATACAGATGTCTTTTCCCCTTTATCCATCCCCCGAGGAAAAATAACATGCAAAAAAGCACGAATACCATGAGCGCCATGTCCGTTACACAGGCGCGGGAAAGCACCACGTATTCCATGCAGGTGGCTAAAATAAGCGCCGAAAAAAGGCCTGTGCGGGAAGAGAAAAAAAGCCGGCCCAGCAAATAGACCCCTGCAACACCTATAACGCCAAGAACGGCCGACGGGAACCTCGCCGCGAATTCGTTCACCCCAAAAACCTTATAACTCCCTATCACAAGCCAGTAATATAAGATAGGCTTTTCAAACTGGGCTTCACCGAATATTATAGGGGTACTCCACTCCCCGGCATCAAGCATCTCCTGCGCCGTCTGGGCATAAAAGGTCTCATCCGGGTCCGTGAGGGCCATTTTCCCCAGACCGAAAAAGAATAGCGGAAGAACCACCGCCAGCAATATAACTATAAATCGGGTATTTTTCACCTGTTTTCCTCTTCTTGAAGGACCAAAATCGTTTATTAATGGAGCGTAAGGGCGAATGATTATTCGCCCATACGTTTTTTACTTTTAATTTTGGCCCCGCGTAAGATACTATATACCATACGTAATTGAAGTCAATACGTTTTTTAGCCGAAAGATACACAGGGCT
>CAZGOZ010000088.1:0-3089 GCA_964528025.1 uncultured Planctomycetia bacterium
GCCCATTCTTTAAAACAACACGCACCCCGACCCCGCCGCCGTAATATACCCTCAATAACAATACCGCAACGATAACTATTACAGCGAGAATAATCTCCTTCCGGTATTTCTTCATATGTATTTCCCTCCGGTTTTTTGTGCTTCTCAGCAATGTTTTATATATTTACCGTGTTTCTTTACCTTCTTTGCCTTGTGACCCGGATTATCCGCAAAATGCTTGAGTATGCGCTTGAGGTCCTCTATAAGAAGATCAGCCATGTCCCGGCTGAACCCTTCCTTTACCACGATACGCAAAACCGCGATATCCTCATCGTTTGCCGGAAGCGTATACGCCGGCACCAACCATCCCCTATCGCGGACCATCTCGGAAATGTCAAACACCGAAAAATTCTTCTTGCCCCTAATCTTGAACGCAAAGACCGGGATGTCGCTTCCATCGGTCAGAAGTTCAAAGGGACCCATTTTCGCGATCTTGCCGGAAAGATACAGGGCCGTATCCTGAGCTGACTGTATAATTCGCGTATACCCTTCCTTGCCCAGACGCAAGAAGTTATAATACTGCGCGACAATCTGGTTGCCGGGCCGCGAAAAATTAAGCGCAAATGTCGGCATCTCCCCGCCGAGATAGTTGACATAAAATATCAAGTCCTTGGGTAATTCCTCCCAGTCGCGCCAGATAACCCAGCCCACACCGGGATAGACCAGTCCGTATTTATGGCCGGACGTGTTGATAGATTTCACCCACTTTAAGCGAAAATCCCACTTAAGTTCCGGCTGGATAAAAGGAGCTACGAAACCGCCGGAAGCGCCATCCACGTGTATGGGAACTTTCCATCCCGTTTTCGCGTTAAGCTTCTCAAGGGCATCGTTGATCTCCTTGACGGGTTCATACTGTCCGGTAAAAGTTGTGCCCATGATGGCGACGATTCCTATCGTGTTCTCGTCTACAAGCTTGAGCGCCTCTTTGGCGTTTATCATATAGCGCTTGCCCTGCATCGGCACGAAACGCGGCTCAACATCCCAGTATCTGCAGAATTTATCCCAACAGACCTGAACATCAACCCCCATGACCAAATTCGGTTTGTCAGTGGGTTTTTTCTTTTTCTTCATGCGTTCGCGCCATTTCCATTTAAGCGCCATACCGCCGAGCATCGCGGCTTCCGAAGAACCGATGGTGGAACAGCCGCAGCCCTCACCCTCTTGCGGAGAATGATACAGACCCGCCAGCATGTTCACGCATCGCATCTCAAGTTCCGCCGTTTGCGGATACTCATCTTTATCTATCATGTTCTTGTCAAACGTCTCCGCCATGAGCTGCCGCGCTTCCGGCTCCATCCACGTGGTAACGAACGTCGCGAGATTAAGCCGAGAATTACCATCCAGCATAAGCTCATCATGGATTATGTTGTATGCCGTGCGCGGAAGCATCTCGCCTTCGGGCATTTCGTATTTCGGCACGGGCCGGTTCAATTCACGCGAACCGTAAGTCGGCGTAAGAACTTTGTCTTCTTTCTTCATCTTATGCAGTTTCTTTTTTCTGTGCAGCATATCGGCCTCCTATATTTCTTTTCGTGTTACCCAACCGGGTTTTCTGAATTGATAGATGATGATGGGGACAACGACAAAGATCAGTGTTCCCACCGCAAGAAAGCCGACATAAAACGCGGGGCTTCCGACTTTTAACTGATCAGGCGGAAAAAATCCGACCACTATCGCGAACAACGCGCCTACCAGGCCCAGCCCCGATATCGCCCACATTCCCGCGTTCCCTCCGGGCACCCTGTAAGCGCGCTCAACATTGGGCTGAGAATACCGCAATCTTATACCCGCAGCAAAAAGCAGCACGTACATCACGAGATACAAGATGGCGGTAAGCGCCGTCAAAAGAAAAAAGGCGCTTGAGACATTCGGCATGAAAAGGTAGAGCATTGAAATAGTGGTTACGACTACGCCCTGAACAAGCAATATATGCGTGGGAACCCCGTTTTTGTTCACATGCTGAAGAAAAGGAGGAAGATCCCCTTCAGAAGCGGTAGCAAATAACCCCTTGCTCGGACCCACGATCCAGGCAATCACGCCGCCCATCGCTCCGAATGCCACGAGAAAACCCATTACAGGCAACATCCAGCCGATACCGAACTTATTAAGAAGATCGCTGAATCCCTGCATGATACCCGCGGTAAGGCTGATATCTATGGATGGTATCACGGCGGCTACAGCCAGCGAACCGAGCGTGAACACCACGAGGATTATCGCCGCGGAGAAGAAAATGGCCTTGGGATAATCGGTTTTTGGATTTCGGACTTCACGGGCATGCACCGCCGAAACTTCCATGCCGGCGAATAAAAGAACTATGCCCGCAAGGAATGAAACATTGTCAAAATTGCCGAAGTCGGGAAGCATTTTATGTGAGCCGTCCATAAAAGCCAATGGCTTCCCGGTAAGCCACCATATGACCCCGAGGGTAATAATAAGAACTGCCGGAAAAAGAGTACCCCCGAGAACACCCGCGGTCGTCATCCATCCCGAGGTTTTCATTCCGCGAAAGTTTAAAAACGTCGCGCCCCAATATACTCCGAGTATGACGACAACGGTATAGACCTTGGTTTGCGCAAGACCCGGATCCAGGAACAGATACGCGAGCGCGCCCCCCGCAAACGCCAGCACCGTCGGATACCAGATAACATTCTGTATCCATTGCAGCCATATGGCTATAAAACCGCATCTGCCGCCAAAGGCCTCTTTTACCCATTTATATACACCGCCGCCTTCCGGCCACCCCGTGGCAAGCTCCGCGGAAACAAGCGACGTCGGGATCAAAAACACCAGCCCGGCAAAGATCAAATAGAAGAACATTGAGAGCCCTTCCTTTGCCATCAGGGGTAATCCGCGCAAGCTCATTATTACAGCCACGTTCATCATCGCAAGAACAAAAATACTTAATTGATGACGCTTCGGCGCCTGTGTATTGCCCATGCCTGGTCTCCTTTCGGTATGACCGTTCTCTGCAACAATATTATTTACTTATTACTTAAAGGTATACTTGGGGGGGAAAGGATTGTCAAGGCGAGTCAAGATCAAAAAAAAAG
>CAZGOZ010000089.1:0-3041 GCA_964528025.1 uncultured Planctomycetia bacterium
CACCCGCCGATCTTTCAGCCGAAGAGTTTTCCCACTGGGAAAACCGTTTCAAAGGTCCGTTTTGAAGGAATCTAGTCCGTCCGGATGTCATCCCCGCGAAAGCGGGGATCCAGAATGGAACGTCTCGGATGGATCCCCATTTTCATGGGGATGACAGAAAACACGGAAATGACAGTGGGAATGGGAATGACAGACGTCTCGCGTAGGGGCGAAAAATTTTTCGCTCGTACGGATGTTTTTTGTTCCAGAAAGGTTCTTACATAATCAGCTATGTGCATAGAATCAAAAAAGTTGTAGCTATCAGCGTTCTTGCGGCGTTGGTTGCCACAAGCTGTGTAAACCAGTGGCGGTATAACCTTGGCGGCATTTTTGAACGCGACCCTGAGATTTTCAGAAGGCTTTTACTATCGGATGCGGAACGCCATGAGAGATCCGCGGGCGGACAAGTTCTTAAGGTGGCGGATAGCATAAATAAACTTCCGGCCGATTCGGTTCTCTTTTTTGTTCCGGTTTTTCCGGATACGCCCGGCGCCCGCGCCAATACAATTCAAACTCCGGGAGCCGGCCCGAACACGCTTTGGTGGTGGCATCTGTATAACATGCTGAGATATTTCTGTTATCCAAGGATGATACTGACTTTTAACGAAGATGCATGCAACGACAAAACAGCATTTCTGAAAGAGCATGTCGGCGACAAGAAACTTTTTTCGGATATTGACTGGATTAGTTCAAGAAAAGTGACACAGATTATAGTGTATAAAGACAACGCGATAACTGTTCTGCCGGTGTCGGCGCCGGTAGATTTTTAACCCCGAGGGAAACGCGCGCATGTATTTTCCTTTTTTACGTTCGTTATTGTTTATATTCTCGGTTGTTACAACCGGCTTTTTGCTGGACAGGGTTATCATTGCTCTTATTCCGCGGAATGAATATTCTCCGGGGATGGGCATGTTTTCCGCCGGAAAAATTCCTTTGTATTTCGCGTTAGGGGCTGTAATTTATAGTTTTTTCGCCACTGTCTTGTCCATTGGAGGCATCAAACTCTCTCTTACATTATTCTGCACCTTAGTAACAATGCTTCTGTTGCTGAACATTTTTCTTTGTAAGGATTTGGCATGGTTTAAGCGGGGCGCAAAACCGAATTTGCTTGTTTCCGGAATAATTTTGGCAGGCATTCTTCTTATCGTCTGGGAAGCCGCGACAAAAGTAGCAATGCCGACTTTTGGAATAGATCTTTTCGGTCATCTATGGATAAAGGCCAAGATTCTGTTGAACAGCACTTTCAGGGATTCTCTGTTCTTTCATGATCCGCTATTCGCGCACATGCACGTTAAATATCCGCCGATGTTCGCGGTTTTTTATAATCTTCTTTTTCTGTTTACCGGCGGCGCCTTTAACGGGTACTATCATGTTGTGAATTGCTTCGTGCTTTTCTGCGTCGGGTACGCGATCTACGCGTTTTTGAGCGAAACTCTCCCGAAATGGCAGGCAGCTCTATGGTTTTTTATCTTTATTTCCGCGGGTTACTACACCCGCATGTCCCTCATGGACGGGTCAGACACTTTTCTTTCGTTGTTTTTTTTCCTTTCGGTGGTTTCACTTTATCGGTTTATAAAAAACGGCAGGGGATATGATCTCGCGATTTGCGCTTTGACTGCCGCCGGCGGGGCACTGTTAAAAAATGAAGGAACGGTTTTTGCCGTATTTATTGTGCTCATTCTTGCGTTAAACCGGAGGTCTGACCTGAGCATCGGACGGGAAAGCGTCAGGAAGACGGGTTTTTTCATTGCGGTCTTTCTTGCTTTATTGCTTCCATGGTATATTTATCGCTCGACCTTGTCAAATGCCGGATATTCTCATTTGGGAACTGTTGCGAAAACAGGATTAGGTGATCACTTAGCGAACTTATTCCTCTCTATTAATGTTTTCAGCAGGCAAATATTCAACCGGTGCTGGAGCGGTGTTTTCGCGATATGGGTTATCGCAAGCGCGGTTCTTTTCAGGCACTATTTACGATCAAAGGTTTTTATCTTTTCGTTAATCATATTCGCTCAGTTGTCAGTGTGTTTTAGTATTTTTTGGTTAACCTGCGGTAATATTATCCAGCACTCTTTTTCAACAACCGGAATTTTGCGCGTTATTTCGCACTGTTATCCTCTGGCGCTGAGTGTTGCGGCGCTGGGAATCGGGCGGATTTTGTTAAGCGGATATCCAGGAGAGGACACAAGATGAAAAAATTACCTTTAACCGTGATAATGCCGGCACTGAATGAGGAAGAGAGTATCTCGCGGGTTCTTGATGATACCATAGCCGCTTTTAAAAGCTATGATATTGACGGGGAGATCATCGTAGTGAACGATGGTAGTCAGGACAAAACTTTTGAAATGGCTGAAAATCATGTAATGAGATATCCTGATAAAATAAGTATCATCAGCCATGATGTCCCCAAGGGGATAGGCGCGTCTTTCTGGGATGGCGTCGGAAGGGCGAAGGGGAGCGTGGTTTGTATTATCCCCGCGGATAATGAGATTAGCCCGGGAGAAATCTTTCGTTATTATAGCCTGATCGAGCATGTAGACATGGTTATTCCTTTTGTTTTCAACAGAGAGGTAAGGTCCCCGTGCAGAAACATTTTTTCTTCAGTATACCATTTCATGATTAATCTGGTTTTTGCGGTTAATGTACATTATGTGAATGGCGCGGTTCTTTACCGAAAAACAGGGCTGGAAGAATTGGAGCACAGAAGCAAGGGGTTCTTTTTTCAGGCCGACATTTTGATAAGACTCATAAAAAGGGGTTATCTTTTCGCGGAAGTTCCTTATCGGCTGGGAAAGAGGGAATGCGGCGTGTCTAAATCAATATCCTTTTGTACTTTAATGCAGGTTTTGCGGGATTATGCGCGGTTGACGGCAGACATTTATTTTAAGAAAGGAAAAGGTTCTCCCGCGCATTTTCCGAGGGATTCAGCAACCGCGGCCAGAAAACAAAATGACAAAATTCAATTTTAAAAACAAAAACATTCTTGTTACCGGCGGCACGGG
>CAZGOZ010000090.1:0-3004 GCA_964528025.1 uncultured Planctomycetia bacterium
CAACAAAAACCTATATCGTATACTTTCTGGCTATTTGAACGCTTTATACATATACCATAATACTACGCTCTCACAACGAAGTCAAGAACGTTCGTTCTGCCTATTTTATAACTTAACAAGTGGCGCTTTTTGCGTCGCAGGACGGGCACATGTATCCGACCCAACGGGTAATTTGTGCTTCAAATCATGCTCTTATAAGCGTTGTTGAGATATGGCGCTCATAAATTCGGATCTTTTCTGCAAGATCAACTGGCCTACTCTGAGGCATATAGATAAACAGGTTACCGCGTTCGGTTTTTCGCAGGCCGGCGACCCGCAGTATATTATCTGGATCTTCCGAGAGGAGAAGCGCTATAAAAACCTCATATTGATCAACATTTGTCTTTGACTCAGATGACAGATTTAACTGTAAAAGTCCCAGCTGAACGGCATCATCGTCATATGTCAGGTCGCCTGCCATGCAAAGAAAACCCGTATTATCCGCGGTTGCTTCGGTATTTTCAGATCTTATCTTGCTAAACAGCGCGCTTGCCGTATAACCGCCGGATATCCTGTCAAGGATCACGATGTCAGCAGCGTCTATAACGCCGTCAAGCATCCAAAATTCAATAAGACGTTTTTTTAATGATTCTTTTTCCTCTTTAGTAACGCACTCTTCAGGCGCCGTTATAAAAAATTTGTCGTGCTGCATATCAATCGTCTTTTCTATTCCCATTATTTTTCGTCTCCGTTCTATTTCAAGTCCGGGAGAGATAATGACATTCCGGGTTTCACTTAAAATATTAGCAGCATCGGCATAATGCACGATATAATGTTCTTTGACTTTATCGGCAAGCCCATCTTTCTGCTGCTGCCGAACACTATAGGTTTTTGCCCTCTGCGTGTAGAACAGGTCAAAAGCCTTTTTCACCTCTGTTCTCCGGACTCTTCTTGCCGTATTATAAGCATCGTTCTTTTGCTTATCCATATTCCTGATTTTCAAAAGGTGCAAAAAATTTTTTATCAACAGATTAAATCCACGCGGACCTGTATCCGGCAATTGCAAAAAATCCATTTTCCTATCCTTATATAAAGACGCCGGGATAACGGCGTATCGTCCCAAATTGATTACTTTATCCGCGAACTCCAAAACCGTTCTATCTGTTCCCTCTCTTTCAAAATTATCTCCAAAAAATATCACAGAAGAGAGAGGAATCCCAAATTCCCGGCAGATAACCGGCATGGCCGATCCTTTATTCACCCCACGCGGGGTTAATTCTATTGAACTCGTTCCGGAAACCCCTATATCAAGGTTGATGCCGACATTCAAAAGTTCCCTCTCAAGACGGGGCTTATACTTAAAACGCCGGAGTATTTGCCCTCCTGTCGCGTCAAATTTCAGTTTCTCCTGCCTGGAGGCATTTACTCCCAACAGGCTCCATGTTATCTGAGTAACCTCTTCTTTCCCTTTTGGCTTACGTTCCGTAAAGGCTTCTTTCTTTATAAACTCACCCCACTCGGCATCAGTGAAGTTTCTCCCTGTTACTTCCTGCAGCATTTCTCTTACCCCGAGGGCGTTAATACAATCCGGCAATATGCGTGCCATCACCTCTTTGTACTTATCGTCTCCTATTCTGCTTTTCATTTCAACTGAGTATATACACTCAAAATCGTCCGTTTCCCCGTTAAACCGATAAAGTTGAGTTCCATTATCCGTCACGATAATAAGGTTTTTTAACAGATCTTCTTTGGAACGCCCGGCAATACGCGCAAGAAGAGGCCGCACGAAGTTATTATTCATTTTTTTCCAGTCGGCACCGGCTACCACGGCATATGGGATATCCATTCTCAGGATCTCCGCTACCAGATCCAGATTGCCGGAAGAAACCGGCAGATTGGATTCCGCCATGGTAGAATCCAGATCGGAGATCACGCATGGAGTCATGTCTCTGTTGACAACCCACGATACCATTTTCTCAAAACGGCCCGGAATGAATGATGCCCTGTTCCCCTTTGTCCCATTTTCTGAAAAATGTCTGATAAACATATCCGCGCAGAGACCGAATCCCGCCGGGCCGGTCTCCGCCAACTGTAAAAATGTCACATTTTCTCTGTAATAATGTGATCCTGTGATATCAATCCATTTTCCTACATTGATAACCCTGTCTACGGCCTCAACTATGGGCTCGTCATTTTCTTCCGGAGCGAAAGAATCACCAAAAAATATCATGTTTTCCGAAGGGATATCAAACAGTTCCGAGATTAAGCCAAGCCCGGAGCCCTTGTTTATACCCGGAAGATTTATATCTATTGAGCTCAGTCCTGAAACCTTCGCTTCAAGCTCTATCCCTGACGAGTGCAGCTTCTCTTCTATTTTAACCTCATAGCCCTTTCTTATCTCCTCACCTCCGTTTGCGTCAAACTTTTCTTTTTGTTCGTGCGTGGCTTCCTTGCCCAGAACCATAAAAGTTATCTGAGTAACTTTGCCGTTAATCTGTCTTTTATCAACACACTTTTTTTTAAAAACATTCCATTCTTCCTCAGAAAATTCCCATCCCATAGTTTCCCGCAGCATCTGACGAACACCCCGTTTTTCCAAAAGATCAACCAGTATGTCCTTTATCAGGGAATACTTCTCTGCTGCTATGTAGTCCCTTATATCTACGGCGTATACACATTCAAAACTTGCGGTTGTTTCACTATACCGGTATATCTGGGTTCCGCTATCACTTGCCACAATCAGGTTTTCCAATATTTGGCTATCTTCCTGTGAAATAGACGCGAGAAGCGGGTCCAAGAACTGTTTATCTACCCTTTTCTTGCTGATACCTGAGAGCACCACGAAATGCAGGCCTTTTTTCAATATTTTCATGACCTTTTCCAGATTATCCGGCAAAATGGGCATGTTGGATTCCGTTACCGTAGCGTCCAGATCGCAAACCAGAACCGGTTCCATGTCTTCTGCGGCCAGCCCGAATAGCATTGTTTTAAACTCGGCAAGAACTAAAGCAGTTTCTTTTTTCTG
>CAZGOZ010000091.1:0-2931 GCA_964528025.1 uncultured Planctomycetia bacterium
GCCGTGGTTCCGAAATTCTGACCGTAAGGAGCGGGCCCGCCGTAATTGACTCCCACTTCTCCGCTGACAGATTTTCCATCCACGGGAAGGGGAAGTCCGCAGAGGGTGCAACCGGCATACAGCACAAATGTCAATAAAATGAATAGATATTTTCCGTATTTACTTATCCAACCGCGCCGGTGCGGTTGTCTTTTTTCTTCCTCTTTACTTCTTAATTCTTCCTTTTTCGCTCTTTCCGCGACTATATTTTCAATGTTATCAATATTTTCGTGTGTCAGCGCCGCGCCGCTATCTTTTAACACGATAAGAGCCCATTCAAGGTCTTTCGCGGTACGATCGGTCTCCAGCATTCCTTCGTATTCTTCCGGTGAAACTCTGTATTCTTTCAATACGTGAAGCACTGTTATCAATCTGACGGGTTCGAAACGCACTAATGCCTCGTGGTATTCCTTCGGGACATTTGCACGCTCCAGTATGCCGCGGGCGGCATTCCGCCGCGTTTCGTTCGGGCTTTTATCCTCTCCGTCTTTGCCGGCGGTTTGTTTTTTTATCGTTACCCGGCTCGCTCTCTGCGCTCCCGAGGCCGCGTCAAACTCAAATAGTTTACCGTTACGCGTAAGCGTGATCTGTGAAATTTCTTCATTGCCTATTCCGCACGCGATAACGGCCATGTTGTCGCTTATTTCTTTGACCACTACTCCCGGAAGAATGCCTTTTGCCTCATTCCCGAGAAGACAATCCCTAAACTCTTCCGGTGTTACCTTGCCGGCCATGGCTTCGCGCCCTTTAGCGTATATCAGCGCGTTATACCGGTTTTCATAGGCCTGTATCCATATCTCCGAGATGGCCTTCATGTCCGCGCCTTCTATTGCGGCTCTCCCGAGGGCATAAGCAAGCGCGGGGGTAATGGCCTCAAGCTTATTTTCCGCGTCCTGAAAATACGCTTCAATAGCCAGCTGATACTTGCCTGTCTCAAGCATCTTTTCGTAAGGCCTTTTCTTATTTGTCAATATCGCTATATAGGGCCTCTCCTCGCCTTCTTTAAACTTGGGAGAGACAACAAGATAAGAAAGTTTTTTCTCTTTCATCAGCTCCGTAAGACCCTGCGTATGATAGCCGCCGGTAATGAGAGCCGCCACCTGCTTGCCTTCTGCGCGCATCTTTTTAAGGGTGTTGACGAGCATCGCGTTGTTACGCGCTTCAGCGTCACGGTAAAAGTTCAGCGCGCCATCCACATCGCCGAAGACCTTACCGAGATTATATCCATCGGTCATCGGCACCCTGTACTTGCGGCTCGTGTTCCTGATAAACTCGGCGTACGCGGGAATGTCAAACCGTCCGCGGTTTTCCCTCAGATAAGCGTATTCACCATTGGTGAGTTCCATGGAATAGAGCTGTTTTACAAGGCGCGCCGTTTTTCCGATGATATAAATCTCGCGCTCGTCGGCGTTACGATAAAGAGAATCTCTCAACCGGTCTTCCAGCGTCTCCATCTCGCGGTAAAGACCGAAAAGGTCCACGGATTCATACACGGAAACGTAGCGGGTAAATCCGACGAGGTTTTTATACTCGGCGGTTGAGACGCCCTTCTTCCCCGCAAATTCAAGAAGATACGCGTGAAAGCCGCTCTGCGATATACGATTTTCTTTAAACGCTAGCGATTTCACGACCAATTCTTCCAGCTCATCTTTGCCCGATTTTTTGCTTAACTCGTCAATAAGCATGCGGCGTTCTGTATTGGCTTTTTTGAAATCTATGGAGCCTTCCAACCGAATGGATTCAAGCAGTTTTAAAAGTTCCCCGCCGGTGGGAAGTTTTACTTTCTTATTTTCCGCGAGTTCCGCTATGTATTTCCAGTAGTCCGTAAAGCTTAAAGAGCCGTC
The DNA here is from genome assembly GCA_964528025.1 of uncultured Planctomycetia bacterium. Classification (GTDB taxonomy): domain Bacteria; phylum Omnitrophota; class Gorgyraeia; order Tantalellales; family Tantalellaceae; genus CAZGOZ01. Next base: position 1,884 of record CAZGOZ010000091.1, read on the forward strand.
CCTGTGAAGTATGCTTTTCCGGTTCAGCCCGCGTAACGCCTCGGACGAGACCTTTTCTTCAAGCGCATTGAGCTGCCTCAAAAGCCCGTTTATGTTTTCAACGCGTTCGGCCCTCTCCGTGGCGACCTTTTTAAAACTCTCAAGATTTGCGCGATAAAGGGCGTCGTCCTCCACGCCATAAAGGCCTACTCCGTCGGCATCGCGCGTTACCGAAAAGAATTCACCCGCGCTCATGCGCCCTTCTCTCATCAAAAATTCCGCCGTCTCATCCCGGATAGCTTTATCCGGGAATGTCTTGAGAAGCGAAGTATCCACGAACCCGCTCGCGCCTTCAAGAGCGATAAGACTCAGGTCATAATTTGTGACAAGCGAATCCAAAAGTTTAACTATGGAATATTGCGCGGATAATGAAGCATGCGCGTCCTGAATATGAATAATGGTTTCACCGCGGCTTGTAGTGACAGCCTCTTGAGTGCTCGCAACGTCATAGGGTATGTTGATGCCTTTTGGATCAAGTGTATTGAGTCGTCCGGGATAGGAGCCCTCGGTGTACGGCATTGCCGCGGTCTTCCAGACAGGCTTACCGTTCTGCGCCCATCCGGCCTGCTGATGCAAAAAAATCAGGGTCAGAGAAACACTGACACATTTTATAAAAAAAGCATTGCGCTTTCTCCATGTTGATATGCCTGTCTGTTCCTGACCCATGCCAGCAGTAAAATTTTTGTCTATTTGGTTTGCATTCATATCGTTATACCCCCGTATAAACGCTTTAGTTTGGCTTTCTTTTGTTCTAACACACTAATAGTATAACATATCTGCATAAATACGCAATACCTTTCTTTCTAACTTTTTTGCATTTTAACTTTGGCGGGCCTTGAAATATTCTATGCTCAAAAACCGTCAAAAAGTACCAATATTCCGTGCTCAGGGGTGTCACCAAAAGACATGTCCCCATGTAGGAAGTGAGATTGTTATTATAGTATATGGTGCTGGGTGGGGTCAACTGTATAAACTAAATATTTTGATACTTAACGTGTGGTGGGTGTTA
>CAZGOZ010000092.1:0-2852 GCA_964528025.1 uncultured Planctomycetia bacterium
CTTCCCCATAAACCCCGATCTTCCTGTATTTTTCATACCGGGCGGCCAACAACGCATCCGGCGTGAGCGCGCAAAGTTCATCAAGATTTTTTATTATAGTTTTCTTTATCCCTTCCGCTGCCAGCATCGGGTTCCTGTGCGCCCCGCCCAAAGGTTCGGGTATCATGCCGTCAATGATTCCCAATTCAAGAAGTTCCGGAGCGGTAAGTTTGAGCGCTTCCGCGGCAGCGGGAGCTTTGGAGGGTTCTCTCCAGAGAATTGCCGCGCATCCTTCCGGCGAGATCACCGAATAATAAGCATTCTCCAGAACAAATATCCTGTCGCCGAGACCTATGCCAAGCGCTCCGCCGGATCCACCTTCGCCTATAACAAAAACGATAATCGGAACCTTCAGCCCCGCCATCTCGCGCAGGTTATACGCTATTGCCTCGGCCTGACCGCGTTCTTCCGCCCCAATGCCCGGATAAGCCCCCGGAGTATCTATAAAAGTAACCACCGGTATTCCATATTTTTCGGCCAACCGCATGAGGCGAATGGCCTTGCGATATCCTTCCGGATGAGCGCACCCAAAATTTCTCTCCAGTTTTTTCTTCATATCCCGGCCTTTTTGATGTCCAAAAATCATTATTTTACGGCCGTTGACATGCGCCAGTCCCGTTATCATGGCTTTATCATCGCCGAAATGGCGGTCGCCATGAATCTCTATAAAATCACTCATAATCATTTCTATATAATCCATTGTATACGGCCGATCCGGGTGCCGCGAAAGCTGGACCTTCTGCCACGGGGACAGATTATCAAAGATCTCTTTCCTGAGCTTCTCCAGCCTTTTCTTCAGCCGCGGAATCTCGTCGGAAAGATCTATATCCTCTTTCGCGGTAAACTTGCTGAGCTCTTCAATCTTATTTTCCAGCTCTATTATGGGTTTTTCAAATTCAAGTATGATTGCCATCATTTCCCCCGTATCGCGCTCTCGAATCCTTACGCCACCTTATTGACTATCTCCACTTCGGTGCCACTCGGAACTATATCAAACAATTCCACAACGTCGCTATTGTGCATCCTTACACAACCGCCTGTTACCTGAAAGCCAATGGTTGTCTCGTCACGAGTCCCGTGTATTCCGTATCCCTGGACGGAAAGCCCCATCCATCTTTCCCCGAGTTCGTATTCCGTGCTGTCGGGAGATACAATTGCCCCTACCTTGTACCAGGTCGGTTTTATCATCTTTTCTTCGATCTTAAACATCCCCACCGGCGTGGAGTTATTTTCCCCGGTTGAAACGCTGTATATCTTAAATAGCTTTCCATCTTTTTTAAGCACAAGCATGTTGCGGGACTTATCCACAAGGATGCTGAACTTTGAAAGAACTATTTTCAGTTTCTGGCCCGGTTTTATAAGATCTCCTTTAAGTCCATTTACCATTTTTATAAAACCTGCCGTCGTGCCGTATTTCTTGGCTATAGCGAAAAGAGTGTCGCCTTTTTGGACTTCATGTATAAGACTGTTTTCCGTCAATGCCGACGACTGCAAAAGCCCCATGTTGATCTTACCAAGAATGTCATAGATATTATTCGCGTCTTTTATCCCCGGAAACCGCTCAAGAAGCTGGGTATAATAATAATGAGCGCGCATGCCATCACCACGCTCAAGGGAGTCGTATGCAAGGGTTCTCAAGGACTTTTCGGCATATTCGGAAGTGGGATATCGTTCTACCAGAATGGCTAAAGCGTTTCTGCATTTATTGTATTCTCCGCGTTTAAGAAAAGCTTCCGCTCTCTCAAATATAAGTTTTGCCCTGTCCGGCCGCCACATATCCCCGGAATTTGCCTTAGTTCCTTCCAGCACGGCGAACGAGGCGGCAACGACGAGCAGAGAGATAATGCCGATGATTAAAAGAATTAATTTATTTATCTTCATGGTATTTTCCGACAAGCAATAACCAAGTTACAAAATGACATTTAAATAACCAAGATACAAGTTAATCCTTAAATAACCAATAACCAAGAAACAAGATACAAATAAATTCCAATAATCAATAACCAAACACTAATTCGGACTTATCTAGGATCTGATTTTTTAATACTTTTCTTCCTGTTTGGTTATTGGACTTTGGTCATTGGTTATTGTTTGGTTATTGCATCTTGTATCTTGTATCTTGCGTTTTATCTTGTTTCTTTTTCTTACATTCCATACGGCCCATACAGGATAAAAGCAACAATAAGCCCTATGAGAACGCCGGCTATAACCTGTATCGGAGTATGGCCGATAAGTTCTTTAAGCTTGTCTTCCTGTATCTTTTTTTTCCAGTAAATATCGTCCATTACGGTGTTCAATATCTCGGCCTGTTTCCCGGTTGACCGCCTCACCCCCTGCGCGTCACATATCACAACCACAGCGAACACGAACGCCATACAAAAAAGCGCCGAGCTGGGTCCTTCCTGAAACCCGATACTTGTCGTCAGGGCTGTTACCCCGGCGGCGTGAGAACTCGGCATTCCGCCGGTCCCTACAAACCACTTAAAGTTGAATCGTTTTTCCTTGATCACACCGATAATTACCTTAATAGTCTGCGCCGTGAACCATCCCAAAAAAGAGACTATAACCACATCATTATGCGAAAATTCCCACAGAGCGCCGTGCTCTCCCATCGTAAAATCACCCTCCCTTTATGTAACAAATCCCCTATATTGTAAATCCGCTTGCGCGAATTTTCTCTCGTATTAGGTAATTATATTATATATAGTCGAAGTAAGCAAGACGCATTGTGCGAACGATGAAAGGAAAATCTAGAACCGGGGACATGCCTTTTGGGGACACCCCTGAGCACGAAAATTCACCGTTTTGACGCG
>CAZGOZ010000093.1:0-2783 GCA_964528025.1 uncultured Planctomycetia bacterium
TTTATTCGGACTCAAGCATCGTTCTTTCCGGCATAGTGAAAGAGACGATTTTCGGTGGCGTAATAAGTCCCGCCCAGCACGCTTTAGTGGGCGCTTGTATTCACGAGATAGTGTGGGACCACGTGGCATATGTTGACAGTCAGATCCTTCTTGGAAATTGCAGTGAGTCCGATCTTGAGGCCATACAACCGCAGATAGAGCTTCTTGAAGAGGCGCTCTCGTATCCCTTATATCCACACGAGTGGGAATCGCGGTATATGAAGAAGCTTAAGGCTGTGCTGGTTCTTAAGGGAATGAAAGAGGCGCCTGCGGCGGAGCAAAGCGCAGAGAGCATAGTGCGGGGAGAACAGAGATTGACGGACGAAGGACGAGGGACGACGGGGGAATCGGAAAGTGCCGAGAGCATAGTGCAGAGAGAACAGAGATTGACGGACGAGGGACGAGGGACGACGGACGGAGCGGAGACCGAAGCGCCCGGAAAATTTAAGATATTATTTGTTAGTGATGAGACGAATGAGGATAGAGTGGAACTGGACAGAGAGGTGTTTAGTTTTGATTTAAACCTGGAAGAAGTAAGCGACATTCATTATGTCGGCGAAGAGATGGAAGTATTTTTCGCCAAAACTCAGGATGAGGTCATAGAAATATTAGGAAGAGAAAGGGATATATCCTACGTTATTCTGGACTGGAAGCTCCCTGAACCGGTTCATAAAATAATGAAAGAAATAGGAAGAAGGAATATTGGACATATTGATATGTATGGCGGCCTGAGACAAACTCTGGTGGACGAACTTCGTAAAGATAGGGAATATTTAGATCTTGATCTGGGAATATTTCCTGATCCTGACCCTTCTGGATCTGATAAAGAATCGCCAGAGCGTGTTAGAGAAGTTCATGACGAGTGGCTTGGAATAATGCACGAGAGATTTAAAATATTATTTGTTAGTGATGATTGGAAAAGGGTGAAAGATTTCCAGATGATGTTTACTGACGAGTTAGAAGTGGGCTGGGTGAGCATGACTCATTCGCGCGGCGAGAATATGGAAGTATTTTTCGCTGAAACGCAGGAAGAAGCAGTTGAAATCTTGAATAACAGAGAAGATATAGGGTATGTCATTCTGGACTGGCTGATGCCTCGACCGGCAAATGAAGTAATGGAAGAAATACAGAAAAGAAATATTGAGCATATTGACATATTTACCGCTGAATCACGTTATATGGGTGTAATTCGTGAAACATATCCGGATCTCACAGTAGAAGAGTTTCCTTTTTGGAGTTTAGACATGTATCCCCGGCAGGGTTTTGATAAGCCGGTAGCACGCGTCAAGGAAGTCCACGACGCGTGGCTTGACGAGCGCGAGGCGGCGGCGGAACAGAGCGCAGAGAGCGTAGAGCAGAGAGAACAGAGCGCGGCAGACGAAACGCCCAAAGAAGCGCCGGTGGACGCGCCGGCCCCTCCCGCAGCGCCCGGAAAATTCAAGATATTGTTTGTTCTTGATAATCAGGAGCAGATAAAAAAAGACAAAGAAAAGTACAGGGACAAATTAGATCTGAAACGCATAAGCGATACTCATTACGACGGCGATGAGATAGAAATGTTTTTCGCTGAAAGTGAAGATGCGGCAATAGAAAATTTGAAGAGAGAAGGAGATATAGGATATGTTATCTCGGGCTGGTTGCTTCCTGAACCGGCCCATGGATTAATAAGAGAAATACAGGAAAGGATGATTGAATACATTGACCTGTATGGCGTGGAAGGTGCACTTGCACTGCAGAACGATGAGGTGGATTCTACTGGGCTTGTGATAGAACAATTTCCTTTCGGGCCCGATGAGCCGGATCAGGTAGTTCGCATCAAAGAAGTCCACGACGAATGGCTTGAGGCGCGCGAAAAGTTTAAAATATTATATGTTCATGATGATCGGGCTAAGATGACCTCGGGCATGGAGATGTTTCGTCGTGAGTTAGACCTGGGATGGGTAACGAATACCCATTATATCGGCGAGGATATGGAAGTATTCTTCGCCGAAACTCAGGACAAGGCGATAAAAACGTTAAGCAACAAAGAGGGAATAGCGTACGTCATTACGGACTGGCGGCTTCCTGAACCGGCCGAAGAATTAATGAAAGAAATACAGAAAAGGAAGATTGGACGCGTTGATTTCAATACTGTAAACAGCCGGGAGTGCATAAATGAAGCTGGCGAGACGCATCCGAATCTTAACGTAGAAGAGTTTCCTTTTTGGGAGAGTGCTGAGCAGGCAGTACGCGTCAAAAAAGTTCGCGACGAGTGGTTTGAGGAGCGCGAGGAGGAACTCGCCCGTCACGAGGCGGAAGCGCCGGAAGAACCAGCAGAAGCCGCGCCCGGAAAATTCAAGATATTATTTGTTCAAGATGATCCGGACAAGATGAAATATGCCGTGGGTATGTTTCGTGACGGGTTGGATCTGAAATGGATAAGCGATACTCATTATGCCGGGGAAGATATGGAAGTATTCTTCGCCGAAACCCAGAATAAGGCAGTAGCAACTTTAACTAGAGAAGGGGATATAGGGTATGTCATTACGGACTGGCAACTTCCCGAACCGGCCCATGAAATAATAAAAAAAATGCAGGAAAGGGAGATTGTACACATTGACCTGTATGGCGTGGGAAGTATGTTCGCAGAGGAGGATGGAGAGAAATTTACTGGGCTTAAGGTAGGACGATTCCTGGTTGACCCGGAACTGGCAGCGCGCGTTAAAGAAGTCCATGACGAGTGGCAAGCCGCGCGCGAGGCGAAA
>CAZGOZ010000094.1:0-2631 GCA_964528025.1 uncultured Planctomycetia bacterium
AAATACGGTATATACGCAAGGAGAACGGCGGGGCTTGCAGCGCGCGCAATCTGGGAATACGGTCGGCCCAGGGCGATTATCTCGCCTTTCTGGACTGCGACGATGCATATTTGCCCCAAAAAATAGAAAAATCCGTAAAATATTTTGAAAAATATCCGGATACGGTTTTTGTCTATACACGGGTATATTTCACGAACGGTGACGGCAATATTTTAGGAAAATACCCGCGATTCAAGAAATGCCCCTCCGGGAATATCGGTAAAGACCTGCTTTTGCATAATTTTGTCTGTAATTCAACTGTTGTTGTAAAAAGGCCGTATTTTGATAAAACCGGGTTTTTTGATGAAACAATTTTTCATCCGGCTGATTGGGATATGTGGATAAGACTGGCCGAAAAGGGGAAGGCCGGATATGTTCCGGAGGCGCTCACGCTGTTATATAAACCGCCGGAACGGTATTCCGATGATTATCTGGGCCGGTCGATAAAGGAAAGTTTTCTCGTTCTGGAGAAGGCCTTTAAGCGAGATCCCAAGTTAAAGATAGTTTTTAGAAAAAAATGTTTTTCAAATATTCATTTTGCTTACGCCTTAGGTTATTTACGTCTTGGCGATTATAAAAAATCAAAGAATGAACTTATTTTGGCGATTGGGAAAAACCGATTCAATATAAAAGCCCTATTTTTGATTACAGCCATGGCGGCGTTCGGCAGGCATGTAAGGTCAGGGTTGAGGTATGTTGATGTTTTTTGAAAACCTTGCCATGGAAAGGATAGCGGAATGTCCGGAATAGCCGGTTTTTGGAAGATTAACTCGGGCCCTGAAAGGGCGCTTAAGGACCGGTTTTTAAGAATGGCCGGTATGTCTCGTTCGGGAGATGCGGCTACTGCCGGAGATTGCTGGGAAGATACAAAACAGGGTATCGTATTCGGTTATGAAAGGGGATCTTTTGGGGGAATTCCTGGGTTCACCCCCAGTCCGGTTGAGTCGCTTCGCGGGCGATATGTTATAGCTCTTGACGGTGAGATTTATAATGCCGGAGAAATGAATGAAGAATTGGGAGGCGGAAAACGGCGCGCCGGCATGACAGAGCATGACTATAATGCCGGGATTGTAATGGACGCGGTTTCGGAATGGGGGATGGAACGGGCATTAAAAGAATTTGACGGGGCATTTAACTTTGTTCTCTGGGATAAAGAGGATAAAAAACTTTTTTTTGCGAGAGACAGGATCGGGGCAAAACCTTTTTATTACGGCATTCAAAACGGTGTTTTATTTTTCGCGTCGGGACTTAAAGCTATTTGCGCTCATGATGCTTTTGTTCCGGATATTGACAGAAATTCTCTTGCGTTGTTTTTCAGATATGGTTATGTTCCTACGCCCCATTCAATATACAAGAATATCGTTAAACTCGGACAGGCAAGTTATGCGGTGACGGGAAAAGACGGCAGCATGAAAACGAATCATTACTGGAGCGCAATGGAAGCGTTTCAGGGCACCCGGGAGGAGTCATTGTCTTCCTCTTTTGATGAAAAAAAATGCCGCGAGCTGGAAGATTTAATTACTAAAGCCATTGATGTCCGCATGACGGGAAACACGGAAACGGGGATCTTTCTTTCCGGTGGAATAGATTCTTCACTTATCGCGGTTTTAGCCCGGAAAGTGCGAGGCACAGCTGTCAAAACATTTAGCCTCGGTATGCACGAAAAAGAGTATGATGAGTCGGAAGACGCTCGGAGGATCGCCGCTTGTATCGGCGTAAAACATACGGAACTGCGAGTTACCCCGAAGGATGCTCTGCGCGTAATTCCGGAAATGCCTGACATATACGATGAACCATTTGCTGATTCATCTCAGGTGCCCGTTTTCATGATTTCTCAGTTTGTTAGAGGGCATGTCGGCGCAGCTCTTTCCGGCGACGGAGGCGATGAACTATTTGGGGGGTATAACAGATATTTATGGGCGGAAAAGATCTGGAACATGACAAAAAGACTGCCCTCTCCCGTAAAAAAATGGTGTGCTTCCCGGATGAGGTCCGTTTCAGCCACAGGACTGGACAGGATGTCAGGAGGGGCTGCAGGCAGGGTTCCGGGGTTTAGGCTTCCCGGAAACAAACTGCATAAGCTATCGGACATTTTAGCGGCCGCCTCTAAAGATGAGTTGTATCGTATCCTCGTAGCTCACTGGAAAAAACCGTTAGAACTGGTAATTGGATCCAGCGAACCGGATACGTTGTTGTGTGATAGTAGTCTGGCGGATAAAATTCCCAGTTTTATTGATAGGATGATGTTTCTTGATATGGTTACGTACCTTCCGGACGACGGCATGGTTAAAGTCACGAAAGCATCCGAAGCCGCGGGATTGAAAACAAGGGCGCCTATTCTGGCACGGGACGTTGTAGGGTTTTCCCTGGAAATACCGCTTTCAATGAAAATAAGGAACGGCAAGGGCAAATGGATATTGCGTAGGATATTGAACAAATATATTGATGAAAAGTTGTTTGACCGGCCTAAAATGGGATTTGGCGTCCCGATCGGCGACTGGCTCAGGGGTGATTTGCGGGATTGGGCGGAAGACCTGCTGGATCGGAAAAAAATGAAAGACGAGGCGATTCTGGATCCCGATTTGGTGCAGC
>CAZGOZ010000095.1:0-2589 GCA_964528025.1 uncultured Planctomycetia bacterium
TGACAAAGCACAAAATCCAAAATAAATCCAAAATCTCAAATCCAAATAATAAAACATTAGATCTTGTCCAAGTCTTGTTTTGTGCTTTGGTATTTGTGCTTCTTTTGTGCTTTGAATTTTGTCATTTGACATTACTCTGTGCTGCTCTCTGCTCTATGCCCCATGCTCTTATCTCCGCCCGAGGCGTCTTTCTCTCATGCGAAAAAAACGTATAAGGGGTTCCACGTATGACTGGTCTGTCCTAATAACAACATTGTCCACCTTCACGGACCTGAACAGCTTACGTCTCCTGAGGTTCTTCTCAACCGCATGTTTCTCATACAGCGCGCGGGTCAACAGGTCGGAAGTATCAACAAGATACGGCTCGCCCGTTTCCGCGTCATGCAGTTTTACCATACCTGCTTTCGGAAGTTTTGATTCTGCGGGATCGGTAACGGTGACGGCGATTACATCATGCCGCCTGTTCGTCATTGACAGGTTTTTTTTGAAATCCGGAGCAAAAAAATCCGATATTACAAAGGTAATCGTGCGGCGTGGCGCAACACCGTTCAGATACTCAAGAACCTTGTTTAGATCGGTTCCGCTTCCCTCGGGAACATTCTGGATGGCTTCTCTAACAACTCTCAACACGTGGCGGACACCTTTACGGGGAGGAATGAACTTTTCCACACGGTCGGTAAAAGTCATCATGCCGACTTTATCGTTATTCTGAATAGCTGAAAATGCTATAACGGAACATATCTCGGCAGCGGTTTCACTTTTAGGTCGGCCTGAGGTTCCGAAACGGCAGGACATGGACACGTCCAGGAGAAGCATGATTGTCAGTTCCCGCTCTTCAATGAATTTCTTGATATACGGGTTCCCCGTGCGGGCGGTGACGTTCCAGTCAATTGACCGTATCTCATCTCCCGGCAGATACTCGCGAACCTCATCAAACTCCATACCGGCGCCTTTAAAAACGCTCTGATACTGGCCCGCAAAGACGTCATTTACTTTTCTGGACGTCGTGATCTGTATCCGTCGGATTTTACGTATTATTTCTTTAGAAAGCATCGTGTTTACGGTACTTCTATTTCTTCAAATACCCTCTTGACAATATCTTCGGACGTTTTATCTTCAGCTTCCGCCTCGTAACTCGGAATAACCCTGTGACGCAGAACATCGACGCCTATGGACTTGATGTCCTGAGGCGTAACATACCCGCGGCGTTTTATGAATGCATATGCCTTGGCGGCAAGCACCAGGTTGAGAGTAGCCCGCGGTGACGCCCCATAATCAATAAGCCCCACGAGATCATCAAGACCGTATTCTTTGGGTTCACGCGTGGCAAAAACAATGTCCACGATATATTTTTCTATTTTCTCATCCATGTAGATATCGTTTATAACCTTTCTAACCTTAAGTATCCTGTCGGCTGTGACAACGGGAGAAACATCTATCTTCTTGTCGGTAAACGCCATGCGTTTCAAAATCTGAAGCTCTTCTTCCTTGTTGGGATATCCTATATTGATCTTCATCATGAAACGGTCTATCTGGGCTTCCGGCAGGTGATATGTCCCCTCCTGCTCTATGGGGTTCTGCGTGGCAAGAACAAGAAACGGCTCGTCCAGCTTAAAAGTGTTCTCCCCGATAGTAACCTGCCGCTCCTGCATGGCCTCAAGAAGAGCGCTCTGGACCTTGGCCGGGGCTCTATTAATCTCGTCGGCAAGGATAATATTGGCAAAGATCGGACCCTTTTTCGTAGTGAAAGCTCCATCTTTCGGATTGTAAACAAGAGTTCCGATAAGATCGGCGGGCAAAAGATCCGGTGTGAACTGCAGTCGCTGAAACTTAGTGCTTATGGCAGAAGAAAGCACGTGCACGGACATCGTCTTCGCAAGCCCCGGAACGCCTTCAATAAGCACGTGCCCATTAGCCAAAAGACCGACCAGCAGCCGGTCAATAAGATAATCCTGTCCAACGATTACCTTCCGTATCTCCGCTAACAGATCCTCAATAAAAACGCTTTCTTTCTGAACCTTCTCGTTTATAGCGGTTATCCCTTTTGACATATTATCCCCCTTAAAAGTAAAAACATGCTTTAATCGCAAACCATTAGTACTAATTATATAGGGGGGAACCCAAAGGGTCAATACAAATGGGGCTCTCCCCAAAGGGCGATGCGAAGAATTGACTGGGGGCCTTGCCGGCGGGGAAGGGATCAAAAACCGCCCGAAATTCTTTGCACTGTATTTGTGTAGGACACGTTGGGAGTATTTCTACCGGACATAGTCCGTACGAAACACTCCCAACGCGTCTTATTTGGCAAAATGTAGTGTAAATGCATGGGGTGTGGTTTTTTGTTCAAGGGCGCATATCCACAAGGCCCCCAGTCAATTCTTCGCACCGTGCTTCGTTCGCAAACAAAATTTGCTCCGCAAATTTTGTGTAGGGGCGGGGAAACGTTAGTGATCTGTGATCAGTGAGGTGTGATCTGTCGTGGGGGTGCAACGTAATTGAGAATCGAAAATCGAAAATAGAGAGAACGGAACAAACTTGGCGTTGAGCGCACCAAAAAGCCCGCGGGATTCCAAGGGGCCCCTTGGAGGG
>CAZGOZ010000096.1:0-2553 GCA_964528025.1 uncultured Planctomycetia bacterium
CCCCTATATATATAGACAATTCTCAGAGCCATTTTCTTTCATTTATTTTTTGCGCCGCCCTTCTCACCGCCACGAACGACCCAAAAAATCGCCTGGTGGCCTTGCGAATAAGCATAGAGCATGGTGCATAGTGCCTAGATTTGTTTCAACTGGTCTTCTCTGCCCTCTGCATTTGTTATCGTATAGGACACGTTGGAGTGTTTCTACCGGACATAGTCCGTACGAAACACTCCAACGCGTCTTGTTTGGCAAAATGTAGTGTAAATACGGGGTTGTGGTTTTTTGGACAAGGGCGCATATCCGCGAGGGTCCCAGTCAATTCTTAGCACCGTCCGTGTTTGTGACGGAGACCTATAACGTTATCTAACTACGACACACCCCCGGGGACAGCTTTAATCTTAAAAAAGGGGAGACCGTGAAGGTTCAGAATCGCAAACGGTACAAATTCGGGGCTTGGGTTAGGCGGCGGATTGGATTTCTTCTATGCGGGCGTTTAGGCGGGTTAGTTCTTTGTAGTCGTTTATTTTTGTTGGGGCAATATTGAAGATATAGCTTGTGGGAGACTTTTTTAATTCGGCGGCGGTTGTGAACGGGCATTGACCGGCGTCGGTAAGCAGGCGGTAGAGGCCCGCAAGAGCGGTGTTGTCGTTGTTTAGATAGGCGATACCCGTAAACACTATAGCGCCTATCTGCACCAGGCTTTCAGGGGATATGTCCTCACTGAGTTCCATGAATACGACGCGGGCGCGCGTTTTTTTCAATCTTTGCAGTTGTTCTGCGGTTAGATTCTTATGCGGTAATATTGTTACCATTTTGTCGCTGTCGGCGTTCTTGCATGCCGAATCAACGAGCCTGTTGATCTCGCTGAATTCCACTTTATACGGGCTGTTTTTTGAGTTTTTTCGCATGCGCGTTAGCATGCCCTGTTGTGTTGCCGGCGCGGCATAACCTTTCCATACTTTAATGGTGCCGGTTTTGTTCCACACACGCGCAGCCACGGCATTCTCGGCGATTCTTTCGGCTTCTTCCATCTTGAAAAGCTCTTTTGCGTTCTTTAGTTTTTCTTCATACTTACCTTCCAGAACGTCAATCACGTCTTGCGCATAGAACGGTTTCTCTACAATACCAAGGATATTGTGATTACCGGCCTGGGGTTTCTCCGCGCTCCTTTGACCCGTTACAGAAGACCTCATCGCCGCGTCATCGCTTGTGAGGATAAACCGCGCACCGGGGTTTTTCTCGGTCACGAGGCGCTGTATATCCTCCCACGCGTCCGTGTTCCTCAAATGCGTATCCGTCACGACTATATCCGGCACGGCCGCACTGAGCGCTTTCTCCAGCGCGCGCAGTGAATCCGCTATAACAACATTATATGCATTACCTTTACGCTCACGGATAAGTTCAGCAAGATACCGCGCTTCACGTCGCGAGTCGTTCACGACAAAGAGCGTCTCGGTCTTCGAGCTCTGTTCTCTCTGCACTTTGCTCTCTGCACTTTGCTCCACCGCCGCGCGCCGGGCGAGTTCTGCTTCGCGTTCGGCCTCCGCTTCCTCGGTTATTGTTTCGTGGATATCTTTCAGAAATGAAAAAAAGTTTTCAAAGTATTCTTGTCCTACTTTATAAAGGAAAACAGCGCGTTGAGATAACTCCTCATCCTTAAGATGGTCGACCGCGTCGCTCTTCGGATCTGCTGACTGAAAAGCAATCCATCTTACTCCTACAAGCTCATCCCTAATGCTACCAACATCCGGTATTCTTACGTCACAGACTATTAGATCATACTCCGATTCTGTCAGTTTCGTTCTCGCTTCTTTTACACTTATAGTGAATGCTACTTCGCATTCTTCAGAAAAGAATTCGTGAATTTTCTCTTCTACGAGTTCATTCCAGTTTTCATCATCATCTATTACCAAAACTCGCAGTTTGCGGGGCGCCTCCGCTTCGTCCATCGTCTCTCGTTCCTCGTCCGGCGAGCTCTGTTCTCTCTGCGCTATGCTCTCTGCACTTTGCGCCGCCGCCTCGCGTGCGTCACGCCACGCATCATGATGCGCCTTGACGAGGGCTATCTGATTCTCGTCTCCTGCGGGAAACATTCCAACATCCGCTTCCGGTAAAGCTTTGACGGTCTTTGGATAATCCCTGAGCAACGAACCAGCATAGCTAACAAATCTTATTCCTTTTTCCCTGATCTTTCCGAAAAGTTTAACGGGGCCGGCGACCGGATCACTCTTTCCCAATATCCAGTCAAGAATAACGTAACTGATCCCTTCTTTATCTAATATTTTTACAGCTCCTTCCTGACTTTTAACGAAAAAAACCTCAATGTCCTCACCGACATAATGATCTTCTTCTGATCTTTTCAGATCAAAACCTCGGCAGAATATGTCCTTTGCCGAATTTATCATTACGGTGCTATCATACGCATACAGCACTTTAAACTTCCGCGGCGCCTCCGCCACCGCCGCTTCTTCCTGCGTTTCGCCCTCCCACCGGGCGAGTTTCGCCTCGCGCGCGGCTTGCCACTCGTCATGGACTTCTTTAACGCGCGCTGCC
>CAZGOZ010000097.1:0-2539 GCA_964528025.1 uncultured Planctomycetia bacterium
TCAAGACCCATTTCTATAAGTTTTCCTACCGCGCCTGATCCAAGAAGGACGCCCGCCGCCCCGGAAACGTTTTCTATCAAGGACATCGCGTTCTTTCTTACATCTCCGTCCTCAATGTTCTCAAAATTCCCCATCAAATCAACCGCCATGCCGGTTATTTTCGTCAGCGCCCCAACAACGGACCTCAGAGAATCCTCATCCGGCGTTTCGTCGCTCAGAACGGCATTCAAGGCGCCGATCAGATTTTCCATTATTTCCGCGGACGAGAATTTTTCTATCAGTGTCTTTGCCTCTTCCCTGAAATCTCCAAACTTGTCAGCATTCTCTATCAGGGCAACCATGATACTAATGGCGCCAACGGCCGTTTCATCAAGGCCCATTTCTATAAGTTTTTCTGCCGTGCCGAATTCAAAAAGAACCGTTAACGCTCCGGAAATGTCTCCTATTAATGTCATCGCGCTTTCTTTCGCGAATCCGTCCTCAATGCTCTCAAACTTTTCAATCAGATCAACCGCCATGCCGGTTGTTTCCGTCAGCGCCCCGACAACGGATCTCAGAGAATCTTTGTCTACCTTAACCCCCTTCACAGCGAGCTTCAGAACGCCAACCAGATTCCCGACTACTTCCGCGGCGACGAATTCTTCTATTATTATCTTCGCCTCTTTATCAAATTTACTGAACTTGTCAAAATTTTCTACCAGCGCAACCAATGCTTTTAGGTTGCCGACGGAGGCAATAACCGTTTTTTCAAGATCCATTTCTATAATTTTTGCTACCGCTCCGGATTCAGACAGGGCGAGACTCGCGGAAAACGCGCTCTCAATTACTGCCATCGCGTTTTCTTTCGCGAGTCCGTCACCAATGCCATCAAAATTCTTCACCAGCTCAACCGCCATCGTGGTTATTTCCGTCATAGCCCCGACAACGGATATTAGAAAACCTTCTTGCACTGTGGTCTCCAGAGCGACGGTGAGGGCTCCTATCAGAGTTTCTATCACCGCCACGGCTTGTTCGTCTGCATAAGCGGACTCAACAAGTTGTGTATACATCGCCGTGATGATGTTCGTTGCCGATTCCACCGATGCCACATCGCCATTTTCTATGCCGACAATGATCCCGCTGACGGATTTTTCCGACAGAACAGTCACTTCTGCCGGCGCTTCCCCTATTTCGTCCGGCATGTCTGTCGATTCACCCTCAATCTTCGCTGCCGTTGATGTAGTCATTTCCGGACCGGTAGCTTTCGACATGCTTATACCGCGCGGTGTAATACCCTTGGATATTAGAGCATCGTCGGGAAGCGCGGATTCACTTACAACTTCGGTCATGACTACCGCTTTTTCTGACTGGAGAGAGACCGCGAAGGTAGTATTTTGGGGCTCTGCAGTTTTATATTCAAGCTTTCCAGCCCCCTCGGAGAGTTCTTCAAGGCCTATGTCGGAATCCTCGAATATCGAAGTGTCAGCCATTTCCATCTCGAGAATCGGCACGAAATCCGGAGAACTCTGAGTGGTTTTTTGCCCTTGCTCCAGCTTCTCCGCTATTGCCTCTACCTTTTTTATGAGAGTTTTAGTTTGTGCCTCTTGCTGCCAGTATGCAATGGTACCCTTAGTGATTAGCACATCCTTGATGTCATTCCCTTTACTATCCTTAACCTGATATTCAAAGTTCATGCCTGGGGATGCCATAACCTTTTCAAGACCAATTTTGGCTTCTTTGTAAGATACGTCGGCGTTATCCTCGGCGTATTTTTTGGCTTGAGTATCTGTCACTCTAATCGCGAATTCCGAAGCGACAACATTAAAAACGGTTGTCAGAACATTGGCTATCTTGGCGCCTGTTTCTAACGTCCTTATATCCTGTGTCGTTTTTCTTTCTAATGAACTCATCGCGTTTGCATATTCCGACTGGCTGATAAGGCCGTTGGCGAGTGATGTTTTCAGCTCTGCTTCCTTGTCTTTCTTTTCCGCGCGTATGCTGTCTAATTTTTCTTTGTATGCGTCTTTCGAGAACGGCGCCGTTATTATCCGGGATGCGAGATTTATAAGCTTCTCCGGTGAAAGCAGATAATCCAGCAGAACGTCTACAGTGAAGGCACCAATCGTGCCATCCTTGTCGCTAATATCCATTATTATGGCCGTGACTAACAACGATAACGCGGTAAGAACAAACTCCATCGCAGGCGTCATATCAACGAACTCAGCTACGAACGGAACCACGAGAGAGGCAGCCGCGAAAATGGCCGGCGCCCAATCAAAAGACGGCGCGAATCTAAACTGAACCTTGTCTCCAACCTTCATGAACGTATTATCTGCCCATGTTTTTCCCGCCCCCCAGAATCCTCCTTCGGCCGTGAAATACTCTTTGAAAGATTTCTTCAATTCTCTATCGGCACCTTCTCCTTCAAACATCACTAAGTCGTCCGCGGCCTCCGTAAACCAGTCAGCAATATTCGTGAAAAATTCGGAGTTTACCGCAGCCTTCCCTAAAGCCGTGCCGATTTGTTTAAACAATTCACTCAACGCCTGTTTGACTTCCG
>CAZGOZ010000098.1:0-2512 GCA_964528025.1 uncultured Planctomycetia bacterium
TCATCCCCATGAAAATGGGGATCCAGAATGGATTCCCGCTTGCGCGGGAATGACAGATGGGACGTAGAGGCGGGTTCTAAACCCGCCCGAAACGGTTGTCATCCCTATGAATCCCGAAACGAGAATTATGATAAAAACCAAAGCGATAGAAGCGGTGTTTAAAGGTTCTTTGAAGTTGAGACCGGAGGAGTCCTGTCTTATAGTTACAGACACGCTGAAGGAACCTATTGGACGGGCGTTTTATGAATATGCGCGTTATAATTGCGCCAGAACGAAACTTATCGTGATGGAACCCACGGGGGAACACGCTGCGGAGCCGACGGTAAACGTTGCTCATGAGATGCTGCAGTATGATGTGCAGCTTCTGGTCACGAATAAATCTCTCACGCACACGCGTGCCAGGAGAGAGGCAACCTCCAGGGGCGCAAGAATAGCGACGATGCCGGGAATCACGGAAGACATTGCGAACAGATGTCTGGATATCAATTATAAATCCCTGCGGCGCCGGTCCGAACTGCTTTATGAGATTCTGAAAGAGACGCGCGAAGTGCGTGTAACGTCAAAAACGGGAACGGATATCACGTTTATGGTCGGGAGAGACGGATTTTTCGGCAGGGAAGGCGGGCTTTACGATCATCCGAGATCTTTCGGAAACCTTCCGGAGGGCGAAATAGCGTTTGCGCCGACATCGTGCAGGGGCATATACGCCGTTGACGCTTCGTTAGCGGATATGGGCATTCTTGCCGAACCACTCGTGTTTAAGATTGCGGCCGGGATGGTTCAGGAAATTATGGGCAAACGGGCCGATGAACTCATACAGCGGCTGGATAGTGTCGGCTCGGCGGCCTATCGGGTGGCGGAACTCGGAATAGGGCTTAACCCCAAGGCGCGGATAACGGGAAACATACTTGAGGATGAAAAAGTCAACGGAACCGTGCACATGGCCGTGGGCAATAACCTTTCTTTCGGCGGCAAGAACGATGTTCCCGTGCATCTTGACGGTGTGGCGCTGAAACCGGATGTTTATGTGGACGGGAAAAAACTGATTTCAAAAGGAAAATTTCTTGTTCGTTACGGACTGTAGATAACATGAAAAAAAAGGTGGTTGCGATAATACTTGCCGCCGGCAGCGGCATCCGGATGCGCGCGGACAAGCCCAAGCAGTTCATGGAGCTGGCCGGTAAACCTGTTCTCATGCGCGCTGTTGAGCCGTTTGCAAAAAATATTCTTATCACGGATATAGTGATCGTTTGCGAAAATGCCCGCCTGAAAGATACGGAAAAACTTATGGGCGCTTGTTGCCCGGGAAAAACATGCAGGATAGTTCCCGGAGGCCGGACGAGGCAGGAATCATCGTATAACGGTGTGAAGAGTTGCTCCCCGGAGACGGAGATTGTTATCATACATGACGCCGCAAGGCCCTTTGTTGACGCCAAGACCGTGGAGGATGTGCTGGCAGCGGCCGAGAAAAACGGAGCGGCGGGAGCGGTAGTTAAAACGGCCGATACGATAATCGTGAAAAAAGGGGATTTTATAGATGATATTCCGGACCGGAGAAAGACCGGAAGGATGCAGACCCCGCAGGGATTTCGCTACGGAACGATACTCAGAGCGCATGAAGAGGCGCTGAAAAACGGCATGACGGATGCCACTGATGATTGCGGTCTTGTTCTCGCGATGGGGGAAAACGTGAGAATCGTGGAAGGGGCCCCGCTCAACATAAAACTTACGGATAAAACGGATTTTCTTTTCGCGGAAGAACTCATCCGATCGGGGGAGGTAAAAAGGTCATGATGCGGCGTTCTTTTTGCGCTACACTTGTTATATCTCTGGTCGCTATGATGTTTTTTGCGTCCGGCGCCGTGTTTGCCGCGCATGAAGATGCCGAAGACCCTTTTTTCTCATATAAAAGATTTGTGCTTGATCGGGCGATTGTAGACAGGATACCGGCGTCCGGGAATGTGCGACTGAATATAAAAAAGTTCATGATCGTTTTTTCTGATGGGATAAACGAGTTTTCGGCCGGCGACATGAAAAAGGCGGGTAAACGTTTCTTGCAGGCGCAAGAAATATGGCCCGAGTATTTCGGAACGGATTTTCTTCTTGCGCTTGTTTATGAGAGGCGAGGGTATTACAATACCGCGGCGAGGTACTACAAGGGTTATCTCAATAAACTCAGGAATTTTCATGCCGGAGAGTATCGTATTTCCGGGCCCATAATATGGGGGATCTCGTCTTCCGGTGTTGACGAGTATGGAGACGCAGAGGAACGTGTGAGAGAACGTCTGGCCCGGCAGGGTATTCGTCTGGAAAAAGTCATGCCGCCTTTTCGTTTTCCGAAGGTTTTTCGTCTTGGGATTCTCGTCGTGTTCATGCTCGCCGCTTACGCGGCAGTTCGCCGCTGGCTCTGGCCGTATATAGTAAAACAGCGCCGACGCAGAAATCCACCCGAAGGATTCTGGGTATGCGCGCATTGCGGAGCAGATAATCCCGAACTAGGCAAAGAGTGCAC
>CAZGOZ010000099.1:0-2418 GCA_964528025.1 uncultured Planctomycetia bacterium
GCGCATCATGAAAAAACTCTTACTGCTCGGACACACCGGTAAACTTGGCGCGGCGCTTCGGAGCGCTTTTGCTGCTGGCTACGATGTTGCCGGCGCGAGCAGCGCGGAGTTTGACGCGGCCGAACCCGCCAGCGTGCGCGCGCTCGCCGAACGCGTCCGCCCCGACATCGTTATCAACGCGGTAGCCTTTGCCGGAACGGAAGCGTGCGAACGCGATCCGGAGCGCGCCGGGGCGATGAACACGCGTTTGCCGCGAATACTTGCCGAGCTTTCGCGCGAACAGGATTTTTTATTGGTGCACATCAGCACGGGCGACGTTTTCAGCGGCAAAAAAACCGGATTTTATTGTGAAAGCGATGAGCCGCGTCCCATAAATGTTTACGGCGCGACAAAATACGCCGGTGAACAGGCCGTGGCAACAACCGCGAAAAAATATTACATTGTGCGTCTTCCCATTCTGTTCGGCAGGGCGTCGAAAAACCGCCAGTTTGCCGAAAAAATGCTGCAGGAAGCGCTTTCAGAGAGGGCAATGCCGGAAATAGCAGACGATATTATTTCATCGCCAACATTTACCAAAGACGCCGCCGGAAAAATAAAGGATATAGTGGAGCAATGCATTCCGTACGGAACATATCATGTGGCAAACAGAGGAATGACATCACGTTATAATCTCGTCAAAGAAATGCTTTTGCGTCTAGGGATGAAAACCCCATTGAAGCGAACATCGCATAAAACTTTCCCAAACGCAAAAGCAATAAATACATATACCCCTCTCGCATCAGAAAAAATAGACCCACTCCGCCCATGGCAAGAAGCCCTCGGCGAGTGGATTGCGGGGGATGTAGGGGCCAAGCCAAACCGTCATCCTGAGGAGAACGCAAACCGTCATCCTGAGGAGCGAAGCGACGAAGGATCTAGATTCTTCGGCCCCTGCCAGGGCCTCAGAATGACAGAAGACACAACACACAACACGAAACACAAAACAACCCCAAAGAAAATACTCATATGCGGAGCGAGCGGATTTATCGGGCGGAACCTTGCGGAACGCCTCGCGAGGCGCGCCGCCGCGGAGGGTGAGCTTGAGGTCTACGGCACGTATTTCAGGTCGGCGCCGCCGGAAATTGACGGGGTGATTCCGGTCAGGACCGATCTTACCAATCCCAACGATGTTGACCGCGCGGTGCGGGGCATGGACGTCGTAATACAGGCCGCCGCGACAACTTCCGGGGCGAAAGATATAGTGACGCGGCCGTATTATCACGTTACCGATAACGCCGTGATGAATTCTTATATATTCCGGGCCGCGCATGAGCATGGCGTCCGGCGCGTGGTATTTTTCAGCTGCAGTGTCATGTACGAGCCGAGTGAGGCTCCCGTAAAAGAAACCGACTTTAATCCGGCGGCCAAAATAACCCCGGCATATTTCGGTGTGGGCTGGACCAAAATCTATATTGAAAAGATGTGTGAGTTCTATGCCGGGCTTGGCAAGACAGCATACACCGTGATAAGACATTCTAACATGTACGGCCCGCACGATAAGTTTGACCCGGAGCGGTCGCATGTTTTCGGCGCCACGATAACCAAAGTGCTTACCGCTGCCGAGGGCGGAGAGATAACCGTATGGGGCGACGGCCGGGAAGAACGAGACCTCATGCATGTTGATGATCTCACGAGGTTCGTGGAACTCGCGCTTGAAAAACAGAAAACACGTTTTGAGATATATAATGCGGGAACCGGAAAAAGCGTTTCGGTAAACAAACTGGTTGAAAATATCGCTGCTGCCGCGGACCGGCCGGACATCACAATCCGTCATGATCCGTCAAAACCGACAATCAAAACAAAATTGTGCCTGGACGCAAGCAAAGCGCAACGCGAACTCGGATGGACGAGTGAGATCGCGCTGGATGAGGGGATACGGAGGACGCTGGCGTGGGTGCGGGGCGAAAACGAGGGACGACTCGTCTGTCATCCTGAGGAGCGAAGCGACGAAGGATCTAAAGGATTAGATTCTTCGGCCCTGCGGGCCTCAGAATGACGGAGGGAAGAACAGGGTCCCAGAATGACAGGGACTGACAGACACAACACAATGAAAACAACACTGCTAATCTTTACGCTGAACGAAATTGACGGGATGCGCGCGGTTATGCCGCGTATTCGGCGGGAGTGGTATGATCAACTCGTTATTGTTGACGGCGGGTCAACCGACGGCACCGTTGAGTATGCGCGCGAGAACGGGTATTTTATCTTCCGGCAGAAAGGCCCCAGCCAGTCCGACGCGTTTCGCGAAGCGATGGAACGCGTAGAGGGCGACATCGTGATCGCGTTCAGCCCCGACGGAAATTCCGTGCCCGAGCGGATACCCGATCTTGTCCAAAAGATGAAAGAAGGATACGACATTGTTACCGTCTCAAGATATCT
>CAZGOZ010000100.1:0-2312 GCA_964528025.1 uncultured Planctomycetia bacterium
TGCTGCTTGAGATATTTACTGATGAGGGCACGGGCACGGAAATAGTGCAGGGATAGCCTGGAACGTCATCCTGAGGCGAAGCCGAAGGATCTAAAGTATCAGATTCTTCGGCCCTGTGGGCCTCAGAATGACGGGGAGTTGGGAGAAAAAATGATGAACATGGATCAGATTAAAAAAATGTACGACGAATATGTTCTGCCGACATATACCCGACAGGATTTGTGTCTGGTCAAGGGCGACGGCGTCTGGGTTGAGGACGCCGAAGGGAAAAAATATATGGATTTTTTTCCGGGATGGGCCGTCAGCGGTATAGGACACAGGCATCCGAAGGTTGTAGAAGCGATTGAAGGGCAACTTAAGAGGATACTGCACGTATCTAACAATTATTATAACGATGTTCAGCCGCTCTTGGCTAAAAAAATAATAGAACACGCGTTCTCCGGAAAGGTATTTTTCGCGAATTCAGGAGCTGAAGCGAATGAGGGCGCCATAAAACTGGCCCGTCGTTATGGGAAGAACCGGCGATACGAGATCATAACGATGAAAGGATCCTTTCACGGGCGGACACTGGCGACCCTTACCGCTACCGGACAGGATAAGATTAAAGAAGGGTTTTCACCCCTTCCCGAAGGTTTTAGTCATGTTCCTTTTAATGATATCGACGCGTTTGTCTCGGCTGTCACGGATAAAACCGTTGCCGTTATAATTGAACCCATACAGGGAGAGGGTGGTATTAACGTTCCTGATGAAAAATATATGCGTGCGTTGAGCCGTTTCTGCGGTGAAAAGGACATTCTTCTTATTGTTGACGAAGTCCAGACGGGCATGGGGCGAACGGGCGAGATGTTCGCATATAAACATTTTGGAATCGTGCCGGATGCCATGACACTGGCCAAATCTTTGGGCGGAGGGCTTCCGATAGGGGCCCTGGTAGTCGGTGAAAAATGCGCGGATGCTCTGGGAGCAGGTTCGCATGCCTCAACCTTTGGGGGAAGTCCAATTGTATGTGCTGCGGCTCTGGGCGTGTTCAAGGCCATAGAGGAAGAAGGTCTTTTGCAGAATGCCGTTGAGATGGGGCGGTATCTTGCAGCTCGGCTTAATGATATGAAAGAAAAGAATCCAATGATACGCCGGATAAAAGGAAAAGGGCTGATGGTGGGAGTGGAACTGGACATTGAAGATGCTTCAGTTATCACGGACAAGTGTGTTGAAGAAGGTCTTTTGATAAATTGCACGCAGAAAAATATATTGCGGATAATGCCGCCTATCACGGTTACAAAAGAACTTATTGATGCCGCTCTCGGAAAAATCTCAAAAGTGCTGGAGAAATCATGAAGATGAAAAATCTGATTACGCTTGAGTCCATGACATCCGGAGAGATATTTGATATTCTGAAGACCGCCCGGAAACTAAAAAAATCGCCGCTGTCGAAAAAAAAGGTATTCAAGAACAAGATACTCGCGCTTTTGTTTCAGAAACCGTCTAACCGGACAAGGATATCGTTCGAGGTGGCAATGGTGCAACTGGGAGGGTATGTGCTGTATCTCAGTCCGCGGGAGATCAATATGGGCGCGAGGGAATCCGTGAAGGACGTTGCCTGTGTTGTTTCGCGGTATGTGGACGGCATCGTGGCCCGTGTTTTTTCGCACCGGGACATCGTGGATCTTGCGCGTTATTCAGACGTACCCGTGATTAACGGGCTGTCCGATTGTGCGCATCCGTGTCAGGCACTCAGCGATATTTTTACCGTCATGGAGAAAATGAAGACCTTGAAAGGCGTCACGATAGCATATGTCGGCGACGGGAATAATGTTCTTAATTCACTTCTTCTGGTTTCGGCCAAGACCGGCGTGAATATGAGGGTCGCCACTCCTTCTGCATACCGTCCATCGCAGGATGTTGTCGAGACGGCGTTAAAAATAGCCGCCGAGACAGGGGCAAAGATTGAAATGTTCAGCGATCCCTACGAGGCCGTTAGGGGCAGTAATTTTGTATACACGGATGTGTGGGTAAGCATGGGGAAGGAAGAGGAAAAAGAGAAGCGCCTCAAGGATTTCGAGAATTTTCAGGTAAACCGCCGGCTAATGAAGGCGGCCGGTGATGACGCATTTATAATGCATTGTTTGCCGGCGCACCGCGGAGAAGAGATTACTGACGTGATTGACGGGAAAAATTCTGTTGTTTACGATCAAGCGGAAAACCGTATGCATGTCCAGAAGGCGATATTGTTGAAGATGTTGCAACACTGAGGACACTGAAACTGCAGAGGACACTGAAACTGCAGAGGACACTGAAACTGCAGAGGACACTGA
>CAZGOZ010000101.1:0-2246 GCA_964528025.1 uncultured Planctomycetia bacterium
TGGAAAGAGAGGTTTGTATTGCCAGAACTTACCAAGATGCAGATAAACCTGCAGGCGGAGTTTTCGGCGGATATTGATGCTTTTGGCATGGGAAAGATCTTGAAAAATCCTTTTTTGCGCGAACAGTTTATCATCGCGAAGGACCTTTTAGAGGCCTTCAGGACCGGCAATCTTCCCGCGCACAAGGTTTTTGACGTTAAAAAGATGGCGAAATATATCGCTATATCTGAATTGATGGATGCTATTCATGGCGCCGGGATATGGAACAATCTCAGGTTTTATTACAACCCGGTCACATCGCTTCTGGAACCGATAGGGTTTGACGCGATGGCCGGGGGTGAGCTGAAAGATTCATGGGATGGTTTCCCGGCGATGGCCGCGGAATTTTATTCGGATCTTTTTCAAGACAAACTTTTCAGCGATGTTGTTTTTTTTGAAGAATATATGAAAGCGCTTGAAGAGGTTTCAAGGAAGCCTTATCTGGACGAATTATATGACGACATAAACGTGGATTTGCAGAAGAATATGGACATCATTTACAGCGAATTTCCCTATTATCCGTTTTATTCAAAAGATGTTTTTTACCGCAACCAGAAGCTTATCCGGAAGCTTCTTGATTTTGATATGAACATGCACGCATATTTTTATAAGGTAAGAAAGAACTCTATTGAACTCAAGATAGGGTGTACGCGGTCTCTCCCGGTAGAAGTTCTCGGACTCTTCTGCGGCGACGGATCTTTTTTACCGGTATCTGAAAGGACTGTTCTCTTTCCGCGGAAACCGTTCAAGCTTGTGGATTATAAGACGGTGAGTTTTTTATTTCCTGAGGGATTTACATGGAGTGATGCGAGGCTTGAAGGTCTGAAAGTGAAGTATGCGCTGTTCGGAACGGACGGGGTAAAGCATGAAAAAGTATTTCCATACGCGAATTTGTCCGATGATTTCCCTGAAAACGATTTCATGCGCCGGGAGCCGAACGCGCATGACTTTAAGTTTTTAAAAATAGACAAATCTTCCGGCAAGATATTCATAGAACCGGGAAAATGGAGCATTGGGAAAGACATGATAATTCCCGCCGGCTTTAAGAAAGTCATCTGTCCCGAAGGCACGCAGCTGGATCTTTCGGATTCAGCCAAGATCCTTTCATATTCGCCGCTGGAGTTTATCGGATCGGAAGAGCACCCCATTATTATCCGTTCTGCGGACTCTACGGGGCAGGGTATCGTTGTCATGAACGCAGGAGAATGGTCAAAGCTGAAATATGTTGTTTTTGATAATCTGTCAAATCCGGAGCATGGAGCGTGGCGTCTTTCCGGCGCTGTCACGTTTTATGAATCCCCGGTGGCGATAGACCACTGCCGCCTCGCGAATAACAGGTCGGAGGACACCCTGAACCTTATCCGGTCGGATTTTGTGATAAGTAAAACTCTTTTTGAAAAAACCTTTTCCGATGCCTTTGACGCCGATTTTTGCGAAGGTGAGATAACGGACTCATCTTTTGTGGATTGCGGCAACGACGGCATTGATGTTTCCGGCAGCGCGGTAAAAGTGAACCGTGTTTTTATCCAAAGGGCCGGTGATAAAGGGATAAGCGTCGGGGAAGACAGCAAGGTGGTCGCTGAAGATGTTGAGGTTAAAGACTCACGGATCGCTGCAGCGAGCAAAGATATGTCGGAGCTTGACATGAAGAACGTGAAAGTTACCGATTGCGCCGTTGGTATTGCCGTCTACCGCAAGAAACCCGAATTCGGTCCGGCCGAGGTAACGGTAACGGGTCTTAAAATGACCGGATGCGATGTTCCGTATCTCGTTGAAGAGGGATCGGAACTAATCGTAGAAGGGAAAAGTATCGCAGCAGATCGTAAAGACGTGTATAAAATCCTTGGAGATAAATAGGAACAGACACTATTTAACATAGAGCAATGCCCGGAATGTGAAGGAGGGAATGATGGCAAAAGGATTTGCAGGGAGTGAGGCCGTTGAGATCGGTGTCCAGATTGAAAAGAACGGCAGAGATTTTTATAATGCTTTAGCTGTCCGATCCAAAGACAAAAAGGCCGGAGATATATTCAGGTATCTGGCTTCGGAGGAGGAAAAGCATATAGCGGTTTTCCGTGAAATACTGGATTCGGTAGAGAAGTATGAACCTCGCGGGGCCTTTCCGGAGGAATATTTTGCTTACATGAATGCCCTGGCAAGTGAACATGTTTTTACCCGGAAGGGTGCGGGAGAAGAGCGGGCTAAAA
>CAZGOZ010000102.1:0-2195 GCA_964528025.1 uncultured Planctomycetia bacterium
GGATTTTTCGCGGAGATCTATAAACGTGACGATTTTACCGAACACGGAATAAAAGAACCGTTTATTCAGGAGAATCACTCCGGCTCTTCTCTGAAAGGCGTGGTAAGGGGGCTTCATTTCCAGAGAAAACCGGCAACCCAGACAAAACTCGTAAGGGTTGTCAGGGGGCGTATTCTTGATGTGGCTGTGGATGTAAGGAAAGGCTCTTTGACATATGGCAAGTGGGTCTCAGCGGAACTTTCCGCCGAAAACCGCCACATGTTGTATGTGCCGGCGGGGTTTGCGCACGGATTCTGCACGCTTGAAGATAATACGGAAGTCATTTACAAGTGCGGCGCGTTGTATTCACCGGAGAATGAAAGGGGCATCAAGTGGGATGATCCTGCTATCGGCATTGATTGGCCGGAAAAAGCGCCCATATTGTCGGAAAAAGACGGCCGGTGGCCGGTATTAGCGGAGGCGGATAATGAGTTCTAACGAAAAACGAAAAACAATCCTGGTTACGGGCGGCGCGGGGTTTATCGGGTCTCATTTTATAAAGCATCTTCTGAAAGGAAGAGAAAACTATAACGTTGTTAATGTAGATGCCCTGAGTTATGCCGCGGATCTCAACCGCCTGAAGGGCGTGGACAAAGATAAACGTTATCGTTTCATAAAAGCGGACGTGCGTGACCGGGCCTCGCTTGAGGCGGCGTTCAGCGGCAAAATAGACGCGGTCGTGCATTTCGCAGCGGAGACGCACGTTGATAATTCAATAGAGACGCCGGTTCTCTTTGGAGACGTGAATGTCAGAGGCACCTTGAACCTTCTGGATGTTGCGAGGAAAAAAGGCGTAGAAAAATATGTTCAGATATCAACCGACGAGGTATATGGGGAAATAAAAGAAGGTTTTTTTACCGAGACCTCGCCCCTTTTGCCGAATTCGCCTTACTCGGCAAGCAAGGTGGCGGCCGATTGTTTTGTTCGGGCGTATATCCGGACGTATGATTTCCCGGCGGTCATCGTGCGGCCGTGCAATAACTACGGTCCCGGGCAATATCCGGAAAAGTTTATCCCCGTGGCAGCGACGAAAGCGTTCAAGGGTGAAGAAATACCCGTTTATGCGCGAGGCCTCAACATGCGTGAATGGCTTTACGTGGCTGATTGCGCTAAAGCCGTAACACTGGTTCTTGAAAAAGGTAAAGTCGGAGAGATCTACAACGTGGGTTCGGGTGTGGAGAAGAAAAATATTGATATAGCGGAAAAGGTGCTTGATATATGCGGGAGGTCGCGTGACTTTATCAGCTTTGTTGAAGACAGGCCCGGGCACGATTTCAGGTATGCGCTTGATTCGTCAAAGATCCGGGAGCTCGGTTGGTGTCCGAAAACAAATTTTGATGAAGGCCTCAAGAAAACAGTGCGGTGGTATGGCCGGTCTTTAAAAGATGAACAGGATTTTTGTGAGGAAGTAAAATGCATTTAAAGAATAAAAAAGTTCTGGTCACAGGAGCCGACGGATTTATAGGCAGTCATCTAGTAGAGGCCTTGCTTGCCGAAGGCGCGGAAGTGAGAGCGTTTTGTTATTACAATTCGTTCAACAGCTGGGGCTGGCTTGATACGTTTAGCGAGGAAACACTCGCGCGAATAGATATTTTTACGGGCGACGTCAGAGATTCCAACGGTGTGAGAAAATCCATGGAAGATATTGATATTGTCTTTCATCTTGCGGCGCTGATAGGTATTCCGTATTCGTATCATTCGCCCGACACGTATGTTGATACAAATATCAAAGGAACACTGAATGTTCTTCAGGCCGCCCGGGAGAAAAAAACGCAGAAAGTTCTCGTTACTTCAACATCAGAGACCTATGGCACGGCGCTTTACGCGCCGATAGATGAAAAACATCC
Source organism: uncultured Planctomycetia bacterium (assembly GCA_964528025.1). Taxonomy (GTDB): domain Bacteria; phylum Omnitrophota; class Gorgyraeia; order Tantalellales; family Tantalellaceae; genus CAZGOZ01. Next base: position 1,887 of record CAZGOZ010000102.1, read on the forward strand.
GCGTCAGGCGCAATCCCCATACTCGGCCACTAAAATAGGGGCGGATGCCGTTGCGGAATCGTTTTACAGGAGTTTCGGACTGCCGGTTACTATAGTGAGGCCGTTTAATACGTATGGCCCGCGTCAATCCGCGAGGGCAATCATTCCCACGGTAATAACTCAGCTTCTGGCCGGAGAAAAAGAGATACGCCTTGGTTCATTGCACCCGATGCGGGATTTCGTGTTTGTGAAGGATACAGCGCGTGGATTCGTAGAGATAGCAAAATCAGATAAGACAATAGGAGAAGAGATAAATATCGCCTCACAAGA
>CAZGOZ010000103.1:0-2182 GCA_964528025.1 uncultured Planctomycetia bacterium
TTCACGCATCACCAGAGCAGAATGAAGCGAAAGCACCCCCCGGCACATCCGCGACACTCTTAAAATACATGTTCGGCGAGAGAGACGGCGTGCCGGGGCGTTTCGCGCCGATAGATGAAAACAACGCTGAAATGCCTAAAGACCTGGCAGAACAGCGCGGGGGGAATGACAGCCCGTCAAATATCTACCGTGAACTTAAGCCATTAGAGAGGTCCGGGCTCGTAGAAGGCAAAAGAAGAGGGCCGCGTTATCTATCCGAGAAAGCGCTGCGGTTGGGGGCGGAAAAAATAATAGAAGCGAATCCGGAATTAAACCTTCCGGATCTGCACAAGCGCAAACAAGACATGAAAAAGGTCGCGGCGAGGGTGGAGAAAGAAGATGCAAAGCAGATCCGCTATGAAGAAGAGGCAATACGGATACGTGATGAAAAAGAGGCAAGCCGGATTCGCGATGAAGTTGTAGAGAGGTTGGTAGAACCCGTAAAAGCGGCCTTTAACCGTAAGGAATATAAAGAAGCAATCACAAAGGCGAATCATGTTTTTTGGTTGCATTGTGCTTTTAATCTGGACGATACCGTCGGCGAGGAACGGGAACAAGAAATAAAAGTTGCGTTAGATCAACTTGATCCGTCAGGCAGTATAAAAAGAAGCTCGGTTACAGGTGAAGCAGCCGAAACAGCATTTCATGAGGTAGAGAGCATGCGTGATGAAGCCAACCGTTTTGTTGAACTCGCCGCGCTGGCGGCGCTGAATGCGCCGGGAACAGTAGAAATAGTGGGTGGATGGAAGAAGGATATAGATACAATTTCATGGTCGCTTTTTGAAGAAAACACTCTGGTAGAGGGGTGGGATATTGAAGAGGAAGGGATTACTGGCCGAGTTAAGACGCATAACCTGTACTTACAATCTCTCACGCCTGAAGCAAGAGCAAGAATATCAACGGGTGACATTTTATTGCTTGGGCCGGGAAGGCATATTTATGAGATCTTAATGCTGCTGCGCCTGTTTCCTTATGCCTCATCTTTACATGTGGTGGATCAGGACAGGCTGAATCTTAGTCATATTAAGAAAGAATTGGATAAACGTGACGATATAGATAAAACCAAAATTAAATTACATCATACTGATCTTGCGCATTTATCCGAAGAATTTGGAAACGACAGATTTGATTTTTGTTTTTCTAATGCGGTTTTTGACAGGTCATTGGACTATGAAAATCCGACATTTAAGCAGACATTATCAGAATGGTGCGCCGAACTTAAACGCGTGCGGAAACCGGATGGTATTTATCTTTCAGACAAATCAGATGTGGAATTTTTCGAAAAGGAACATTTTGTTATAAGAAACCGCGGGCTTGCAGAATTTATTGCGTCAACAACGGAGAAAGTGTTTGCGGAATTGACCTTGCAAGAGGCATTTGGAATGTTGAGTGCTACTGCGGAAAAGAGCGAATTGAAATTAGATCTCAGCAGGTTCCAGGGCGTCTGTCAGCGGATGACAGATGCTTCTAAATTTCGTTTCTGCGTGCCTGTTGAGGTTCTCAAAAACTCGGCGGATTTCATGATTGCCTTGCAGAAATTAGACGTGTACAGCTGGGTTCCATTTGAACTGATAATTACGGGTGTTACGGAAGAAGATATTGATGCGGTGATTGGCCTTAACGAAACCGGAATAAAAAAAGCGCTCCGTTTCGTGAATAAAATCACGGTATCCATGATAACCGAAGGCCAGATTCAGGAGCGCGCGGAGTGGATGGGGATAGACGGAACCGACGCCAAAATACGGACCGAGATCGTAAAACAGCTGTCACTTGAATCCCAGCCCCTGACACAAGGCGAATACATGGCCATAGCGACAGATGCGGTCAAAGAGAATGACGCACAAATGCTGGAGGATGGATTAAGAACCGAATTACAGGACAACATATCAATCCGCGTCATGGTCAGCCCCGAAACCGGCAAAAGCGTGTTCGCGCTTTCAGCCATACTTAACGACTGGCTGAAGGATATCCGGAACGGCAATAAGTCCACAATCCAGAGAATATTACCCAGAATCATTTATTCCACCGAGATGATCCAACGCCTTGAATCCAGAGTCCGAACCGCCTGGCGAGTCCTAGCCGCCGCATAACGGGGGACATGCTTTTTGGGGACACCCCTGAGCACGAAAATCAGCCGTTTTTC
>CAZGOZ010000104.1:0-2141 GCA_964528025.1 uncultured Planctomycetia bacterium
AGCTCGTTCATTCTATATCACGCAACGTAGGATTGTCAATCATTACAGAGGGTGAAAGGTTAAAGGGGATTGCCATTGACCTTTATTATTTAAGATGCAGATTCGTTGATATATTCGGAAATGCGTTTTTTGTCGGTTTTTGATATTTCCAGGAATTGGTTGCCTACTTCGTATCTGTCGCCGCAGGCGGTCTTACGGATCCATGCAACCTTGGAAATGGCCTTTACCGGCCTGCCGGATACGGGCATGTTTATTTCTACCATCAGTCGGCACGCCATCGGCATGAACTCGGACCTTCTGAAGCACACACCACCCTCACCGAGATTCCTGGTGATAGTGGAACTCTTCATGGGTCCCTTAAAGTCGCCGAATTTACGGTACCTTATGGGTATGCCCGTTGCCGTTCTTGAGGCACTTCGTCTTTCGTCCTGTTTTTTCTTCATCATATTATCCTTGTTACTCTCCTGTTATTATCGACTCAATAGTTAACGTATAAAAAGCCACCTTCGTAGTGTTATCAGTATAACACAAAAGGAGCGGAATACAAAAGGAAAATACTGGCTTTTTTATTATTTACACGGGCGGGCGACACTTATATCTTGTTTATTGCAGAGGACTTACAACAACCTTCAGTTTCCCTGTTCGGGATCCGTTTTCTGAGTTCCTGCTTCGGGGTCGTTGTAGAGGTTGAGACTGTTGACATATCCGTCAATAAGCTCCTTGTCACCTTTGGACATTTCCAGGAATTGATTACCGACTTCATAATCATCCCCGGAAGCCGTTTTGCGGATCCATGCGATTTTGGTAATAGCCTTGACAGGTTTGGTGAACATGGGTATGTCCAATTCCAATATTAACCTGCAGGCCATAGAGATAAACTCCGCGGTTCTGAAACGTATCCCGCCTCGGCTTAGATTCTTGGAGATAGAACTTACTCCCTGGATGCCGACCCCATCCCTCAGTTTATGATATCTGATGGGAATGTGTGTCTTTACCCTTGGGTGTTTCCTCAGTTCTGTGTTCTCTTCCACTAGCCACCCTCCTCTCTATGTTTAGTCTTACTATACCACATTTTTCGTGATTTACAAGAACGAGGGAAATTTTTATTTCGCTAACGCGGGAGCGGCTCTCTTAAGAGGCATTTCGCCCTTAGGCGCATATCCGGTAAACTCTTCCATGTTTTTCTGCTGTATCGCCTGTTTTGAAAGAACTTCGTCCACATTGACGCCTTTTATTTCTTGCGCCTCTTCCATTTCTTCCGGAGCTCTACTGTCAAACGACGCCGTAAGCGACCTGAGTTCCGCAAGCACTTCCTGCGCGGCCATGTCGGGATTCTCGGAAAGAACGAGCGCTGTGAGACCCGCGATAAATGCCGCCGAATACGATGTTCCGGCTTCGCCGTCCTCACCGGGCAGAGTCAAAACATCCCACGGCGCCAGTAGGTCCAGTTCACTTCCATAATTGCTCCACAGCGATATTTCACCATCTGCGTCAACCGACCCGACGGTTATGATACCGTCCTGCGCCGCAAGACTGTTCCACCCTATTTCGGCGCCATCATTCCCCGCCGCGGCTATAATTATCGCGCCCTGACTCAATGCGTAGTCAATCGCGTCAAGAACCGGCGTTGAAACCGGCAGAAGGCTGAACGGCATGGCAAGCACGCGGGAACCGCTATCCACCGCATAACGTATGGCTTCGGCGATAATTTCTGAAGAAGTATTCCCCTCTTCATCAAATATTCTAAGATCCATGATATCAGCGCCCGTCGCAACGCCCGAGTTTTCATCGTTCGCGACGCCTTTTATAACAGCGGCCATCTTTGTTGCGTGCGTGAAACCCACGCCGGCATCATAATATGCGGCGCTAAAATCATACGAATAGCTGATTCCCGAAATAAAATCGTATCCGCCTGCAACGTCAACCACTCTGGAATCAACCCCTGTGTCTAACAGAGCCACCGTGACGCCCGTTCCCGTGGACACGCTCTGCAGAGATTCTATTTCGTCAAAGAAAAAATTCATTTCTTCCGAAACAAGCACGGGGTCGCTTTCCGGGAACTCAGGTGCTTCTTCCAAAATGAAAGATTGCGGCGCGCCAGACGTTGGATACTCAACATCACCTTCATCCAAATCGGGAAG
>CAZGOZ010000105.1:0-2096 GCA_964528025.1 uncultured Planctomycetia bacterium
GTATGACTATCTACAGGAAACATACGCTAAATACGGCTACTCGAAAACCTATTTAGAACCTATGGTAATGACCGGCGAGTATGGATTTAGGATGATAAATGACGAAATAATGGGATATTTGCGTAATGTGGTTCTCCCAGATATTGAAACCGGGAAGCCATTCAAAATGGGCAGATTCACCTTTACTCAAGGTATGGATCATTATGATTTCATGAAACCCGTATATGGAGATAATCCTGACGACTGGCCGCAGGCGATCAGAGAGTCTATAAATATTTTGGAATTTAATGCGGAACTTCCCAGTGGAGAGAGGATCAAGATAATCGCGCGGCCTTCCGGGACGGAGCCGAAGCACAAGAATGTTGTTACTGTTATAGGTACTCCTGAACAGGGCATAGAAGAAGTGAATGCCTTGAACAGGGAGGTTATGGATGCGATCATGATAGAATGTTACAAAGCTTCAAAAGCTGAATATGAATCTGCTGTGACAGAACACCCGGGTATGTATAGAGTAGCAGATTTAAACGAACAAGATTTCAGAGAGCTTTTAAGGATATTTCCTATAGTAGTTTCAGCCGAAGCCAAACTCGGAATATATTTTCCCCTCAGAAATTATCTTGAAAAGACAGCGGTTAAAATGACGTCAATGGATAATCCTGAGTATAATAAAACCTACGTTCAAACACGAAATGATGTAGAAAAATATCTTGTTAATTTTAAAGCGGAAAATGGAATCCAATTTGTTGAAGAAGCGGTTTTGTCGCATTTAAGACATCAACTGGAGGCCTTGAAAGGTATTGAAAACCCTGATGTGGACAACGTTTTCATAGAAGCAATTCTTTGGTTTGGAAAAGACCTCGGCGAGAGAAATTTTAAAACGCTTTCAACGGAAATATTGGGTCGTTCTGTTACGGTTTCTCCGGAAGTAATTCCCGCCCAAGCAGACACCACACCCGGTACAAAGGCAGTTCGCGGATTGGAAATACAGCCAAACGAAAACTCTCCGACGGGCATGGTCCTGAAAGCCGTTCGAGAAGGCCTGCCGCTCTATATAACCCCTCACAGGGACAAGAGAGTATGGGGGCGTGACGATGAGAAGGGCGTACCTATAGGCGAATACTGGTATGGCGCTGGAAGCGGGATAAAGGACTCTTTCGTTCGCCCGGCGGACGAAGGTTCTTCCATTCCGATGTCAAACGTTATGAGACACGCTCCGAAGGAGCTTCTCGGCGAGGCTGTTACCGAACGTTTCGGACACCGCCTGCCGCTTGTCAATATTTTGGATCCGGAGAAACGCCTCTCCGTGCAGTTTCATGCCACGAAGAACAAACTTTGGGTCGTCACCGATGTGGACAGGGTTCTTGCCGGCAAAAACCCGGCAGTAATACTCGGCTTCAGCCCTGAAGCGGTTGAAAAATACGGCAGCGAGGTGACGAGTCGCTATGAGGAAGAACTCACGACATATGGCGATGCTCTTAATAGTCTTATTTCCCTTCTTGAGGAACCGGGATATGATGATGTGCTTAATGAAACCGGTGATGCAGTTAAGGCTGCGGAACAGATCGTTGATTCTTATGGCGCTGAGAATATTGGGGATGCGCTTGAATGGCTCAAAACATCTCGCGCTGAACTTGAACTTTTCTATAACTACCGCAGTGTTAAAGTGGACGATGCTATTCCGATTACCGCGGGCATTTTGCACGCGTTGACGCCGGGAATACAGGTCGTGGAACACCAGATCTCCGGAAAAACCCAGTCAATGGAAGACGGCGCGACATATCCTATAAGAAAAGCTTTCCCCGGTTATGAAAGGGAGGGCGCCACGGTCCTGGATGTTGCGAGAGCCGGCGAGATCAATCCCGCGGTTGTTGTGGAATCCGCGCCTGAAGTTATTGAGGAACGTGAAGGCATTATGGTGGAGCGCCTTCCGGGCGAGTTTGGGGATAAAGGTCTTGAAGTTCGCCGGATATCGCTTGAGAAGAACGCCGAATTGATAATTTCAGACATTACGAGTTTCCACACGCTTGTCGCGACGGAAGAGAATGCCGCGCAGGTTGTCATCGGAGAAAAGAGTTACACTATTCCTCAAGCGGTTC
>CAZGOZ010000106.1:0-2061 GCA_964528025.1 uncultured Planctomycetia bacterium
ATTAAAAAAACCGATTATTTGTAAATCTGAATAAACCGTCGTTTGGTTATTGTGATTTGAATATTGTTTGTATCTTGTAACTTGTATCTTGGTTATTGATGATGTACAGCGCGCTAGCGCTAAAACGGAGAAGGAACATGAACATAGCCGTATTCGTATCGGGTAACGGCAGTAATCTGCAGGCGCTTATTGAGGCTCAAAAAAAGGGCGATCTGGATAACGGCAGGATTACCCTTGTAGTGAGCGACAGGCCCGGCGTGCTCGCGCTGAAACGCGCGGAAGAGGCGGGCATTAAAACTTTTATTCTGGAACCCGGCGCTTACGGTACCCGCGAGGCGTATGACAGGGAAATATCTCGGGAACTTGAGAAGCAAAAGACAGGATTGATTGTTCTCGCCGGATTCATGCGGATGCTCAGCGCGTATTTCGTAAAAAAATACGAGGGGCGCATACTCAATATTCATCCGTCGCTTTTACCCGCCTTCAAGGGAGCGCACGCCATAAAAGACGCGTTTAGCCAGCGGGTAAAGATAACGGGGGTAACAGTGCATTTCGTAACAGAAGAGTTGGACGACGGCCCGATAGTGCTTCAAACCGAAGTGCACGTTGATGAAAGTGACACGCTTGATATACTGGAAGGCAAGATCCACGCCGAAGAACACCGGCTATATCCCGAAGCAGTACGCCTTTTTGTCCACGGAAAACTACGAATAGAAGGCGACAGAGTGCGAATAGTAAAATAGGGACGTCACCTATTTATTAAAAAGTAAAAAGTTATTTAAATAGGTGACGTCCCTATTTATTTAAGAGCAAACGGAAGGAAGAAGGAATGTCAACGAAGATTAAAAATGTGAAAGCGCGGGAGATTCTGGACTCAAGAGGCAACCCGACAGTTGAGGTAGATATTATTCTTGAGGACGGTTCGTTCGGCCGGGCAGCGGTTCCAAGCGGCGCTTCTACGGGAGAACACGAAGCGGTTGAACTGCGAGACGGCGATAAAAACCGATACGGCGGCAAAGGGGTAACGAAAGCCGTTGATAATGTTAACACGGTGATAGCGGCCAAGGTAAAAGGCATGGATGCGGCGAAGCAGGAAGAGCTGGACGATGAGCTTATCCGGCTTGACGGCACGGAGAACAAGGGGAGGCTCGGCGCCAACGCTATTCTCGGCGTATCCATGGCCGCCGCGAAAGCCGCCGCTGATTCGCAAAACCTGCCGCTTTTCAGATATTTGGGAGGCGATGACGCGGTGATACTACCCGCGCCGATGATGAATATCCTCAACGGCGGAAGTCATGCGGACAACAACGTAGATCTCCAGGAATTCATGATCATGCCGCTTGGGGCGAGTTCATTTAAAGAAGCCCTGCGTATGGGAGCGGAAGTTTTTCACGCGCTCAAAAAAATACTGAAGGCAAAGAAACTTTCCACTTCCGTGGGAGATGAAGGCGGTTTTGCCCCGAATCTCAGGACAAACGAGGAAGCGGTTGAAGTTATTCTTGAGGCCATTGGGGCAGCGGGATACAAATCGGGAAAGGATATATCCATAGCGCTTGACCCGGCTTCAAGCGAGTTTTATAAAAACGGAATGTATGTGCTCAACGCCGAAAAAGACCCCAAAAAAACCGCCCAGCAGATGGTAGATTTTTATGCCGACTGGGCTGAGAAGTATCCGATAGTATCCATTGAAGACGGACTTGCCGAAGACGACTGGGACGGATGGAAGACAATGACCGACAGGCTCGGTAAAAAAATTCAGCTGGTCGGGGACGATCTTTTTGTGACCAATACCAAACGCCTTAAAGAAGGCATAGAAAAAGGCGTTGCCAATTCCATCCTGATAAAAGTGAATCAGATAGGCACGCTCACGGAAACCATGGCGGCGATTAAGATGGCCAAAGAAGCCGGATACACGTCCGTTATTTCGCACCGGTCGGGTGAAACGGAGGATACAACCATAGCGCATCTGGCGGTGGCCACCGGCGCGGGGCAGATAAAAACCGGCTCTCTTTGCCGGACAGACCGCGTTTGTAAATACAATGAGCTCTTACGCATAGAAGA
>CAZGOZ010000107.1:0-2005 GCA_964528025.1 uncultured Planctomycetia bacterium
TTGGTTATTGTGATTTGAATATTGTTTGTATCTTGTAACTTGTATCTTGGTTATTTAGCTGGTTTCCACGTGGAAACACATTCGGCACGAACAATTTGACTTTGGCAAAGTTATAAGGTATAGTTCACTCAATGAGAAAAATAGCGTTTTGCAACCAGAAAGGCGGCGTTGCTAAGACAACGTCCGCGCTCAACATCGCGGCATATCTTGCCCTGCTCGGAAAGAAAACCCTTCTCATGGACCTGGATCCTCAGGCCAACGCGACCAGCGGCCTCGGCACAGACAAGGCACAAGTAAAACATAGCATATACGATGTCCTGCACGAACATATAGGCCTGGATGAAATTATCCTTCCAACCGCAATAGAGTTTTTATCTCTGGCACCGTCCAATATAAATCTGACCGGCGCTGAAATTGAACTGGTGAATACCATGGGCCGGGAGATCTGCTTAAAAAAAGCGATACAGGCCCTTAAGCGGGAGTTTGATTTTATTATCTTTGATTGCCCTCCTTCCTTGGGGCTTCTTACCATAAACGGATTGACGGCGGCAGATTCCGTAATTATACCTATACAGTGCGAATATTACGCCCTCGAAGGATTGAGCCAGTTGCTGAAGACATTGGATCTGGTTAGAGATAATCTCAACGCCAAGTTAGAGATTGAAGGCGTTTTGATGACACTGGCGGATTACCGGACAAAATTGACTAAGGAAGTTATTAATGAGGTTAAGCAATATTTTGGGGATGATGTATATAAAGCGATAATACCGCGAACTATAAAACTCACAGAGGCTCCGGGGTTTGGTAAACCCATTGCTTTATATGCCCCCGATTCTATCGGAGCAAAAAAATATGAAGAAGTAGCAAAAGAGATTCTTGGTATAGATGAAATAATAGAACATACCGAAAATAAAGAAGATATGATAACCGCGGAGGAAAGCCATGGAAAAGAGGCTGGGTAAAGGACTAAGCGCGCTGATCACGGAAACAACGGGTAAGGTCAACGAAAAGGTTGAAAGATTGCGTCTAACCGATATCGTCCCGAATCCATTTCAGCCACGGACAAAGTTCAATGAAACGGAAATGGACGAACTCGTCAGCTCCATCAGAGAAAAAGGCATAATACAGCCCATATTGGTGCGTCCTGCCGGCGACGGATATGAGATTGTAGCCGGCGAGAGGCGGTTCAGGGCTGCGCAACGCCTGCAGTATGAAGAAATTTCCGCCATAGTAAGGAGCGGCATAGATGATGTCAGCAGTTTGGAGATCGCTCTTATAGAAAATATACAGAGAGCTGAGCTGAATGCCATTGAAGAAGCGAGAGCGTACCGAGAGCTGACCGAGAAGTTTGAATATACCCTGGACAAGGTCGGACAGATGGTAGGCAAGGATAAAACAACGATATCCAACAGTCTGCGGATCTTAACGTTGTCGGACAAGATACAGGAGTATATTAAAGAGGGCAAGATCTCCGCGGGGCATGGCAAGGCGCTCTTGTCCATACCCGGAGAACGCAGGCGCGAAAAAATCGCCCGACTAATCGTGAGAAAGGGCCTTTCCGTGCGGGAGACGGAAAACCTTGCGCGCAAGGTTTCCATCGCCGTGCCGAAAAAACAATCAACAAAAGATCCGGAAACGGCGCAAATTGAAGAAACGCTCCAACACAAACTAGGCACGAAGGTTTCTCTTATCCAGGGCAAGAAACGCGGAAAAATAGAGATCCAGTATTTCTCCAACGAAGACCTAAGCCGTCTCCTCCGCCTGATTCTCGGAGAATGACGAGGGGATAACGGGGGACATGCCTTTTGGGGACACCCCTGAGCACGAAAAAGAGGCGTTTTTCGCCAAAAGCAACAAGGGCGAATGTTATTCGCCCCTACGAATTCTATTTCTATGTTCCCTTCGAAAGACGAAATCATACATAAAAATCGTATGGGCGAATAACATTCGCCCTTCCGCCGCGCCCTCGAACCATTGAACCCCATTCTCGGCTCGAATCCGGCGG
>CAZGOZ010000108.1:0-2003 GCA_964528025.1 uncultured Planctomycetia bacterium
TATGAGCCGTGTTAAAAATTGTATTCTTTTCAAGTTAATTTCTGTCATCCTAATAGTTACATTCCTTAATCTTGATATCGCATGGGCGTATCCCAAAAGTCCGGGCGGGAATACCCCCGCTCTTGCAACGGAGTTCATATTCCAGCAACAGACGATGGACGCAGCCATGCGGCAGTTGGACGTTTTCCGCGACATGAGATTTAGGGCCGTTATTTCACATATAAGTGCCTATATGCTGAATGAACCTAATGCCAAGGGGAGAAAGCTCCGGCTCGAATCATTGGAACAGGTCATGAAAAATGAGATCCCGGAAGTCAATCGTGCGGGGATAGACCTTGCGCGAGTCAATCCGACAAAAACCGGCAATACAATAGTAATTCCCTATAAAAGGAAAGACGAAAAGGAACGCGTCATAGAGGTTGCGTTGAAAAAGAACCTTACCGTCCGAGAACTTACCGGATATACAGGTGTAATAGATGGCGAAAGCGAATACGCGGTAAGAGAAGTACGGGTGACAAATGGCGTCGTAGTGCCGATAAATGTGCCCGCCGCGCCACGTAAAGACGCGCCGGAATTGAAAATAGTTGAAGTGGATGCCCCAACAGCCGTAGGGGCGGGGTTACCCCGCCCTGACGTTGCCCCCGCCGAAGAACCGTCAAAAACCTCACTCGCAGAAGAAAAACAAGAAACACCAAAACAAACCCCCGCCAAACCAACAATAGAAGAAGATTCTCAAGTGGCGGAACAGAAGGCAAAGGATGAAGTTGCGAAAGAGGACGAAGAACAGCCCGGCGGCCGAAGCCCGCATAACCTCATGGCCGTGAATGCTCTGCGCGCAGCAATGGTATCCGCTGCCGCATTGGCGGCGAGTACCGCGGCGGATGTAATGATCAGAAACTTCTATTTGCAGAACTTTTCACGCAGAATAATGTCAGACGTATTTGTAACGGGGCTGGTAGTCGCTCAAATACCCGTATTGTATTTTTTCTGGTCAACGGTGCGCTATTTTCTGACATCGGGTGCTATAACTAAATCGTTGGCGAATTTTTATCCTTCTAAAAAGAACGGGGGGCCGTCACGCCGGGAGTTAAGAAGAATTAAAATCGCCACGGCCGAGGGTAAAGTTCATCCGGCATTTCATGATCTTTCTCTGCGGATAAGACGCTTCATAACACTTCATGAAGAAGCGCGGACGCATATTGGCGGCATGTTCGGAATGTTGCCGATAGTTTCATTGTTTGCAAGGGTTCGACCGGCCTTCCGTTCATTTTTTCTTCCTGCTTTCTCTTTGAGTATTAAACAGAGCTTTCCATTCATGATTTTGCCGTATGCGTTGGTTAACGAATACTATTCTGCAGATGTACCCATGTTTTTGCTGATAGCAAGAACTATCGCTTTATATTCCTTGCTGATGGCAGGAATCGTGTCTAAAGAGTCAGATAAACGGATAATAGAAGGACAGTGGTCCGCTAAGAGGGATATGTTTAGGAATTTTAGAGATGCTATCAGCGCGCGCGCGATAAAAGCATCAGCCGCTATAGGCGCGGTGTTTGTGCCCGCGTCGGCGCTTGCGATTAGGTACCTCTCGCGTGGTAGTTGGACCAATGCTCTGGGCATCGGGGCCGTTACAAGCATGCTGTATTTTATTCTCGTAAAAAATGTGATAAAGACATCCAGCGGTTTGGTTTTGAGACAGCCGGCAGAGGCCAAAAGCAAGCGAACAATACGCAGGTCATTCGTTGCGGCCGCGGGAATACTTCCATTTCTTACACTTTTCACATCGTCATCAACCGCCTTCACCAGCATTGTTGATAATACCCCGGGTCTTGCTCTAATTGTATGGGCCACAGCAGAACTGCTTCTGACCAATTTTATTCTAAAATCGCACATAAAAAAAACCAAAACACCCATTGCCACCAAAGACCCCCCCCAAACACCGAAACAATCCCCCGCAAAAACAATCATAAAGGCGATAGTCGTAAGCGCGGGAACACTCTTTCTAA
>CAZGOZ010000109.1:0-1900 GCA_964528025.1 uncultured Planctomycetia bacterium
ATACACGCACTTATTTCGTAGTTTAAAATGTGCAATTAATTAATGTAATTGGTATAATGGCTCCTTTCGTAATTTTAACAAAATGGGAGACGTCCCTATTTAATTCCATAGACTTTTGTCTAATGAACGGTAGCCGATGGCTTCGGAGATGTGATTTGTTTCTATTGTTTCGGAAGACTCCATGTCGGCGATGGTGCGCGATATTTTTAATATTTTGTCGTAGGCTCTGGCGCTGATGCCCAGTTCAAGTATGGCCTCTTTTAGTATAAGCTCAGCGTCTTTTGACATGCCGCAGAAAGTTTCTATGTCTTTCGAAGTCATATAAGCGTTATAACCGGCGTGTGTGGATTTATAGCCGAATCTTTTTCTTTGAAGGTTTCTATTGGTTATTACGCGTTTTTTGATCGTTTCGGAAGATTCGCCCGTTCTTTTTTGTGATAGTTCGTTATATTTCAGACGCGGCACTTCAAGATGCAGATCTATCCTGTCTAAAAGAGGGCCGGATATTTTAGAAAGATAGCGCTGTATTTGATGGGGAGAACACTGGCATTTTTTTTGAGGATCGGTGAAATACCCGCATGGGCAGGGATTCATCGCGGAAATAAGCAAAAAACGTGAAGGATATTCGAGCGCGCGGTTGATCCTCGCAATGGTGATCTTTCCTGATTCAAGAGGCTGACGCAAAGTTTCCAATACATCACGGCGGAATTCCGGAAATTCGTCAAGAAAAAGTATTCCGTTGTGGGCAAGGCTGATCTCTCCCGGCATCGGCCATGATCCGCCGCCCGCCATCGCGGCATACGAGATCGTGTGGTGCGGAGCGCGGAACGGTCTTTCGTACAATAGGCCGCTGTTTTTCAGTTTGCCGGCAACGCTGTAAATGTTGGTTGTTTCAAGCGCTTCTTGCTCCGCAAGGTCCGGCAGGATTGAAGGGAACCTTTTTGCCAGCATGCTTTTTCCTGAACCGGGGGGACCCAGAAGAAGTATGTTGTGATTGCCGCAAGCGGCAACTTCAAGACCTCGTTTTACGTGTTCCTGACCTTTAACGTCGTTAAAATCAAGGCCGCTATAGGGTTTGTTTTCGTCCGGTTTTCTCGGCGCGACAGTTATGATCTCAAGAGGTGTTATTTTTTTTAAGTGATCAATGACTTTTCTAAGACATTCCGCGCTGAACGCGGATATTCCGGGGATATTCGCCGCTTCATAAGCGCTCATTTTCGGCATGATAAAGGAACCGGAATATTTTTTTAAAGACATGGCGATCGGTAACGCGCCGCGGAAATATTTAAGTTTGCCGTTAAGGGAAAGTCCTCCGCAGAAAACTATTCCGTCCAGTTCTCTTTGTTTTAGAACGTAAGTGGCTCCGAGTATTCCTAGCGCTATCGGCAGGTCAAAACCTATACCTTCTTTTTTTATATCTGCCGGGGAAAGATTAACGGTAATTTTTGTGCTCGGAAAATAAAAACCGGAATTTTTAATTGCCGAACGAATTCGGTCACGGCTTTCTCTTATAGAGGTGTCGGGCAGTCCCACTACCGAGAAACTCGGCATGCCTCCCGATACATCTACTTCAACATCGATTGGATACGCGTTAACACCGATAACACCGCCCGAATTAACTTTTGCATGCATAAGAGATTCCTTTCGTTAGTGGTTATACCAATTACATAAAATAGTTGCCCAAAATGATCAGAGATCCCGGCTCAAAGCCGGGATAGCAAATTGGGTGACCGCACTCCTTGCTATCCCGGGCTTGACGGGGGATCTGTTCATTCTTCAATACCCCGTCATATCTTGTATCGCGTTTTTGATGTGAGTCAGGGTTTGCAATCCGCCTTCAGTATTGAGCATTATGCCGATGGCGTCAACGCGATATGGTTTATCAAATAACCCGTATTTT
>CAZGOZ010000110.1:0-1879 GCA_964528025.1 uncultured Planctomycetia bacterium
TTATCAAATCCGAATTGGTCCACGCCTTTAAGGTCAGGTTTTATTACCATATCCGCGGCCGCGGACTGATACTCATTCAGTTCCTCGCCCATGATCTGCATGGACTGAACCATTGCCTTCAGAACATTATTTCCTTTATCGCCCTTCTGGTTCCGAACGGCAAAACCGGGATTCACAGCAAGAATAAAAGACGCCCCGGCTTCAATCGCGGCTTTTGTCGGAATACTGTTTCGCGCTCCGCCGTCTACGAGCAATCGCCCCTCAATCTCCACCGCCGAGAATATGCCGGGCCAGGAACAGCTGGCTCTTATCAGCCTTATCAGGTCACCGGAAGTATGGGTCAGTTCTTCACCGGTCTCTATGTCTGTCGTGAGCAGGGCAAAAGGTATCCGCATGTCACTGAAAGTTTTCCCGTCAATCATTTCAAAAACTATTTTTTCAAGTTTGTCTCCCTTGATAAGGCCCGTGGGATAAATTCCGAAATCCACGAGGTTCTGCCAGCTAAAACCAAGGGCTTTGGCTTCCATTTCTTCCGGAGATAGTCCGGTAGAATAAGCGGCCCCTATCAGACTTCCTATGCTGGTGCCTATAATCATGTCAAAAGGCAAATTCCCCCGGCCAAAATGCTTCTCCAGTACTTTCAGAACACCGATATTAGATAATCCCCTGGCCGCGCCTCCGCCGAGGGCGAGAATCCTTTTTCTTTTCTTAAATAATCCCATTGCCCCTCCTTCATTAAATAACCAAGTTACAAGATACAAATAATGTCAAATGATAAAATTCAAAGCACAAAATAAGCACAAATAACAAAATTCAAAACACAAATAAAGGTTTTGTTCTTTGGATTTGAGATTTTGGATTTATTTTGGATTTTGTGCTTTGTCATTTGAATTTTACTGATCACTACATTCTTGTTTTTTGTGTCTTTCGCCTTGAACGTCATCACCTATCAACTCACTATCACACCCGCATAGCCAACTACCTCGTCAGTATCTCCGGAGACGTCTCCGCTGTCACAATATTTTATAAGTTCACTTTTTTTCGCGCCTATTTTTTTCGCGCACATGAGCATTATCGCAACGGGAATGTATCCGCACATAGAAATATTGCGCTCCTTAACAATCTTTACCAACCCTTCGCCGTCAAGATTGAGTATCGCCTGAATAGCCGCATGGTCTTTTTCCCGGGCGGCTTCGCGACTCTCGTAATGCGTCATATCGCTTGACGCTATAATAACAACATCGGCGTTTTCTTCCCTTATCGCGGAAACAATCGCAGCGGATATTTCCTGTAACGCGGGAATACGCCCTTCGCGTAAAGTCAGGGCAACTATTCCCGCATCCGGCGCCGTTTGCTGTATGAACGGCAACTGGACTTCTATGGAATGCTCGCTGAGATGCGCTGACGGATCTTCGGTTATATGAGAGGTGTTGCGCATTATCGTCGTTAAAAGGCCCTCATCCGTGCCCATTATTCCCAAAGGAGTTCTCCATAATCCCCGGTAGGCGGCAAAATATTCCCCGTTTCCGGTATGATTCGGCCCCAGAATAATGTATGTTTTTCGCGCCTCCAACCTTGCATAAACCGCTCCGGCCACGGCTCCGGAATAGGGATATCCGGCATGAGGCACAACAGCCCCGATAGCCTTAGTTTTCTCAAGACCGGCGGGATTCATCCCGTTCAGCTCTTTGATAAGCTCTTCCCTGTCAGACGGATAAAACTGCCCCGCCACCACCGGTTCTCTGGTCAAACGCCCCTCCCTAATCTTCGCTTCATCAGGTATTATACGTCATGGACCTACCAAGGTAAAGCCGCAATGTAAAGAAATAGGGACGTCACCCATTTATTAAAAATTAAATAGCTATTTAAATGGGTGACG
>CAZGOZ010000111.1:0-1755 GCA_964528025.1 uncultured Planctomycetia bacterium
GCCCATTCTCCGCGAGCAAGGCCCTCAGGCAATTCTCCGCGCCGTTCAAGGCCAATTCCAAAAACGCGTCAAAACGGCTATTTTTCGTGCTCAGGGGTGTCCCCAAAAGGCATGTCCCCTGTTCTAATTTGTTAGTAATATTCTAAGTTTCGTTCCTAACAAAATAGGTGACGTCCCTATTTGTTTACGGATTCGTGCTCACGTAATCTAATATATCCAACTTTGTCTGCGTGAATAGGGTGCTGAGGCGGGTCATGGGGAGGCCCAGGATGTTGAAGTATGAGCCTTCAATATCGTCAAAGATAAGCGAGCCGATGCCTTCTATTGAGAATCCGCCGGCCTTATCATACGGCACGAGAAGCTTGAAATATCGTTTGATGCGTTCCTCCGTGAGCGCCGTTATATTCAAGGCGCTTTTCTCAAAGCCCTCCGCCTTTTTGCCCGCGGAAGAACGGATGACCGAGAGCCCGGTAAAAACCTCTATCCTGCTCCCCGAGAACCGCTTCAATGTCTCAAACGCTTCTTTTTCATCGGCGGGTTTGCCTATTATATCTTTTCCGTGCACGATGAGCGTGTCCGCGCCTATCACAACGGCGTCCGCATGCAGCGCGGCAACCGCCTCGGCTTTCATCACGGCGTTAATCACTACCGTTTCGGAAATGTGCCGGGATGAATCCTTTGTTTCCTCAACATCCGCCGGCACGACACGATGACGGATACCACTCTCGTAAAGAATGCGTGACCTTCTCTCCGAAGAAGACGCCAGGATAATCTCTTCTTTTATCATATAGTTCCCTCTTTTCGCGTAAGTTCCAGACTCAAACAATTGTGTTCATCCACATGAAGGCGTTTCATGAATTCTTCGAATACTACACCCTCTTCCCGCATCCGTCGATACTCTGCCATGACAGTGTAGCAATTTTTAAACCCTTTTAGATACCACATGAGATGTTTATGCATCCGCCTCATGGCGGTCTTTTCGCCGCCGAACTGTAGACAAAGGGAAAAATGCCGCGCTATCACGTCTTTTATGCGGTCAAATGTCATTTCCTCCGGCGGAGCGCCATTCAAAAGACGATTGTTTATCTGACTGAAAATCCACGGCCTGCCGAGCGCTCCTCTTGCCACGAAAACCGCGTCGCATCCCGTTTCCTTGAAAACATCAACAACGTCATCAGCCGAGAAAATTCCTCCGCTGGCAAAAACCGGAACAGTTATTTTATTTTTCAAATCGCGGATAATCTCACGGTTGGCCCTACCCTTGTACATCTCTGCTTTCGTCCGCGAATGTATGCCTATTGCGGCAGCGCCTTCTCCTACAACCGCTTTTGCCACTTCCAGATAGTTAAGATTCTCCGCGTCCCAGCCACTTCTTATTTTTACGGTCACCGGGATACGAATATTTTTTACGAGCCCTCGGACGATCCGCGCAAGCTTTGCCGGATCACGTAATAACGCGGCGCCTTTTCCGCCTTTAACCACCTTACGGGCAGGACAGCCGGCATTAACGTCAAGAACTTCAAACCCCTTCTCTTCACATATCACGGCCGCCTTAATTAATCTGTCCACGTCTTCTCCCACGAGCTGAACGCCGAGAGGACCCTCTTGCGGAAATCTTTCCATCAACCGGAATGTCTTGCGGTTACCGTACGCTATGCCGTTAACGTCTATCATCTCGGTAAACGCATAAGCGCATCCAAACTCCCTGGCCATCATGCGAAAAGGAATATCCGTAATCCCTGACAGCGGCGCAAG
>CAZGOZ010000112.1:0-1746 GCA_964528025.1 uncultured Planctomycetia bacterium
GGCCCCTCCGCCCGGTGTGGATCCTCCCTGTACGAAAGCATGCCGGCCGGCCTTAAGCTATTTCCCGGGCTACCTGCATAATTACCCACATAATTACCCATTTCTCTTATATTTGTCGGGCCTAAAAAGGTACACATTAAATAAACCCCAGCACAGGATTACGCAGAACACGTGCGTATAAAAAAGCCAGGGGTATATCGTGGAAAACTTAAAGAGAATCGTATGCTCGCCTTTCGGCACCCTCACGGCCTGGAAGGCGTAATTCGCCCTGTAAACACGGGTCTCTCTTCCATCAATGAACGCTTTCCACCCGCGATGGAAATTCTCCAAACGCACGAAGAAACCGTCCTCAGGGGCGTTTACGCGCGTCTCAATACTGTTCGGGTCCGTCCTTTCCGCGGGAAACACAATTGTCCATTTCCCGGAAGTTGTCTCCGACATGATGGGCGCGGTAAAATCAATGTCTTTCTCGCTGAAAAACACCGACCTCTTTCCTTCTTTGTTCCGTCCGGACGCTCCCGCATAAACAGCATCAATGAACTGCTCCCCTGAAACGGCCTCCGGAATTATTACGGCTTTCCGCGTAAAATAAACGGTCTGGCCTCCGACGCCCAAAGCTTTTTCATGGCCGGCACCTGGAACAAAACGTCTAAGCATATCATCCAGATGTCTATCCCGGAACAGTATAAAATCACCGTTCCAATGTGTTAAAGACGCTCTCTTAAAGAAAAGAGGGCTGTAATCCGGAGGTTTCACGCACGACGCAGCAGGATAAAAATCTCTCATGACAGGATACTGTATAGCGGTTATCTTTGCCAGACGCCTCCCCGAAAATCGGCCGTCACGCCTTTCAGTATAGGCCCATGTGAGATCCGTGAACAAAAGAACCATGACAAGCAGATAAAAAAAACCGGCGGCGTAACGCGCTGCACGGCCGGAAAATATCCGGCGCGCGTTGGCTAAAAATATCAATGCAAGAACGCCGGATGCGCCGAACCGGATCACATTGATCTTCGGAGAGCAAAAAAACATGAGCATAAAAGCGAAAAAAATAAGAATTGTTACTTTCAAACCGGACGCACGAGACGAAAACCTCTTCAATATTTCCCTGAAACCATACCCGGCGAGCACTATCAAGAAAAAAGAGACAAAATGGGCAAACCCAAAAGAGTGACGGAGCATATCAAACTTCGGAACATGCTGCGTGAGCAGGCGATACCCCCAGAAATCGTTGCCGGTGCCGAGAAACACGAATACCACCGCGCTGAGAACGAAAACCGGGATCAGTCCATCTTTCTTCCATCCCATTAAAGCAACAGGGATCAAAAGAAGAGGAATGATCCCGAAGTAAAACGCATGATGATTTGAGTAGAACGGAACGGCCTTTTCCAACAGTATCCTATAATCTCGCAACGCGGCTTTAACTGACGGCTCCTCTCCCATATCTTCCGCGGAAACGGATATCTCTCCTCCCCTCGTGGGAGATACATAATTCGGAAGTTCTGTGTGCAAGAACAGGGCCGGAGAGGCCGCAAGCGCCGCGATGACCAACCCGGCAAAAACAACCTTATAACGATTTTTTAAAACCAATAGGACGGACGGAATCTCTTTTACGCGGAATAGCACAATGAAAAAGACAAAAACCGCGGTGCACAAAAAAACATAATGTGGCAGGTAATAATTCATGGCTATTCCCAGAAAAATAACGGCCAGCGCCGCGCCATAAACATCTTTTTTGCGAAAAAA
>CAZGOZ010000113.1:0-1695 GCA_964528025.1 uncultured Planctomycetia bacterium
ATCCATGCCAGGATATCTCCTTTTTTTACGCTGTCGCCTTCACGCACGAGTATTTTTTCAATTCTGCCGCTTATAGAAGGTTTGATCTCAAGCCGGTTTTGCGGTTCAATGACGCCCGTCGTGGGAATGGTTGCCTGTATATTGCCCAGAAATGGATTTATTTCTTCAACGACATCCCCCTCAGTTGGGCTTTGCGTTTTGTTTATCATAAAAAAAGCCCCTGCGGCAATAAGAACTAACACTGTGATAACAATTTTAAGCTTCTTCATCATAATCCAACGTGCCTCCTTTTGCCTGTATCCAGTAGGCCTCGGAGATTAACGCCTCGGCCATAGAATTTAAATACTCTTTTTTATTTCTGGACAATTCATTCTCAATGATGATCCAGTTATCAAAAAGCGCCAAACCATTTGAGTATTGAGCCTGGGTGATTTTGGCGCGAAGTTCCGCTGCTTCTAAAAAATTTCGCCTTACGCTGACTCTGTCAATGGCATTTTGCCAGACAGTCCACGTTTCTTGCAGGGTATAAATTACCTCGTCGAGGCCGCTTTTTTCTACGGCCTGTCTTTCCGCAAGTTTAGCTCTGGCTTTTTTGATGTCCGCGACTTTCCTTCCCCCTTCAAGAAAAGGATATGACAGGTTTATACCGGTTGACCATTCGTCTTTGTTGGGCGAGAGTTCTGAATCGCTCTTGCCGATAGACGCGTCCGCATAAATTTTGGGGAAAAAGTAATCCGCTTTCGCGGCTTTTACTCCGAATATCGCCGCTTCTTTTCTTGCGATAAGTTCATTCAAAAAAGGCGTGCTTGCGGCCATGGATTCAAAAGCGGGTTTTGCCCTGTCGGTAAACAGAATCTCAAGGTTTCCTTCTGCCTTTATCGGACTGAATACATCTCTGCCGAATTCCTTTAACAGCCTTCTTTGCGACAGTTCAATAGCGCGATGCGCTTCTGTAACTTCAAATTCGGCCTGAGATACATCGGCCATGGCAAACACCAACGAGCCCTTGTGTTCTCTGCCCGCGTCATAACGAAGCTGCACGAGTTTTAGATTCTGTTCTTTTCGCGCTTTGATATTTTCGGTAACCCACAAAAGAGCGTTCGCCCGCAAAAGTTCCACAAAAGCCACCCTTAGCCCCAGGCGCACGTCGGAAGAAACTACATCGTAATTGTAACGGGCGGCCCTTATCATTCTGGCAGCGGATGCAGCATCGGCGGATATTTTAAACCCGTCAAACAACAACTGCCGGCCGGTCAAGCCGTATGCGGAAACGTTAGTTTCTTTTCGATCGGATACTTTTGATTTTTTGACCGTGGCCGCAATATCCGCATGCGGCAACAATCCGCTTTCGGCTATTAATTCGTCATCTACAGCCTGATTCAATTGTTCTACCGACGCGACGAGATTCGGATTATGCGCTTTTGCCTCTTCTACGGAAGCCTGCCACGTAAAAACCTCCGCGGTTTCGGCGGTAAACGCCCCGCAGCAAGAGAAGAGCAATGATAGAATTATGAGCTTCTTCATGGTTTGTGACGGTCTTTATTATACTATATTTGGTAGAAAAGTAGGGCACCTTAAAAGGTGCCCTACAGTTTTTGGCGAAAAACGCCTATTTTTTGTGCTCAGGGGTGTCCCCAAAAGGCATGTCCCCCGTTCTCGAGGGGGGTTTAATCCCCTGCTCTCGAAGGGGGCATG
>CAZGOZ010000114.1:0-1689 GCA_964528025.1 uncultured Planctomycetia bacterium
CCCGCCTGTCCCGCCTGTCCCGAGCGAAGTCGAGGGGAGCGAAGTCGAGGGGAGCAAAGCCGAGGGGAGCAAAGCCGAGGGGAGCGAAGCCGAGGGGTGATACCGGCACGGTGAAATGATCTCAGCTGCCTCAACATTTAACGTTCGGTGAATATTGCAACCGTTATGCTGCTCCCAAGGTGTTTTCCCTGTCACGGAAACTCCAAGGGCTTCGGGAAAGAGCGCGTTCACGCTCAGAGCTTTTTCTTCCGCGTTCCGGGCATCAAGAATAAATTCTTCTTCATTTCTATGATTGTTCGCGCATGCCTCGTGTGATCTCAAAATTCGTATCTTCATTTTACCGTCCGTCCACGGTCCTACACCCGCAACGACCATCGCGCGCGGATTTGGACAGCGCACGAGAACCTCGTTCGGGAAAAGCCGATTAACGCGGCTTTTCCCGAAATCCATGCCGCCTGAAGCTTTCCTGTATAGCGGGTTTTTGTGACGCTTCACCCATCCGAACCATCCGCCGCGGGACAGCGTGTGAACATATGGAGTCAGATTATAAAATAAAAAGGGGCAAAGCCCTTCCGGCACGAGGGCGTTCGCCGCCTCATACGCGGGATTCTCTTTTAATTCTGTCAGATAATTTCGCATTCTTACTTTCTCAAAAAATTTGACACGACCACTCCGAGCGCCTGCAAATCATGTGAAAAAAAATAACTTTTAAGGTCCTGCACGCTCTGACGGCACAGAAAACAATCGTTTTGCGACAGATGTTCCCATGCCCCTTTTATGCCGCCGGCATCGTAAATGCTCCTGCCGAATTTTCCGAATAAACGCGCGCATGGATATAACATGCCGTCAGAATCAAGAAACATGTACCCTCCGCTCAGATTGCATTTAAGGCGTTCATATCCGTCGGGAGGCGTTTCGTCCCGTGTAAATATCTTGTCCAGGTCCGGGCCTGTCGGATATTCAATGATCTTGTCTAAAAGCGCGAATGACTTATCCACGGGACGGCCCTCGGCCTTATACCGTCTTACTTTTTTCCAGAATGCCCTGAGTTCGTCCTGCGTCATCGCGTAAGCGGCATCCTCAGGCCTCACCACCGCCTGTTCCGCCAGGCCGAGACTCGTGCCGTATTTCTCCGCCAGATCCAGAAGGTATTCCAGACTGCCGGCGTTGTTCCGCGTGAAAACCGCCCTCAATTGAATGGGGATTTTATTAGCCACACATAATTCTATGCTCTCTACAACTTTTTTATACGAACCCTTCCCGCGGTTTTTATCGTGTTCGGTCTCACAGCCGTCAATACTATGGCAGACAAGGCTCAATTTTTTCAGGGCATCAAGATTGCGCGCGGTGAAATAACCGTTGGTCCCGGTTTCCAGAATGATTCCTTTTTCTGAAATATAGTCCACGATCTCGCCGAAATCCGCGCGCATGAGAGGTTCGCCGCCGAGAATCGTGATATAACGCGTCCCGAGTCGGTACAGTTCGTCCGCTATTCTGAATATCTCCTCTTTAGAAAATTCCTGTTCCTTCTGCCGGCGAGGCGAATCCGGAAAACAGTATACGCAGCGCAGGTTGCATCGCTGGGTGATAAACAGCCCTGCATAGAGCGGGGATCTTTTCCGCGTTATCCACGATTGAACGTATTTGCCGGCCGCTTTCGCCAGGGGAAGATATTTTTTAGAGAAGACC
>CAZGOZ010000115.1:0-1624 GCA_964528025.1 uncultured Planctomycetia bacterium
CCTCCTACCAGGGCCCCTCCGCCCGGTGTGGATCCTCCCTGTACGGAGGCATGCCGACCGGCCTTAAGCTTATTTTTCAGAGTGTTTGAGTGGTTGCTCATTAGTCATATTTTTGTGTGCAAAAAACAGCGGATTCGTGCGCAATGTTCTCTGCATTATCGGAATATTTGCAGTCCCTGATATCAAAAAGCGGGTACGTATACAACGGTTTTTTAATGTATGTCGCTATTCCAATTTGGTTCTGTATAAAATCGCATTTATTCACCAATGCCTTCGCTTGATCTTTTATCGCAAGGCCTATCTTGTTTTTCAGAAAACCGCTTGAACTGATACTGACCACAGATCCCTCGCCGACAGAAACACCTTTATCTCTTGCTTCATTGAAATCGCATTCAGAAATTTCAACCAAAGATCCGGAAAAATCAACACAATCCCCGCCTATAAAACTGAACTCAGAATCGCTTATTCTCCCGAAGCCCCAATCAACATCAAGGCCGTCTCCTTTAACACTCCTGACTTTTAAATCGCGAATGCTAAACCATGACTTATTGAGATGGATCGCGTCATCCGACAGAAATCTATTGATCTCAACATGCGCCATATCCACGGATGACTCCAACACCGAAATCCCGCCGAAGAAATAATACGGCCCGGTCCTTCCACCACGCGCGCCGGACATCTTAACATGCCTGAAAAAACTTTGCCCCCGCGCCCTTATCACGGCCAGGCCGGACCAACCGGATTTTTCTTCTCGTGCTTCAAATATAATCGGTTTTTCTTCCGTACCGACGGCTTTGACCGGGCTGAAAGACACTATCCCGCCGCCTTCGGCAAAACGCAAAACAGTGCCCGCCGCTATCTCCAGAACATAACCTTCGGGAATAATAACCAAAGACGAAACCATGACATCCTTATCCCTAAAACGCACCGTGGGCGCGTCTACGCCGGCGCCGGCAGTCACTTCTAAAAAAGGGTAGTCCAAAAGTTTCTTCTCGTCGGATGCCGGTCCTGCATTCCAATTTTCATGCAGGCTGTGCGGATGCAGCACATTCATACTATATTCATGCACCACGATCCTCAAATCCTTAACGCCGGTAATAGCATCCCTGAGCACCTCGGGGTTCGTTATATAATGCATCACTTCATTGTCCGTCATAATCTCTGTTTGCAGAAGAACCGCATTGGGCCGGCCGGGATCTCCAGGACCATCAAGAACGGCTTGAAAAGTATCCGTCCAGAACAAAGAAGGGCTGTCGGTTTTGACAGAAGCGCCCAAAATAAATTTCCCGCTGAATGGCTTGGCGGCCTTACCGGATATTTCCCACGCAAGTGGAACCGTGTTCTTCCGGTCTTTAGCGGGATCAACGTCAACAGCGCTTACGAATTTTTCTTTCGGAGTTCCGACGGAAATCCGTATCTTTGAAAGATCTATTTCAACATCCCTTACCGAATTATTCGTGACCAGATAACGCAACAGATAGCCCTTCGCAGTGGGAATGACATCCACCGGAAAGAACACCACTTCCGGAGCATCATCATCCCTGCCGGTGCCTCTTTTTGTTACTCCATCAAACAACTTCATCGCGGAAAAATTAAATCCGCCTGCTCCGGAGAAATGCTGAGG
>CAZGOZ010000116.1:0-1596 GCA_964528025.1 uncultured Planctomycetia bacterium
AAGTATTCATGCCATCCGGCGAGAGCCGCCCCGAGCGCGCCGCCGGCGTCTGAGGCGGCGGGCTGTATCCATATATTGTCAAAAGTTCCATTCTGTAATATTTTGCCGTTAGCTACGCAGTTAAGCGCGACGCCGCCTGCCAGACAGAGGTTTTTCATGCCGGTTTTGGCGCGGACATGTTCTGCCATGCGCGTTATTACCGTTTCGGTGACGACCTGAACTGATCTGGCCAGGTCCATGTGCTTTTGTTCCAGACGGTTTTTGGGTTTTCTCGGAGAACCCTCGAATAATTTGTGAAAGCGCTTGTTTGTCATTGTCAGACCCGCGCAGTAATTAAAATATCTCATGTTCAGTTTAAAAGATCCGTCTGATTTCAGATCTATGAGATTGTCCGAAATTACTTTGGTATATTTCGGTTCTCCGTATGGAGCGAGCCCCATGAGCTTATATTCGCCCGAATTGACCTTGAACCCGCAGTAATAAGTGAATGCGGAGTATAAGAGGCCGAGGGAGTGGGGGAATTTCAGTTCGTAATCCAATTCTATCTTGTTATCTTTGCCCTTACCGAAACTCACGGTTGTCCATTCTCCGACGCCGTCTATCGTGAGGATAGCGGCTTCCTTGAAAGGGGAGGGATAAAAAGCGCTTGCGGCATGGGAATGATGATGCTCCGGGAAGATGATGCTGCCCGTATATCCGAGTTTATCCCTTATATATTCTTTCAGGAAGAGTTTTTGTTTAATCCAGGGAGGCATGGAGGAGAGAAAGGACCTGATGCCGAAGGGGGCATACGCGAGATGTGTTTCCAAAAGTCGTTCAAATTTAAGGAAGGGCTTGTCGTAAAAAGCCACGAGCGCTATATCGCTTGTGTTAAGCCCGCCTTCCCGAAGGCAGTATGATATGGCTTTTTCGGGGAATGAAGGGTCATGCTTTTTACGCGTAAACCTTTCCTCCTGCGCCGCGGCGATAATCTCTCCATCCACAATCAACGCCGCTGCCGCGTCATGGTGAAAGGCGGAGACCCCGAGTATGGCCGTTTTTTGTGTTTTGTTCACTTATGAGAGGATTCCCTTATTGTGATTGATTCAGAAAGCGACTTTGTATATACTATATTATCGTACCTTGAGGTGTCAACCGGAAATACATACGGATTAGGATAGTGCAATATGTTGTATTGCAAGAAGTTATGTTAAAAACACACAGGGTATTGCTGTTGGTAATTGAAAGCGGAGAAGGAGTGTCTTAGGTGCGTTTATTGCCGTCGCGAAAAACAAATCTCATTAAAGATAAGATTGGAATATTAAGAAGGTTTCCGCGTAACATGCGGCGGACACTCTTATTAATAGCCGGACTGGCGATATCTTTACTTGTTATTTTGGCCAGTATTTACTGCGGAATGGTTCTTAAACAGAAGGGTATTTCGCATGTGCTGAAACAGGCTGCTCTGGCGAGGTTGGACATTATACCTCACTATTTCAGGGGACTTACGGCAAGACCGGAATGTCTCACGATAGATATTAAGCATCTGGATTATCAGAAGCTGGCTTACAAGAGACAGACCGCGTTGTCGCATGGAGTGCTTCTTACAAGTTCCGA
>CAZGOZ010000117.1:0-1534 GCA_964528025.1 uncultured Planctomycetia bacterium
CTATAACATGGACGAAGAGCAGAGCGTCTGTGATCTGTGAGGTGTGATCTGGCGTAAGCGCTCGAGGCGATTCTCGTCAGCTTGGTTTACAGCGCCATCGCGGCCGCGGCTTCGGCTCTTCTTACTTCCGGCATTGATTCGATGTTAACCGTCTCCATCGTCGGCAGAACGAGCCATAACTGGCCGCTGAAAAGCGCGTCCGGATTTTCCGTGAATATGCGTGCGATCTCCTTGCTCAGCGTCAGCTGTTCAATAAGCGCGGCGAGGCGGTTCAGGTTACCACGGTTACCGTCACGGAAATCTATGAGACCCACTCCGAGCGCAACGTGCGCGGGTATGGCGATATATCCGCCTTCCGCGGGAACGACCTCCCGAACAAAATCTATCTTCCCTTCCGCGTTGTTTATTACAAGAAATCTGTTTTTTATCATGGAAAACTGCATATTGTCTTCCTCGTCCATGAAAACGATACCGCGCGTGTTTTCATCTATCGCGTCGTGCAGCTTATCATAGACCTCTTGCAGACCTTTCAGCGTGCCGTCAAACGTCTTCACCGTTACGTTCTCAAACCTGTATTCTTTTCTCAAGTGCCGCGCCGTTTTCGGAATAACGCTCCCGTTCTTCCCTGTGGCGCTGAGATCTTTTTCCGCGATAAACACGACATACTTTTTCGCCGGATATCTCGCATGCGTCATTACGCGGGTGACTTCTTCGGTAGCTGCATTTACATACTCTTCCGTTTTCGGCCGGGCATTTTTCCTTTCCGGCGCATTCATCACGCGTTTCATAATCGTTTCAAAACTTGTCACTTCGCACCACGCATCAGCGCCTTCTTCCTTATATTCAACATCAAACCCCATTTGTTCAAACAGTTTTCCATTATGGGCATCAAATCGCGTGCGGTTTAACCGGACATATTCAAAGACCTTTTTTATCGCAGAATCAGCCGAGCCGGCTTTCTTAAAAACGGCGCCTCTAAAATCGGCCCCTTCCAGATCTGTCCCTAGAAACACAATAGTCCCGATGATAACCGCTTTCCTGAAATCAGATCTTTTTAAATTAACATTAAAAAACACGCCCGCATCTATCGCGGTTTTCCGAAAAGATGCCCCCTCCATACTGCACGCTTCAAAAATAGTCTTCTGCATTTTTATGCCGCTAAAATCCCAGCCGCTGAAGTCATGCCCAAAGAACCGGGCCCTTCCCATTTCATCCCACAGTATACTCTCTCGTTTATCCTGAACCATTTTTTCCAAATCCTCATATCGTGCACGTTCATTCGGCACCCTTCTGATTAAGTCCCAGTCCACGACCTTTACGTCCTCGAGGCCGCCGGATTCATCAAGTTTTAGCATTATGTTTGCCTTGCAATCCAGATCTTCAAGGTCAAACCATTCCCCTGTTTTCCGAAAATCCTTCAATATAGACGAGATAAGATCTGTAATTCTTCCCGCCATAAAATCCTGATCCTTATTCCGCCTTATCCTGAAAAGTGAATCATACCCCCATGGCATCAGATTGAGTTCGTAAACAT
>CAZGOZ010000118.1:0-1518 GCA_964528025.1 uncultured Planctomycetia bacterium
TTTGGTTATTGTTTCTTGTTTGGTTATTGTATCTTGTATCTTGTTTCTTTCCGCAAGTGTGCGTGCCCTGTACCCGAGCGGATAAGCGAGTGGTACGGCCTCCCCACAAAAACACTACCCCCTACCGCAAAAGACGCGTTGTGAGTGTTTCGTACGGAATCTCATTCCGGTAGAAACACTCACAACGCGTCCTTCACGATAACATGTACGAAGCGCAAAGCGTCGGTGATCTGTAATCTGTGAGGTGTGATCTGTCGTGGGCGCGCGGAGTGCGCCCCGGCAATTCTCGCGCCGCTCGAGGCTGGGCTTAGGTCACAACCCGTAAGACACGCTACGCCCCTTACCCTTATTTTGTTTCAATACGCCCTTTTCCACGAGATCAGAGATATCTCTATACGCAGTGGCCCTGCTCACTTTTGTCATGGCCACATATTTCCGCGTGGTCAGGCCGCCCTTGAATCCCTCCGGAGCCGACTCCAGTAAGCGATTGATAACTTTTCTCTGATTTTTATTAAAACTGAGCCCCGCGTGTTTATGCCAGAAATCCGATATGTTCAGCACCCTTGAGATCGTAATCTCTGAATCCTCAAGCGCTCTTAAAAAACAGGATAAAAACCATTTCAGCCACTCCGTCACATCCATTGTCCCTTTTTGGCTTTTCTCTAAAATATTGTAGTATGCCTTTCGCTCTTTCATGATCCGCGCTGAAAGCGAGTAATATCTCTGTGACGATTTTTCGTCCCCGGCCAATGCCATTTCTGATATGGCCCGGGCAATTCTGCCGTTACCGTCTTCAAAAGGATGCACCGTCACAAAATAGAAATGTGACACCCCCGCTCTTATCAGTCCATCCATGTCTTTTGATTCTATTTTCCACCAATGCACGAATTGTTTCATTTCAGCATTGATTTTATCCGCGGAAGGCGCTTCAAAGTGAACCTTCTCTCTTCCCATGGCGCCTGATACGACTTGCATCGGTTCCTTTCCGCGCCACCGGCCGACCCTGATCTTTCTCAGCCCGGAATAGCCCGAGGGGAACAATGCCGCCTGCCAGGATTTCAGACGTTCCGTTGTCAGCGGTTTTTTGTAACGACCCGTGGCATCCAATATCACGTCTATCAGTCCTTCCGCGTTTTTATCAACCGCTTTAATTCCGGCGCTGGGCACCCCCAACCTTCCGGCAACGGAAGAACGAACCGCTTCCTGGTTTAACTTCTGCCCTTCAATAGCAGCGGTTTTCATAGTTTCTTCAACCAATATTTCAAATCTTGATTCTTTGCTGAGCCCCAGCCCCAGAATACCGACTTTGCTCAATAATTTCCCCTGAGCGAACCGGGCCTTGCTCAAAACGCTTATCAGCTTATCATTTTGCCAGGTAAAACGCGGCCAGTTCTTTTGCTTCCAAATATAAGGCATCAAACACCCCCTCCTTCAGCAGTAATCGCTTCATATAATCGCTTCATATTATGAAGCAATTATAGCACCTATTCGCTTCATTGTCAAATCCGTAGGGGCAAG